>JAIBBB010000095.1 GCA_019694905.1 Cyclobacteriaceae bacterium
TAGTGATAGCGGGGAATCATACTCTGCAAGTAACAGTGCCTTTGCCAGCGGCTCTTCGTCGCTGCGAAAGACTCCCATTCCAACAAGGTCGGAAGCTGCCTGAAGGCCAAACCCCAGGTACCGGCTGTACTTGATCATGAAGATCAGATGGAAGTTCTCAAAACCACTTGCCTGATCATCAAGCGTCAGGATAGCATGTTCCACAAAAGTATACAGGTCTTCAGAATGAGCTTCTTCCTTCAGCGTGCGGTTCAAGACTTCAAGCAAGAACATGCAAATGCTCTCCTTGCGTATGTCAGTGTGAAGAGAATGACATGGATTAGGGCATCGGATCTCCTTGATCCGCATCATCGACGCGTTCTCCTTGTGGTACACTACCATGTCAACGAGAGTAAGCGGTTGAAACAAGGCAATCTTGGTTCGAGCCCGCTCTGAGCGAACGCCATTGACCAGATAGGCCTGTATCCCGAACGAGCGTGTAAAAATAGTTGCCACAATGGAAGTCTCGCCATAGCGTACGAACCGTAAGACGACGCCCTGGGTCTTCTGAATCATTCTTCTTTTTCCTTTCCTTCGGTCTTCCGCCGCATCCCCTCCACAAAAGACCTGCGGGTTCGCGCTTCATAAACATCGCGTTCGCCAAGCATAACCCTGGAGTCGCTGGCGTTGAGCCGAAAGGAGTACGATGCCAGTTCCCCTGTCTGCGCACATATCGCATGAACTTTGGTCACAAATTCTGCTACTGCAAGCAAATTGGGCATAGGCCCGAAAGGTTTGCCTGTGTAGTCCATGTCAAGTCCTGCCACAACCACTCTTTTTCCGCTGTTAGCAAGGGTGTTGCACACGTCCACAAGACTCTCGTCAAAAAACTGCGCCTCATCAATTCCTACCACATCACAATCACCCGCTAGCAGCAATATGTCTCCCGCTACATTCACAGGCGTAGAACGTATAGCGCGGTCGTTATGCGAAACGATTTTCTCCGTGTGATACCGGTTGTCGAGAATAGGTTTAAATATTTCGACCTTTTGCCTGGCAATAAGCGCCCGGGTCAGTCGCCGGATCAGTTCCTCTGTCTTGCCCGAAAACATACAGCCACAAATAACCTCAATCCAACCAGCCCGATTGTCTGAATGATGTCCAAGGTGCGGCTCAATAAACATAACGCAAGTTATAGGGAACCAATGGCACAACCAACTTGCTATTGAGAGAGATTGAAAAGCAGTTTGAAACCAAATTGGGAAGTTGCTCTCCGGTAAGAGTTGGTTACCAATGGTGTGTTTACATTTCTGTCGAAGTAGAACTGAATGTTCAGCTTTTCATTCACCACATAGCTGATGTTCGGCTTTAGCTGGAAGTTGATATTGCCGTTTGTAATGATGTTAGGCTCATCAATTTTCCGTTGAATTGTCCTGTTGTTTACAACACTCATATTGAGCCGGATGGTAATGTCGTGCTTGATGGTAATTGTCCTTCCTTTGTCACGGAAGGGCATTTTCCAGTTGCTCTTGGTCATCCCGACTTCCACCGACCAGTCTTTGCTGTTCAATTCAGTGATCTGGGCATTGGAGATGTTGAGCGATAAGTCTCTCTTGGTCTTGTACTCAAATCGGACCGAAACCTTGCTCTGTGTCCGGACATTCACGCCGACCAGTGGTGAGAACTGCTCAGATATCAGTACCTGATTGATTACAAATTTTGGAATAATGAGTCCTTGCTCCGTTTTCTGACTTCCATAGTTATCCAGACTGGAATTATAGGTCCTGATGGAGCCAATGTTTATATTCTGGTATTCCAGTGAATTTGTGTAGTTCACCACCGAATAGGAAGAGTTATAGGCATGGCTGATGGTTACGGATTGAAAGACACTCTTGAAAATATTCAATTTGCTCAAGCCGTTGTAGTCCATTCTCCAGTTCGGAAGCGGGATGTTCGGGAACGGCGACAAACTCGTTTGCTGAGCATCCTTACCGGTATACGCGGCGATAAATGCAGGAATCAGTACATCCTGCGATTTCCCTTCGTAGGCCTGATTATATACTGACGTAAATCGCTTCTTCATCACGTCAATATTCTTCTCAAATGTGTGGAAGACATCCGAGTTCTTGCTGTCATTGTTTCTGAAGGCCGTGTTGATTGTTAACATTGAAATCTTGTAAGCCCCGGTCAGGCTCGGGCTCAGAGAATTGAAGCGTGAATTATCCGGATCATAACGGAAGATTTCCTGGTAGGTATTATTGGTGGTCTTTCTGACATCAAGCATGATCTTCATGTCAGCAAAAGGCTCCAATGTACCTTTCACATTCAGATCCCTGGATTTCGTCTGACTAAATGCTGTGGTAAGCTTACTGCTGGTGGATAGCCAGCCATTGTCCCGGGCCCTGTACCTGATGTTCGGATCCTGCCCTCCCAGCACAAAGTCCCACCCGGGCGCATTAAATCCACTTCCCATACCGACCATGACAGGTGATGGAATGAATCCCGGCAGTATTGTTCCTTCGGTAATATTGTACGAGCCGGTGACGTTGCGCAATGACATGACCAAACGAGCAATGCCCTTGAGGGCAAACAGGTCGGGCGGTCGCTTAACCGTATCCTGCTTTGCGCTCTTGGCCTTCTCGAGAGCCGTCTGTGGCTTTTTGGGTGTGTTGGCCTCCTTCAGAAATTTCCATTTGTTGTAGAGTTTCAAAAAGTCAAGCTTTCCGGTAAATGCCTGGTCACGACTGTTCTGAATCACATTGCCAAGTTTAAGAGTATCTGCTCGCTCCTTGGGAGCCGCCCGCCAGCTGTAGCCCACGTTGTATCGATATTCGAGTCCCATCCAATTTGTCACAGGAAACTTGTCAAGTGGAACTGTGTAGTTGGCCGTGATGGTTTGTTCAAAGTACTTCATCCGGCCAAGCCGCTTCAAATTGTTAATAATGGAGTCCTGCTTCTTCTGGGTGTTGATATCACCGTCGGGCTCATCAATAATTGCATTTACCTTTGCGTTGTAATCAATGGTAAGTGACTTGGTCAACTGCCATCTGATATTGTAGTAGCGATTGAAAACAAAGTACTTCTGAAAGTTAGGAGCCTGACTGAGTGCATCCTTGTTTGCATTACGGTATACAATCTTATTGAAAGACCGATCCAACTCTCCGCGAATCGTAATATTTGAGGGTACAAGATTGATATTAAGGTCTTTCAGTAGCTGAAAATATTTCGACTTCAAAACCTTCATATTCTTGAACGGCTCCAAAGGCTTGGCCTTGCTGGAGTATTGCCATGCAAGCCCGCCTTTTACACTTCGCTGAGTATTCTCAATAAAATTGAAATTGCGGCGGGTAGCCTCGGTAAAGGCATAGGTAACAGCAAAATTCTCCACATCATAAATGTGAGACTGAGCCTTGGGATCGATTTTCACTTTGCGGACATTGGTAAAGTTCAGACTTCGTCTGATTTGTGT
The DNA here is from genome assembly GCA_019694905.1 of Cyclobacteriaceae bacterium. Taxonomy (GTDB): domain Bacteria; phylum Bacteroidota; class Bacteroidia; order Cytophagales; family Cyclobacteriaceae; genus ELB16-189. The sequence continues at coordinate 3,449 of JAIBBB010000095.1, forward strand.
GTCCCTGATCAGGTTGATATAGTTCTGCTTCTCCGCGTCGGTATTGAAAGACTTCACGAGTGCTGAAATCCTCATGTCCGGGTTAGCCGGGTCAAAGTTGGGATTGATGACCGCCTTCTCATAGCTGGCAAACATGGGAATCTTGACTCCAAACCACCTGGGCAGCATTTTATCCACAGCTATGTTGGCAGTCAGGTCATAAATGGTTGTTTCTCCGCGAGCCCTTTCAGAGATCTTTGACTGAACGTTGCCATAGCCGTAAGTAATATGCTTGAAGGCGCCACTCACATTCCCCAAATCCGCCAACTTGGCATTGAGCACCGAGTTGACTGCCCATCCTGCTGTACGGTCAAAATTGCTAACCCTTAGTTCATCCGCCCAAATACAAACTTTAAATGCCTTCTTGTCCGCGCTCGTAGGGTTCCGAACGCCAATCATCATCAGTTTTACCTGGCTCAAATCAGGCCGGCCAAAAATCCGGATGCGTTGACGGCCATCGGTCAGAATCTTGGGGCCAGCCAATGGATACAATTGTGTCAATGGGTAACCCTCTCTGTCTCTGGCAGCCTTCAGACCGTACAATTCATTCAGATCAAGATCTATGTAGTTTTCATTGGGCCATACTGCATCCGTGGCAGAATTGCCATTCTGCAATCGTGGATCAGCCGGGTCGGTTATCTTCAGGGGAATTTCAACTTCATAGTAGTTCTGATCGAAATCAGTACCCAACCGGACAAAGGCGGTAAGCTGATCATCTTTCAGAGACGTGCCATGCGCGTGCAAGAACATCTGCAACTTGCCGTAATTGAATAAGTCCACAGTCACGTTCTTGTACATTGCCCTTCCGTCTCCATCGGGCAGGTTGTCAACACACAATTGTACAGACTGTTCATTTAACCGACGTTGAACAGGTGAGGTGATGTCACGATCCCGTCTGAGCGGTGGCACATAAGGTGGCTTCACTGAGTTACCCACCCCATTTTCTTCTGCATTAACCACGCTGATTGAAAAATCATCCAGATTGGGCTCCAGTACTTCGCCAAAATGGGAGTCCTGCAAGTTGCCCGCGTACTGGCGCCAGCGATTGCCCACGGCCCTGAAGCTTGCCAGACGCAATACAACCGGCTCTTCAAATCCCGTCAATATCATTCGCACGTAACGAATGGACTTGAATCCATTAATATCTCCATAGGTTCCTTCAAACTGACGAATTGGAATCCGGACCAGATACCATGTCGCCTCGGAGACAGTGGGTCGTTTGGCGTCGAATGGTACAATCTTGTCTACCACGTATTTCTTGCCTACATCCAATTGTCCCGGTTTCAGGTCCAGGCTGTAGGTGTAGTATTCGTCGAGGTCACTCAGTGTGTTGTCCTGGTTGAGGTCCTCATTATCCGGAATTGTCGTACCCGACTTCGCAAAAGGTTCGGTGCCCGTCAGAATTGGCGAGTTGTTCTCCTGGTTGTTGTAGTTCTTATATCGCTCAAGAATGCCCGCCTTCTTTTGATCATATTCACCCCCAAGGAAGTATTTGAAATCATCGGCTGATGGATCTGCCTCAACCACACTTCGCGCTGCAGAAGGGACAGTGTTCAAAAAGTCGTTAAACTTGGTCACCTCACCCGCGCTGTTAATACCGTCCAAACCAACGTCCTGATTTTGTCGGGAACTGCTTGAATTGTCAAATGCGTTATTAATGTACTGTTGCGAGGTTACATATCCCCATTCATTGGATGTCACTGCGCCTGTGACCAGGTTGCCATCTGCCGGCAAACCGTTTTCAAATGCATGCTTGCCGTCGCGCATCAGGTCTTCAGAGATACTTCCCAGGTGAAAGATCAGTTTTCCTCCTTTTGTGTTGGGCCTGGGTGTATTAACACCATCATCAATCACGCCTCTTGGAGTATTGATGAAAGGATCCATGAGCCAGAACTCCAGATACTCAACGTTTGCTTTGTCAAAGTCAACCTCGGTCCGGATTGCGGTTGTGATCCCCGCCCAGTTTTCCTTTGCGTTTTTCAGGGTGCCGTCTGCATTCAAGTCAGGATTGTAATTAAAGGGGCCTCTTTCGGAAGGATAATAGGCGAGGTCGAACACCTGCTCATAGAAGGATCCGACGTTGAGGTCCCGATAAGGAAAGATTTCCTGAGGACCCACTGGTCTGAAATAGTGATTCTGCAGGTATTCATCGTTAATATAATCCGGCTTAAATCGGCTGGTCGTCCGGTAAAACAGGTTATCAATCTGATACCAGGCCAGCTTAGCGCGCTTGAATCCTGCCTTCAAATCGTTGATAGCTCCGGTTGGGCTGCTCAGATCAAATTTAATGTCTTTGGGCACTGCCGCCAGTTTCCAGCCGACAGGGTTAAGGAGGCTGTAGGGTGTTGCAGAGTTTTCAAAATCATCAATGAAGGAAGTACCCGATCCATTGATCACATTGGATGTACCGGGCAGCAGTTGAGCAAATTCCGCATTGAAAGTAACACTGGAAGTTTCTTTGGTCTGAAGGAACGGCAGTGCGTCCACCATTTTGGTAAGAAACCTTGAATTCCGCTTGATATTGAAATCAAGGCCGTACTGAAGGTTTCGGGCTGGTTCATTGCCGACGGCGTTGCGCGTAATCAACGGTCGCTCATTGTAGTAGAGGAAGGTCGAACCAATGTTGATATCATCTGACAGTTTGTAGTCAAATCGTGTTCCTAAAAGAGAGCGGGTTTGGAATGCAAAAGGGTCTTGCTGCTCGTAGGTGATCTGAATGTCCTTGCCGGAATTGAGTATTCCTTCATTCAGTATCGTAACCTTTCCAAAAGTGTAGTCCACCGTATAGTCTCTACCCTCTTGCAAAGGCATTCCGCCGGCATACACTTTGACAGAGCCCTGGGAGATATTGAATCCCTGAATGATAATATCCTTGCCTGTGCCTGACTTGACAGAACCAGTCAGGTAGAACTTGTTCTTCGTTGCGACAAGCTCAGCTTCGGCCTTTGTCGTGTGATACAGCGTGTCATAGACATACTTCTGCAGAAGAAAGTCGCGGGTTGCAGAGTTAGTTTCCTTAGCGAATAGGTTTCTGAGCCCTTCATTGAACGGTTCAAGTTGAGGAAATATCACCAGACCCGTTTCTGCGTTGATGGTAACCTTATCCACGAAGTCAAAATTACCATCTGGCTGAGGGTCATTGTATGGATTCAACCGGTCAAGACCAAAAACCTGAATCAGCTGTTTTGTGCGGGCATAGTCACCCTCCTGCAATTGGGGGTTATCGATACCGGTCTTGTCATCTCTGTATATGACTCGCAATTGGAATCCCTCCTTTGCAATCTGAGTAACATTGAGACTGTAGACGTTTTTCATCATCAGATTCCAGGTTGGAAAGATTGACCCCGATTTGTCCTTGATGTTGATCTTTCGGGGGCGCAGCATCTTCAGGAAAATGGCATCTGCGTCGCTCAGACTGCTGTAATCTTCGGACAGCTCACCAACTTTATAGACCTGACCGTTGTAGGTGTACTCATAAGCCACTGCAAGAGCCTCATCATTCTGAAGTTTTCTTTGGAGAGTGATGTAGCCAAGCTCCTTATTCACCGAGAACTCAGTGGCAGCCAACTTCCGCACACTTGTGATTCGCTCAAAATCGGTACCCGGCACGAATCCGTACTTGTTCTGCAAGACATTGCTGGCCGTGTCCGCTTTGCGGAGCTCGGCCCGGAGAGTAAAGTCACTGTTGTAAAGAAATTTGGAAAACAGATCGTTGGCTGCGTTGTGCGTAGGCAGTTTGGCTCCTTTGATGGTGAGGAGATCATTCCTGTAGATCTTATCAGACTCACCCATGTCCATAAAGCAAACGATATTGCGTAGCGTCTGTGTATCGTTTTGTCTGTTCACAAGATATACCTCCACGCGGGTGATGTTGATTCCGGAAGTAATTTGCGGGAGCGTACTTAGCCAGTTTTCAAAATTGTCGCGGAAGAATTGGCCAAGAAAGAAATGTCGGTTATCATCATAGTTGCTCCCCACGATTTCGAAGGGTTTGCCTTGAGCAGCGCCACTGGTGGAGCCGGCAATATTGATCGTACTCTGTTTCCCTCGCTGGGTGGTTGCAATCCCCGTCACAAAGAGTTTTCCAAATTGTAATTGTGCCTTCACGCCAAACAGGTTTTGTGCCCCCGTGATCAGGCTGTTGTTAAGCGGAAGGCTTACGTTACCGATTTCAAGTTTTTTCAACACGTCCTCCTTGAACCCCGTATACTCGATTTTCATCTGGTTCTGAAAATCAAATGAGTTGTTGTTGTCAAAATTGGTGGTGACTTTCATCTTCTCACCAATCTTGCCGGTCACTGAAAGGTTGATCTGTTGGTCAAAGACGAATCCTCCATTGCGTTGCTGACGGATGGGTATTGAAGGATTCTCGATTTTCTGCCAGGACCCGCCAAAATCGAGCGTTACAAATCCCCTGGGGATCAATTCCACATAACTGCCGCCAAAAATCCGGTCGAATACCGGGCTGATGTACAGTTTGGGAAGGAGATTTCGGCTACTGACTGCACTCTCTCCGTCCAGGCTTTTGCTCTTTCCGCGCCAGTAAGATTTTCTTATCACAGCGTCCTGTTGATCGGAGAAATCAGAAAATGACATGGAAGAAGGAGGACGGTAATTCATGCGTCCCAACCGCTCGAAAATATTGTACCGTCTCCCCGTGTCAGGTTCCAATTCCAATTTGAGCAAAGCCGGATCCTTCAGGAAGAGCGGCGAGCTGGACTGGTAGTTGGAAAAAGGATCACCGTATCTGTCGCGTAGTCGGAACGTGGGTCTCCAGGCTGGAAGCGTTCGACGAAGGGTATCGGTCACCTCCTGTGTACTATCAGATTGGGCATGGAGGATGCCTGTGAGACTTACCAGGAAAAGTAAGCTCAGTCCTTTGATGAACTGTGTCCGGGTAGGTGTAGCCAATCGTAGGTTCAGGCGTTTTTCAGCGCTTGCTTAACCAAATCCTCCAAACTAAGGCTATTTCCTGACTTTTTCAGGACGGCATCAATGCTTTTTTCAGCGGCTGCTTTGGCTATTCCAAGCGTCTGTAGGGCAGATAACGCTTCACTTCTCATGGTATTGTACGCAGTGGACTTTATGGCCCCTTCTTCAAGCGGGTCCTTGCGGAATTTGTCCTTGAGTTCCAGTATAAGTCGCTGGGCCGTCTTGCCCCCGATCCCCTTCACCGATTGAAGGGTGTGTGCATCCTCCCGCAGAATGGCCTGTTGCAACTCTGATGGTGGCAGGTAACTCAATACAACCATGGCAGTGCTGGGTCCCACACCATTCACAGAAATCAGGTGCTGGAACATCTGCCGCTCTGCCTCCGAAGAGAATCCAAAAAGAATGTGGGCATCCTCCCGCACATGATAGTATGTCAATAACCTGATGTCTTCGCGCTCCTTGACCTCAGAAAAAGTGTGCAGCGAAATATGCACGTGGTAGCCTACACCGTTGACTTCCACAACCACATGGGTGGGATCTTTGTATACCAACTTCCCCTTCAGATAAGCAATCATACCAGTACATTATGGGTATTCACCAGGCAATTTACAAACGCCGTCGGGAGTTGCCTAACCAGGAGAACCCGTCCGGCAAACTACCTACTGAGATAGAGATTGCGCTGTGAGTAGATGTCCAGGAAGTAGTCATCCATAAGATCATCGATGAAGTATATGGCCTCTCCTGTTGACTTCATCTCTGGCCCTAGCTCCTTGTTTACATCCGGAAATTTGCTGAATGAGAATACGGGTACTTTGATGGCGTATCCATGCTTCTTGGGCGCAAACTTGAAATCTCTGACTTTGAATTCCTCCAGCATGACTTTGGTCGCAAAGTTCACGTATGGCTCATCATACGCTTTGCAGATGAACGGAACCGTGCGGCTTGCTCTTGGATTTGCCTCAATCACAAAGACCTTGTCGTCTTTCACGGCAAATTGAATATTGATAAGCCCTTTTACGTTCAGCGCGAGTGCAATTTTGCGTGTATACGCTTCAATCTGTTTCACCACAAAATCTCCGAGATTGTAAGGCGGAAGCACGGCATAGCTGTCCCCGCTGTGAATGCCAGCGGGCTCAATATGCTGCATGATGCCGATGATGTAAACATCCTCGCCGTCACAAATCGCGTCGGCCTCGGCCTCAATGGCATTCTCAAGGAAGTGATCCAACAGAACCTTGTTATCCGGCAGGTGCTTCCAGATATCGATAATGTGATTTTCGAGTTCCTTCTCGTTGATCACAATTTTCATGCTTTGCCCACCCAATACATAAGACGGTCTCACCAGCAAAGGGAAGCCAATCTCTTTGGAAACATCAATCGCTTCATCCGGATTGAGCGCTACTCCAAATTTGGGGTAGGGTATGCCGATATCCCGAAGGAGGGTCGAGAACCTCCCGCGATCCTCCGCCAAATCGAGGGAATCAAATGAGGTTCCCATGATTCGCACACCGTATTTATGCAGCTTCTCAGCCAGTTTCAACGCAGTTTGTCCACCTAGTTGCACAACTACGCCCACTGGTTTCTCGTGCTCAATCAAGTCAATGAGATGCTCCCAGAATACAGGTTCAAAATACAGTTTGTCGGATATATCAAAGTCTGTGGAGACGGTTTCAGGATTACAGTTGACCATGATCGTTTCGTAGCCGCACTCCTTGGCTGCCAATACTCCATGCACACATGAATAATCAAACTCAATCCCCTGTCCAATTCTGTTAGGACCAGAACCAAGAATAACGATCTTCTTCTTTTCTGTAGGGATGGACTCGTTCTCTTCGTCGAAAGTAGAATAGTAATACGGCGTCTTCGCCTCGAATTCTGCAGCGCAGGTGTCCACCAGTTTGTACACCCGCTTGATGCCCAGGTCCAGTCTCTTCTTCCTGACCTCACTTTCAAAACAATGCAGAAGGTGAGCAATCTGACGATCCGCAAATCCCTTCTCTTTGGCAGTCCTCAGCAACTCCCTGGGAATGCTGTTGAGATCATGCTTCTCGATTTCCCCTTCAATCTGGACCAACTCTTCGAGTTGTTTCAGAAACCACTTGTCAATCTTGGTAAGCTTGTGAATGGTACTGAGCGGTACACCTATCTTGATCGCATCATGCAGGTGAAAAATGCGGTTCCAGGTGGGATTCTGAAGGCTGTGAATGATCTCCTCCTGATTCTTTAACTCCTTGCCGTCGGCGCCAATTCCATTTCTTCGGATTTCAAGTGATTGGCAGGCCTTCTGGATGGCCTCCTGAAAATTCCGTCCAATCCCCATCACTTCTCCAACCGACTTCATTTGAAGTCCCAGACGGCGGTCTGCCCCCTGGAACTTGTCGAAGTTCCAACGCGGAATTTTCACAATGACGTAGTCCAGCGCCGGTTCAAAATATGCAGTAGTAGTACCTGTAATTGCGTTCTGAAGTTCATCAAGATTGTAGCCAATAGCCAGTTTGGCGGCGATTTTGGCAATTGGATATCCGGTAGCCTTGGAAGCCAATGCGGATGAGCGGGATACCCGTGGATTGATCTCGATACCTATGATATCATCGTTCTCAGGATTCACAGCGAACTGGACATTGCAACCTCCTGCAAACTGACCAATCCCATTCATCATGCGGATGGCCAGATCCCGCATGTGCTGGTACACCGTATCCGGCAAGGTCATGGCGGGCGCCACAGTAATAGAGTCCCCGGTATGGATACCCATCGGGTCAAAATTCTCAATGGAGCATATGATGATCACATTGCCCAGGCCATCCCGCAACAATTCAAGTTCATACTCCTTCCATCCCATTATACTCTGCTCTACCAGCACTTCGTGGATAGGTGAGGCATGCAGTCCTCTGTTCAAAGCCGCATCAAAATCCTCCGGCTTTTCCACAAATCCACCCCCGGTGCCGCCCAGCGTAAAAGAAGGCCGGATCACCAACGGAAAGCCTATTTCCTGTGCTATCTCCTTGCCCTCCAAAAAAGAGGTGGCGGTGGCTCCCTTGCAAACACCCACACCCAGTTCATGCATTTTCAACCTGAACTTCTCACGATCCTCTGTGGTCTCGATAGCGCCAATATCTACTCCGATGATCTTTACACCGTAGTGCTGCCATATACCGGCCTTGTCGCACTCGATGCAAAGATTGAGCGCTGTCTGCCCCCCCATGGTAGGCAAAACGGCATCGATGTGATGCCGTTCAAGAATCTCTTTGATATACTTCTTCTCCAGGGGCTTCAAATAGACATGATCGGCATTGATCTTGTCTGTCATAATTGTTGCCGGATTGGAGTTGATCAGCACAACTTCAATGCCTTCTTCGCGCAACGATCGGGCCGCCTGGGACCCCGCATAGTCAAACTCACATGCTTGACCGATAATAATGGGGCCGCTTCCTATGATCAGGACGGACCGGATGCTTCTGTCTCTTGGCATTTCGCGTAGTGGTAGGGATAAATTGGCGCAAAAATATAACACCGAGCCAAACAATCATGGTGCTCCCGAAAGTTTAATTTCTTCTTAGTCAAATCGCTGCCTTCGCCATGCAGGCGTAGACAGCGCTGTGCCCAAAGACATGAGGGCCACCCGACTAAATATTTCGTATTTTTATCGACATAACCCTAACCCTTCTTCTCATGGATGTTCAAAAAGTCGACATGTTCCTGATGACCAATGCCAAGAACTTTGAAAGTCATCAACTCAACGCCGTTCGGGAGAAACTGCTGGCCCTGGATGATTCAAAGTTTATGATGGTCCAGTCTTTGGGGCTTAAGGAACCGTCCACCATCATTATTGTATCCTTGCTGGCTGGCCAATTGGGCATCGACCGTTTCATGATCGGTGACACGGGTCTGGGCGTAGGCAAGCTGCTTACCTGCGGTGGTCTTGGCGTATGGACGATTGTGGACTGGTTTATTATCATGGGTAGGACACGAGAGGTGAACTTCCAGAAAATCATGGGATTGTTCTAAGGCGTGAAAAAACTCCACCCGGTCTATTGGATTATACCCCTCCTGGCGGCTGGCGGTTTTGCCATACTCTGGT
>JAIBBB010000331.1 GCA_019694905.1 Cyclobacteriaceae bacterium
TAGCCACAGCTTTCTTCAGGGCTTCGGCTGAGACATCTACCAGTTTGACGGCATGCCCGAATTGCGCGAATACATGGGCGATGCCATTGCCCATAGTGCCTGATCCGATAACTACAATTCTCATATGAATAAAGGTGAGTTGACTATTCGATGATTGCCTCTTTGGACAATCCAACAGCGTTGAAACGGATTGTCAGGCGCCGGGTCTTGTGATCGGTACATCCGGGGCCACCTTCCACCAGGTAGTGGTAGAACTTTTCGTTTCGTTTGTACAGTTCGTTCTGATCCGGTCGACCCAGAAGCTTTACCACTTCCATCTCGCTCAATGAAGTGAGCTTATGACGTTGTGTCTCGAGTGCAGAAATCATGGTCTGGCGGACGGCATGACAGGCCGAGTGATCACTTTTCCAGGCCTCGGTGGAAATCCCATCCAGCTCGGGCAAAGTCTTGCCGCAGCCAACAACGGCGACAAGGAATGCTATTGACAGCAGTCGGCTACTTTTCATATTTGACAAGGTAGTATCCGATGGCTGATATCAGGCAGTACGAAACCACGATTGCCCCCTGATTCAGCGTCAGGTTGGCATTCAGATACATGACCACCCCACAGCTAGCGTACAGGGCGATTCGCAGCCATTCAGACCATCGGGCCCAACTCCTGAACTCCAGGAGAACTCCGCAATTGACAACCCACCAACCTATCAGGACAGCAATGCCAGCCTTCGTTGAAAGGCCTAGTGAGGACTGGCTGAACAAAAAGATCGCCGTACCGGATACGCACGTGATGTACTGGAAGAAGACATAAGTCATCAACCTGACGCCCGGATGTGTTTCATACTTCTGGTATTTTGCCTTGTCAATAGCAGGTGCAGGGCGGTAGCCACCCAGATAGGATGGGAGCCAACCGGGCTTTTTGACAAGGTACTTCAATCGGTCCTGGAGTCGGGGAATTGTCTTCAGTTCATCCCACATAGTTGCGTAATGACTGAAATTGGCCCACACAGCGTTCCAACTATTCAGTGGTTTCGTGATGCCATAGGTAGGGCGCTCCTCTTCTTCCTGAAATGTCCCGAAGAGCTTGTCCCAGACAATAAGCGTGCCCGCGTGGTTCTTGTCGATGTACTTGGGATCCCTGCCGTGATGCACACGATGATGGGACGGTGTGTTGAACACCCACTCAAACCAGCCCATCTTGTTTATCAGTTCGGTGTGGATCCAAAACTGGTACAGCGTGATAAAGGAAGACATCAATGCAAAGTCCCATGTGGCAAATCCCAGCGTAGCCAGCGGGAGACTGAAAGCGAACGTCCACACCACTTGCAGAGAACTCTGCCTCAAGGCGACCGTGAGATTGTATTCTTCACTCTGGTGATGTACCACATGGCCGCCCCAGAAAAGATTGATTTCGTGACTCATGCGGTGGGCCCAGTAGTAGGAGAGGTCAGCCAGCAGAAACAACAACAACCAATACCACCAGGTGTTGGAAGGCAGGGAAAAAAGCGCCGTGTATTCAAAGAGCAACTCATACACCCCGATGCCAAGCACTTTCAAAAACAGGCCCGACAACTGCGAGGTAATACCACAGCCCAGATTGGCAATCGCGTCCGGAAAGCGGTAGAGATCCTTGTGTGAAAAGCGCACCGCAATTAGTTCAACGCCGATGAGCAGAAAAAAAACGGGGATTGATAAAACAATTGGGTTGAGGTTCATACAGCCTTCACGTTTGCTTCTATCTTTGCGCCGTTTCTACAGGCAAAGGTACAACATGATTGCGAAGATTTTCCGCGGATTCTGGTTCTTTACATTGGTGGGTTTGCTGGTGTTCTTTCTGTACGACTATGCATCCATGAGTGAGGAGTTGCTTCTTTCTGATGAAGCTACCAACCTGACTGTCAGCCGCGATGTGTTCTTCTATTGCTTTCTTGCTCTGGCTGCGCTTACCAATGGATCTGTTTACCTGATGAGGAGTCTGATGAAACACCCATCCTATGTTTCCTGGTATACCGGTCTGGTGATACTTTGCAACTTCTTTTTCATGCTTACCGCATACTTTGTCATGCTTTACAATAGCACTGAGAAATATGATTTCAAGTACATGGGCCTGGCGCTCTATCTGGTTCTTGGTGCAGTGGCGCTTTGGTTGATCGTCCTGCCGGTAGTCCGTAGCAGAGTAAAACAATCAGATAAAGAGAAACTCTAATTCAAGTGTTTTAATTTTTTGACTGATAATAATTTATGACATTCTGACGTAAGAACTATGCAACCGTTGCCACGCAGATTTGCATGGTGGTATCTTCAAAATTGACGTATTTGTTGTTTCTAATTTTTTAAGCTGGGCGCGAAGCCCATTTCAACATGAGTAAGGACATCTTTGAGTACAACGAAGCCAGTATCAAATCGCTGGACTGGCGTGAGCACATCCGACTGAGGCCAGGTATGTACATCGGCAAGCTCGGTGACGGCTCAGCGAAAGACGACGGCATCTACGTGCTCGTCAAGGAGGTTGTGGATAACTCCATCGATGAACACATGATGGGCCATGGCAAAGCGATTGACATCTCGATTAATGAATCCAGGGTTACCGTCCGTGATTATGGCCGTGGCATACCACTGGGAAAAGTGGTTGATGTGGTTTCCAAAATCAACACAGGGGCAAAATATGATTCGGGTGCGTTTCAGAAGTCTGTAGGCCTTAACGGTGTGGGTACCAAGGCAGTAAATGCCCTGTCCAATTACTTCAAGGTTCAGGCCTTCAGGGATGGGCAGACAAAATCAGCTGAATTCAAGAAGGGTGTACTCACGCAGGAGTCCAGACTTGCAAAGTCAGGTGAAAAGAATGGAACACTGGTAGAGTTTGAGCCCGATGAATCGATGTTCAGGCATTACCGGTTTATTCCGGAATACCTTGACGACCTGATGTGGAACTATGCGTATCTCAACGCAGGTCTCACGATCAACTACAATGGAAGGAAGTTCTATTCCAAAGATGGCCTGCTCGACTTGTTGCGGCAAAAGGCTGATCCGGAAGAAATGCGGTACCCGATCATCCACATCAAGGGCAATGACATTGAAGTGGCACTGACGCATGGCAACCAGTACGGCGAAGAGTACTATTCCTTTGTCAATGGTCAGAACACCACCCAGGGCGGTACACACCTCGCGGCATTCCGGGAGGGATTGGTGAAGGCAGTAAGGGATTTCTACAAGAAGGAATATGACGCCGCAGACATCAGAGCCAGTATTGTGGCGGCCATAGCCGTTCGCGTGCAGGAACCTGTGTTTGAGTCGCAAACCAAGACCAAATTGGGTTCCGTCAACATGGCGCCAGACGGCCCTTCGGTGCGGAATTATGTCGGCGACTTTGTGGCAAAGGAACTTGAGATCTTTTTGCACAGCAACCCCACGGTGGCCGATGCCTTGCTCAAACGCATTCTCCAGTCTGAGCGCGAGCGAAAAGACATTGCAGGGATCAAGAAGTTGGCGAATGAAAGGGCCAAGAAAGCCAACCTGCACAACCGCAAACTTCGCGATTGCAGGTTTCACCTCGATGAGAAGGCTGAGGATGGTGAGTCTTCGATGATCTTCATCACAGAGGGTGATTCTGCAAGCGGATCGATTACGAAGTCCCGCAATGTGGAGACGCAGGCTGTTTTCAGTTTGCGCGGCAAACCGCTCAACTGCTTTGGGTTAACCAAGAAGATTGTATATGAGAACGAGGAATTCAACCTGCTCCAGCACGCGCTGAACATCGAGGATGGCCTTGATGGATTGCGTTACAACAAAGTGATTATCGCCACCGATGCCGACGT
>JAIBBB010000096.1 GCA_019694905.1 Cyclobacteriaceae bacterium
CATCTGTAGCGCTGCCACTGTCTTGAGATAGATTTCCGGATCGGGTTTGCCCCGGCTAACAAAGGTATCGTCAAGGATGGTTTCGAAGTACAACGCCGTACCGGTGCCAGCCAATGTGAAGTCCACATTGGCCCGTGGCGCTGATGTGGCAATGGCTCTTTTCACGCTGTGGGCAGCCAGCATGTCAAGGAAATTGAGCAGGCCTGCTACAGGGGCGATGGTGGCGGCATAAATTTTCCGGTACAGGGCCTCCTTTTCTTCAGCGAAGGCACGCAGTTGCTCATCGGGCAGTTGGCCAAAAAGGTTGGTAAGCCAGTCGCGGTTGGTGCGGCCATAGATCTTCTCGCGGAGCTGCTGTTCGGACAGCTCATGTCCGTGTTGCTTGCAGAACGCCTGAAGAGCGATCTTGTGTGCGGGGTTACTGTCGACGATGACGCCGTCCATGTCAAAAATGACGGCAAATGAAGCTGAATCCATCAGCCAAAGATAGTAGGTGAGGCTCAATGCAAATCAAAGAGCCACCCGAAGGTGGCCCTTTGATAAGACGAGTTGAGCGTGGCGTTCAGAACTTGAAACTGATCTGGCCCATAAACATGGTGCCAAGCTGGCTGAACTGTGCGCCGTTGTAGCCGAGAATACGGTAGCGACCGCTGAATGTCAGGAAGCCTTCAAGCAAGTTTCTTTGCACTGTATCTTCAAGCGTCGCCTTTGCAGCCGCATAGTTGGCATCTGACGAATTTCCGACCAGCTGCAGCGACCACTTTGGCAACACGTTGAACAGGTTGTTCACTGTGAAAGATGCAGAGATGTGCCTGGAGAACTGGTAGCCCACGTTGAGGTCGGTGACCAGGCCAGGTTTGAACACCTGCTTGATGTTGTTCATGATGGCTCCGCCGTTGTCCAGATCCTGGAAGCGCGTGGTGCCGAAGAGGGTGCTGTTTACCACCACATTCCAATGACCACGGCTGTAATCGAGTCCGCCGATAATTTTGTAGAGCGGTCTGCCTTCTGTCAGAAGTGATTTCACCTGTGCATTCAGGATTGTCGCTCCGGCAGAGGAAATTGCTGCAGGGTCATTGGGTGTGCCCACAATCTTGTTCGTCAGGGTGATATTACCAGCCAGATTTACCCCGAGTTTTCCCTGAGCGAAATCCAGCCCTTTGTAGCTACCCACGATGTCAATACCCTGTGTTTTGGTCTTGATACCGTTGATGAAGAACTGAACGCTGGCCAGGTTCCCGGCGGCCAGAATCTGACCCAGTGTGCTGTTCAGATCACTGGAGGTGATAGAAGAGCTGTATACGATTCGGTTGCTGATCGTGATGTCATAGAAATCGGCGGTGATGCTGAGATTGCTGCTGGGATTGAATCCGGCGCCGACCGTCAGGTTAACAGAATTTTCAGCCTTGAGTTTTGGAATGCCCAGTGCGAAAGCCTGCTTGCTGTTGTTGTTGAACAAGCCCGACAATACGATTGTGCCGCCCGCAAAAGAAGCCTGGGTGGATTGGGCATAGATCTGGTGCAGCGTCGGAGCGCGGAAGCCGGTGGAAGCAGAGCCACGGAGCACGAACTTGTCATCAGCCATTTTGAGGCGGGTGGAAAGCTTGCCGACGGAGGCATTGCCGAAATCACTGTAGCGCTCAGCGCGCACGGTGCCTTCTACGAGCCACGCGGGGGTAATGTCCCAGCTTGCGTCGAGGTAGGCACCCATGTTGAAGCGGCTGTTGGTGGCTGCGTTTTCAGCGCGGATGCCAGGGAAGGAGTTGGAGCCCTCCTTCACATAGGAAGCCGTATCGCCGGCGATGATCTTGTACGTCTCCGTGCGCGCTTCAGATCCGAAGGCAACGGTGAAGTTGTTGGTTATAGTCTTGGTAATGTCAATGTTTCCTACAATGTGATGAAACTGGAAACCTCCGGGCTTGAATGATGTGGGACTGAATTTGCCCAATCCTCGGTTGACCGTATTGTTCACAGTGTACAATTGCTCGTTACCGCCGGTAGTGAAGCTCACGTCGTGCGTCCATCCATTGCTCTCGTTCTTCACACCAAGTGTGGCGTTGTAGTCCTTGAGATCGCCCTCAAAGGTGGGCATGTAGCCAATGTACCCTTTATATAGAGCGATGTCCGCAGGATCTGTGCTGCCTGTGTAGTCAACTCCATTGGGGTCTGGAGTGTGGAGCAGACCGAAATCTGTCCGCCAGTAAGGCGTGCGGTAGTTTGCATTACTGATGACTTTCTTGCCGGCATATGCTGCGTTGCTGTACAGTTTGGCTGTTTCACTGATCGGAATTCCGACGTTGATGTTGAAGGCAGCCAAAGATGTGGTACCCGTTCCATTCACGTTGTTGGCCGTCGGGTATTTCTTCAGGTAGTTCACGATGTTAGCATTGGCAGGATCATTGACAGAACTGGGGTCTGTGTATGTTCCGAAGGTTGCTATTTCAGTTGGAACATCAACAATGCCCGACCGAACGGCGTTATCAGTCTGATTCAGACGGAGGGTATAGTTGACAAACCCACCCCTGCCGAAGTTGCTGCCGCTGTTGAAACTGAGACCATAGCTCCCACCGTCACCCTTGCTGGTGACCCCTGATGTGATGTTGAGGCTGCTGTATTCGAATTTGTCCTTGAGAATGACGTTCATGACACCCGCAATGGCATCAGATCCGTATTGAGCCGAAGCTCCGTCTCGCAGAATTTCCACACGTTTGATTGCATCCGTTGGGATCGCAGAGAGATCGGCACCTGTCTCGCCGCGGCCAGGGGCGAACTGTACATACAGCAGTGAGCTCAGGTTCTTGCGCTTGCCGTTGATGAGAATCAATGTCCGGGCAGGACCAAGATTTCTGATTTCATAAGGATCCAGCAGTGTGGTCGCGTCATTGACAGGCGTGTTGATTGTATTGAAGGAAGGGACACGATACTGCAATGCCTTGTCGAAGGTGAACTGGCCCGTGGAAGCCAGATCTTTGGCGTTCAGATTATCCACAGGAACTGGTGTGTCTACGAAAGTGCGCTGTGTACCCCGACCAACCGATACGACCACTTCCTGCAGCTCACTTGCACTTGCCTCCAGTGCAACTTCTACCACGTTGGTCGCAGGTATCGTAACTTCCTGGCTAACGTATCCTATGAAGGAGATTACCAGGGTATTTGCTCCGGCGGGAACCTTCAGCGCAAATTTTCCATTGAGATCAGTCGCCACACCCGTAGTGGTGCCTTTCACCGTTACGTTGGCTCCTGCAATTCCGGATCCATCTGACTTGTCCGTAATTGTACCGGACACGTCCCTTGTTTGCGCCCAACCGGGCGTCGCCAGGCACAGACATAGCAGTGCCGACAGTAATAGTTTTGACATAGGTATTGGTTTAGTGTATGGAAAGATAATCTTTTCCGTAAACCAATAGGACCTTTTGCCGTCAATTTTGACCAATCATGTAACTGATACGTTTTCGGTTCAGTTTACAATGATCCGGCGGGTCATGGTTTCACCGCTTTTTTGAGTGAAGCGCGCGAGGTACATGCCTTTGGGCCAGGCAGAGACGTCAACCTGATAAGCCTCATTGGCGATCAGTGTGGCCTTGACACCCACAGGCTGGCCCAACAGCGTAAAGAACCTGATTTCTGTTGGTTGGTCTGACTGGATGTTCAAAACTTCACCAGCGCTACCGGCAACGGGTATCGGGTATAGGGCGATCGATGGCAATGGTTGATTGGGCTTGTCTTCCACATTTTTAAGCAGAAACAAGCCACCCAGGCTGTTGCCGGTAATGATTACAGGACGTGAACTCCTGAAGATGTTGCCGATGACGGGAAAAACACGCCCACCCAGATTCAACTGGATGTACTTCGACGCTGTTGAATCATAAATCTGCACACCAAACGCCAATGGGTTGTCAGATTTGAAATCATCATACACTGAGAAAGTACCAATCTGGTCACCGACGAGTGCATCGTCTTTTCCGTCACCGTTCAGGTCCCCCAGCGCAACGGTAGGATTTTGACGACTTGTGCTGCTGCCAATGCCAAGGAAGGAATCGCTCTTCCTGGTATAGACGGGGATGTCCTGGGATCCTGTGTTCTCCCAATACTCCAAGGCTCCCGTGGCAGAGCCCCTGAGTATGTCCATTTTGCCATCGGCATTGATGTCATAAAAGGCGAGGTTGTCATTTTCTATGATGCTGAAGTTGATTTCAACGAGTGTGGGGTTCGAAAAATCCAGATGTGTTTTGCTCGGATTGGGGACCGCATACAGTTTGTCTTTCCCATCCGTGAAGTCGGTTGTTGTAACCAACAGATCCTGTGTGCCATTTCCATCAATGTCGGTAAAGTAGGGTCGCAGATTGAAGAAAGTGGTAGTTGAGAAACCCAGATAATCATCGGTCACCAGTTTGTAAGAGGGGAGAGTGGGAGTACCGGTGTTTTCATAGTAGAACAGTGTACCTCGTGATGAACGGTCTACATTCACATTGCAACCAATAAACAAATCAAGATCGCCATCTCCGTCTTCATCTGCCAGCGCCGGAACGGAGTTGTCGCCCGCATCAATCATTTGATCCTGCAGAAAGTTCTTTTGTTGCAAAGTGAATGCAGGCTGAGAAGCAGAGCCTGTATTTTTATAGAGCCAAAGGGACTGCCTGAGGTTGTTTCCGAAATAGAGCCTGTTGTACATGGTGGGTGAAACCAGCAGGTCATTGAGCAAGTCACCGTCGAGATCTTCCAGAAATGGTGCAGGGAAATTCTGCATGGTGGCCGGAAAGCTTGCGGGAAAGGGGGTGGCACTGGTGAAGGAGGCGTTGGAAGCAGAACCGTTATTGACCAGCAGGAACACGCTCGTACAGGATTCCTCTGAGAACAAGAGTTCGCGGTCGCCGTCTCCGTCAAGGTCGATCGTCAGGAGTGCTTTGCCGCCGACGTGTTGTGTCCGGCCTCCGATCAAAGAAGCACAGGTTTGGCCAAAGGCAAACTGGCCACACGAGCACTCCTCGAAATTGCCCCAGTTTTGGGTGATGAGTTTGAGTTGCAGGGAGTCGCATTTTCCAGCGCGCTCGATGCTCATGTTCTGATAGTATTCGACGGTGCCAATCCCCACAAACCGCATTCCCAAAATATCCAGGTCGCCGTCACCATCAATGTCATCTATGGCGGGAATATCATTGGCGTTGATTTTAAGATTCACAGTACCGCTTAGCCCTTCCTCAAGCAGCGGATGCCCAGGGTTAAAAGGACGCCACGAAATGGACTTTCCTGCGGCTGTTGTGTTTACAAATACAGCAATGCCAAACGGATCGCTGGTGAAAAGGTCCTTCTTTCCGTCACAGTTGAAATCGCGCAACAGCATCCAGCTGTTGATGGTGGCAGGGAACTGTTCTTCAAATGCAGGCGCATACTGGTATCCGGCAGCGGTGCTAAGGTAGGTGATGACTTTGTTGGCAGTGCGGTCGAAGAGCACCAGGTCCTGCTTTCCATCCTGGTTCAGGTCCATCTTGTTGACCTGAACTGAATTAAGTCCCCCGTTCCAGGGATTGTCCAGGACATTCCCATTCGCAGTGACAGGAACTTGCTGGTTGAGGACATACGACCACTGTCCAAAGGAGACTCCAGGCAGTAACCACATCAGGCAGTACCAGAACTTCATGGATGAAATAATTTTACCCTTCATGTAAACGCCGGCGCATCCCCCCTGTTATCTTTCACCCGGAATTTTTAGCAGCATGGAAGTCAGTACGCTTTATCAAAAGTATCTAGAATGCGGGAAAGTATCTACCGATACAAGATCCATTTCATCGGGCAGCATGTTCTTTGCCTTGAAGGGGCCGAACTTTAATGCGAATGCTTTTGCGGCAGACGCCCTTGAGAAGGGGGCACGCTATGCGGTTGTTGATGATCCAGTGTACACAAAGGACAACCGCTGCCTGCTTGTAGACGATGTGCTCACCGCCTTGCAATTACTGGCGCGATATCATCGCGACCAACTTTCCATCCCAGTGATCGGTCTCACTGGCTCCAATGGCAAAACTACTTCCAAAGAACTGGTGGCCGCTGTATTGGCCAAAAAGTTCCGCACCCTGGCTACACAGGGGAACCTGAATAACCATATAGGTGTGCCCATCACCATTCTATCGATTACACCTGACATTGAGATGGCGGTTGTGGAAATGGGCGCCAACAGGTTGGGCGAAATTGAACAGTTGTGCCGCATTGCGAACCCCACCCATGGTTTTATTACCAATATTGGCAAAGCGCACATTGGTACTTTCGGTGGTTTTGAGAACATCATCCGGGGTAAATCAGAGTTGTACCAGCACTTGATTTCAAACAACGGCCAGGTATGGATCAACTCGGCCAATCCGATCCTTGCCAACATGGCGAGGAGATTTCAACGCCCCTTGTTCTACCCGGCTGCTTCCGACTACTATCACTGTGAACTGATCGCGGCTGATCCTTACGTCAGGCTGCGGACTGAGGAACAAGTTGTTGTATCGACACAATTGGTCGGCGCCTACAATTTTGAGAATGTGGCCGTAGCGCTTTGCATCGGCAAATATTTTGGTGTGCCTGCATCGGCTGCCCAGGAAGCCGTGGCGACCTATGTTCCTTCAAATATGCGCTCACAGGTTGTCAGGCGCGGAACCAACATCATCATCCTTGATGCCTACAATGCGAACCCGAGCTCGATGGAGTCTGCCGTCACCAATCTCGCGTCGATGGCATCCGGGCACACGGTAGCGATTCTCGGGGATATGTATGAACTGGAAGAGCAAACTGAAGTGGAGCATCGCCAGCTCGGTAAACTCGTGAATGAGAAGGGCATCGAAGAAGTGCTGCTGTGCGGAGCGCACATCCGGGCAGCATTGGAAAGTTGCCCTGCGGCACACTATTTTCCGTCAAGGGATGAATTGCTTGCCTACCTGCGCGAGCATCCATTCTCCCAATCGACAATACTCGTCAAGGCCTCACGCGGAATGGGCCTTGAAAAGGTGATGGATGTCTTACAATAGAACCCAAACGCTCAGACGATGGACGCACAACTGATACTGAAATTTCTCCAATCGCTATCGCGCAACAATAACCGCGAGTGGTTTGAGAAGAACAAGGAAAAATACCTCGCAGCCAAAGCGGAGTTCGACGGATTTGTGGCGAATCTGCTCAATGACCTTATTGACGTAGACCCTGCACTGGCAGGACTCAATCCGAAAAAGCTCTCTTTCCGAATCTACCGTGATGTCAGGTTCAGCAAGGACAAACGCCCTTACAAGACCAACATGGGCGCTACCTTCTCTGCCGGCGGCAAACTCATGCAGAAGCCCGGTTTCTATCTGCACCTTGAGCCGGGGGGAAAGAGTTTTCTGGCAGCCGGATTGTACATGCCGGAGCCGGAATCGCTTTCCAAAGTCCGGCAGGAGATTGACTACAATGGCGAACAGCTCGACAAAGTATTGAAAGGAAAAAAGTTCAGGACACTGTTTGGAGACCTGGAAGACTTCGACAAACTGAAAACTGTTCCCAAGGGATATTCAAAGGAACATCCGTATGCGGAGAGACTCAAACTAAAGAGTTTCATTGCATCAGCTACCTTTACAGATGCGCAGGTTACTGCTTCGGGTTTCCGCAGGAAAGTGGTGGAGGCAGCGGCTGTGATCAAACCGCTCAACGATTTTCTGGACCAGGCAATTGCATAAATGAAAAAGCTACTCGTTATTCTGATGGGTCTTGCGGCGTGCACGTCAAAGCCCTCCACTCCTGATTGGTCTTCCATGGATCAATACATGAACAGCCTCTTTCCTGCCGACGGTCCAGGGGGTGCAGTGCTCATTGCGCGAGGCGATAGCGTCCTCTTCTCTGCGGGCTATGGATTGGCAGACCTTGTAACCAAAGAGAAGATTACCACCGGAACTCTTTTCAATGTGGGCTCCATCTCCAAGACCTTTGTGGCGAATGCCATTCTTCAACTGCAGGAGCAGGGGAAACTCTCAGTCGACGACAGTCTGATTCGTTACTTTCCGAATTTCCGGAACAAACAGATAGGAAGAAGTGTGAGAATCCGGCACCTGCTGACCCACACCTCAGGACTTCCTGACATTCGCCCTGTTCGCAGGGATTCCGTATTCTATCTTACCGCCAAAGACGCCGAGAACTGGGCTCCGATCCTTGAGGCGGACTCACTTGTATTCGAAGCCGGATCCGCATACGAGTATTCGAACCCTGCCTTCAATGCGCTTGCCCTTATTATCGAACAGGTAACCGGGCAGAAGTGGCAGGATTATGTGCGGGAGCAAATATTCGCGCCTTGCAACATGACTACGAGCACGATCACGGATGGGCCACACCCACAATCAGGAGTCTCGCATGCTTACATCAAGGTGAAGGGCAGCTGGTCAGAAAAGGACTATGGCGAAGAACCTACTTTTGCAGCTGCAGGAAATGGTGGTGTATGGAGTTCAGTGGTTGAATTGATGAAGTACGAGCGCGGCTTGAAGCAAGCGGCTTTTCTGAAGGCTGAAACAATTCAGGACGCACGTACGGTCAAGACCTTCAGCAATTGGACGGCAACCACACCGCCTTTCATTGGCTGGTCCTGGTTTGTCGGCAAGACACCCGACGGTCTCGAAACAGTTGGTCACACTGGCAGCCAGGGTGGTTTCAGGGCGAATTATGTGACAGTGCCTGCGGTGGACGTGCAGATTGTAATCTTGTGCAATGCTCCTTATGATCTGCAGCCGGTGACAGATCACGTCCTTGAGCAATTGAAATCAGCCCCCTGGTGGGATACCACGGTGCAGCCATGAGCAAGTTTATCTTTCCAATTCAGATCCGGTGGTCGGACATAGACGCAAACCGCCATCTCAGGCACTCCGCCTACTATGACTACGCTGCAACTGCGCGGATGCAGTTGCTCTATGAGCGTGGACTTACAACAGAAAAGCTGGAGGAGTTTCAGATTGGCCCGATTCTTTTCCGGGAAGAAGCCATTTTCCGTCGGGAGATCAGGTTGGAAGATAAAATCAGTCTTGAAGTGGAGATTACAAAGGCCTCGCCTGATTACAGCCGTTGGAGCCTTCGTCATGTCTTTTATAAGTCCGACGGAACGATGGCAACTCAGCTGTTTATTGATTGCGCATGGATGGACCTTGTTCGTCGAAAGCTCACCCAGCCTAATGCGTTTATGAAGGAAGTATTTGAAAGTTTGCCGCGCTCAGCAGAATTCGAGTGGCTGGACGCACCTGAGAAGCGTTCCTGAATAAATCTGTACCTTTATCTGATGATCAGATTCCATACCCCCCGTGTCATTGCAATAAGCGGAATAGCCTTGTTTGCAATGATCGCTTTTTCGTGCAAAAAGGATGATGTTACGCCGGTTGGTGCGCAGTCAAACGGTATTCTCCTGGCCGGAAATAAGGGCAGCAGCAAGACCTGGCAATTGACAGCCTTTACAGGAGCCGTTGGAGGGGGCACACCCCAAAATCTCTCTGTCGATGCCTGTGTGCTGGACAATAACTTTGTTTTCAGCAACAACGACCTGCAGCGCTTCGAGCACAGTGAAGGTTCAACCAAATGTGATGCGGCCGATTCAACCATTGTGGAAGATGGCAGTTGGGCTTTTACTCTGGATGGCAAGAAGCTTCTGGTCGACGGTACCGGCTATTCCGGTCAGTACCTGTTCACCAGCATTGGACGGCCCGTTGACATAATTACGTTGACAGATGTTTCCATGAAGGTTGGATTCTCCATTGCTTTCAATGGAACGACCTATAATTACACGATGACTTTTACAAAGAAGTAATGCTGTCTTGAATCCACTGCTCTATAACAACGGGGTAGTGCTGATATTCAAGTGCGTGAACCCGTTCGGCGACCTGCTGAGGTTGCTCACCTGTGTGTACCGGGCATTTTGCCTGAAAAAGTAATTTTCCCTCGTCATAGTGCTCATTCACGAGGTGTATGCTGATGCCCGTTTGAGAAACACCCGCGTCGACCACCGCCTGATGTACCTTTAGGCCGTACATTCCTTTACCTCCAAAGTCAGGCAAAAGGGAAGGATGGATGTTGATAATCTTGCCGGGATATGCCTGCAGAAGATGGGTTGGAATCATCCAAAGGAATCCGGCCAGTACAAGATGCGTCACTTCGAAGAGCCTTAGCTTTTCAACTACCCACTGGGTTTGTGTGAATTCAGTACGACTGAAAACCATTGAGGGAATGCCGTGGATGGCGGCCCGGTCAAGGACTCTGGCTGTTTCGTTGTTGGTGAGCACCAACGCGACGGAAATGGAAGGATGGTTTTTGAAATGCCTGATGATCGCTTCTGCATTCGTCCCGTTTCCAGAGGCAAAGATGGCAATGCGGTACCTCATTTTTCTTTGTTGGTGCCAGTCAATTCAGCCAGCATGCTGGTGAACAGTGAAACGATGATGCCAAAGACCAATGCCCACCAAAAACCATCCACCTGAAAGCCTGGCACGAAATAGTCGACAATGAGAATTGTGATTGCATTGATGGCCAGCAGGAAAAGTCCGAGCGTCATGATCGTGAAAGGTATGGTGAGAACGATCAGCACAGGCTTGAGGAGTACATTTGAAATCGACAGAACTACGCTGACGACCAGCGCCACCCAGATGCTGTCCACATGAACCCCTGGAAGCAGATAGGCTGTCAGAAAGACTGCGATACCTGACAAAAGCAATTTGATAAGCTGACTCAATGCGTGATGCGATAGGAGCCGCAAAGGTACAGATTAGGGAGATTCATTTTAACTGAAATTTGCATGGAGATTCTTCAGACAATTAACGTAATTATTGATTCGCCGTCAGAATGAAAATGAAAATCATGAAATTCACGACTTCTCATTGAAGTAATGTATGCCATAGTAGACATAGAAACAACGGGAGGTTTTGCTGACACCCACCGCATCACTGAGGTGGCAATCTATCATCACGATGGAATGCAGATTACAGATCACTACCACACCTTGGTCAATCCTGGACGTGACATACCGTATTTCATCACCGGTCTGACAGGTATTGATGCTTCCATGGTGAAGGATGCGCCGCTCTTTGAAGAAATTGCTGACGAAGTTCTTAGGCAGCTCGAGGGCAGGATTTTTGTGGCGCACAATGCTCACTTCGATTATAGTTTCCTTCGGAAGGAACTGGAGGAGGCAGGCCGAAACTGGAGCGCCCGGAAACTCTGTACGGTTCGATTGAGCCGCAAAATCGTACCTGGTCTCAAGTCGTACAGCCTCGGCAGACTGGCCGAACACTTTGGTATCATTATCACTGACCGCCACCGTGCTACTGGCGACGCGGAGGCCACTGCCAGGATTTTCGACCTGCTGCTCAAGCAGGACGCTGACGGCGTGATCGCCAAGGCACTGTTGCGCAGTTCTGGAGAAACCATCCTGCCACCTAACCTTCCTCGTTCCGAATTTGAAAAGTTACCGGCGGCATCAGGGATCTATTTCTTTCACGACGAGAAGGGCACCGTAATTTATGTGGGCAAGGCCATTAATATCCGCAAACGAATCACAGGGCATTTTTCAGGAGAAGCGAGGGAATGGAACCGTTCCAACGTCCGGAATGAAATCCATCAGATCAGCTACGAATTGACAGGCAGCGAGTTGATCGCGTTGATCCGGGAGGCACAGGAAATCCGAAGGATCTGGCCGCGATACAACATTGCGCAGAAATTCCGGGCAGAAGAATGGGGCATCTTTGACTATGAGGATCAGCAAGGCTATTGCCGACTGGCCGTTACGCCGGTAGCGCGGGGCTCCCATCCGCTGATCAGTTTTGCTTCAAAAGGTGATGCATGGAATTTCATGTGGGAAAAGGTTCAAGCCCACACCTTATGTCCCAGACTCACGGGATTGCAGAAGGGCAGTGCCGCCTGCTACAGCCACGCGGAAGGGAACTGTTTGGGTGCCTGCGTGGGGCAAGAGTCGGCAGAGGCCTACAACACAAGAGTACGGCAGGCAATTGATGAGATGGGAGCATCTGACGAAACGCTGCTGATTGTGGACAAGGGCCGTACTTCTGAAGAGCAATCCGTTGTACTGATCGAACGAGGAGCCTATGCGGGTTTTGGATTCATTCCTTCAGCCGGACAGATAGAGCGACTGGATGATGTCCGCCCTTATATCAAATCGGGCCGCGATAACCGTTTTGTTCAGAATCTTATCAATTCCTACTTGCTCGAGCCGCGATCAGGTACCATTTATGATTTCAGCCATGAAGTGTAGCCGTTGGCACCTGGAACGCTTTTGGGCGGCCTGGGTGATTGGGTGTGTGATGGGCCTGACA
>JAIBBB010000009.1 GCA_019694905.1 Cyclobacteriaceae bacterium
CAACGATCTGAAATCGGCCATCATCACCAGAAACTATTTACTCATCAGTGCACTGGTGCTCGCCATGGTGATCCTGGTCGCAGGGTTTCTGGCCTGGCGGAAGATTCAACAACAGCGACAGCAGGCTTTTCTTAGAGAACAGAAGATTCGTCTGCGGGAAGTCCAGTTGAAGGCAGTGATCGACTCACAGGAGCAGGAGCGAAAGCGCTTTGCCTCCGATCTGCACGACGGCATGGGGCAGCTGGTGTCGGCCTTGCAACTGAACATTGAATCCATCAGGGCGCGGCCTGACCTTGGCGAGGCCGTATCGTTGGTGGAAAATTCCGGCCAGTTGCTCGGCGAAATTCAACAGGAGATTCGCAACATAGCCTTCAACCTGATGCCACCTGTGCTGGTGAAGGAGGGCTTGATTCCCGCTGTACGAGAGCTTGCCCGGAAGGTGAGCAAGGCATCAGCCATTAAAGCTGATGTTGCCGCCCACGAAGTGCCGGCCCGGTTGCCGGAGGTGGTGGAGATTTCCTTGTACCGGATTTTGCAGGAACTGGTATCGAACATCGTCAAACACGCCCAGGCTACATCGATCGTCATCTCGTTTACCGGTTTCAGTGACGAGCTCGTGCTGACAGTGGAAGACAACGGCATGGGCTACGACGTGGATGCTTTCCGAAACAGCACGCGCAGCAATGGCTGGCGTACAATTCAAACCCGCATCAACCTGATCCACGGCGAGATTGAATTTGATACAGTGCCCGGCAGAAAGAACAATACCGTGTTGATGCATATACCCACGAGGCCGCAGCCAGTGGCCCAGGAGCCGGTCGCCGGCGAAAATACCTAACCTTCGGTATTTACTTTGTTCTGTGCTGTGCGGTGATTTGTCTGTATGGGCGCGGTATCTATCCTCGACAAAATTTGGCTCCATGCGCGATTTGGTCGTATTTTGAAGCCGATGCAAAAGTTCGCCGTCCTGCTGGTAGATGACCACCGCATATTGCTGGAGGGTGTGAAGGGTCTGATCAGGACGCCATTTGAGGTTACGGCTACAGCTTCTTCCGGTCACGAGGCGTTGACCTTGCTCAAGACGACGGACTTTGACCTGATGATCACCGACTATGAGATGCCCGGCCTCAGCGGGGCGGAGTTAATCAAAGGCGCCAAATCGCTTCAACCCGACCTGAGGGTGATCGTCCTGAGCATGCACGATGATGTTTCCGTGGTGCGCGAGCTGCTTCGGGCAGGCGCGCAAGGGTATATTCTAAAAAAGGACACGCACAAAAGCCTGACGGATGCGTTGCAGAAGGTGATGGAAGGCAAACGCTACCTGAGTGATGAGATTGCGGAGTTGTTAATTCAGCCGGAGGACGAGAACAAAGGACCACTCACGGAGCGGGAGACAGAGATTTTGCGCCTCATAGCGAAAGAGTACAACAGCAGGCAGATTGCAGAGATCCTGTTTATCAGCGAGCGCACTGTTGAGACGCATCGCAAGAACATCCTCAAAAAGACCGGAGCCACCAATCTGGTGGGGCTGATCAAGTTTGCGTACGCCAACAACCTGATTTGAACTGAATCTTGCCAGCAACTGTGGCTGACTGCGAATGGTGCTGCCGGCTGTGGAGTTTGTCGTAAATACAACCTATGTTTGACGCGGGCAGGCCCTTTGAATTGATTTGCATCTTCTGAGATTTAGGCCGATTCAAGCCACATGGATAGCATGACACAAACCAAAAACCTGAAATTCTCTGCAATGGCCGCCAATCTGGCCATCATGCTGGCCTTCGCCTCGATTATTGCATTGGCCAGCCTGCATGTGGCAAGTCCCGAGTTTGACCCTTCATGGCGTATGGTCAGTGAGTATGCCACTGGCGAATTTGAGTGGATGCTATTTGTTTTCTTTACCACCTGGGGCCTGAGCACCTGGTGCGTATGCTATGTAGTGTGGGGCAGGGCGACGAGCTGGGCTGCCAGGGTTGGCATCCTGCTGTTGTTTATTTCCGGACTCGGTGAGATACTCGCTGCATTTTTCAACGTGAACCATCCGCAGCACGGGACAGCGGGCGCACTGGGAGTACCGCCCTTTGTGGTGGCTGCACTGCTCGTTTCCTATCACCTCAGGACAAAGCCCGAGTGGGCAGATGGCAGACGGTGGCTACTCTCGACCGCACATGCAGCATGGATCAGTCTGGTGCTGCTGGTGGTGACGATGGTGGTCATGATTGCTGGCTTCAGCAAGGCAGGTATCCCTATGGGGCAGGGTCAGGTACCGCCCACTGAAGTGCCGGATGGTGTAATTGCGATTATAGGCTATGTCAACCGATTGTTGATTGCTGTGTTTGTCGGTTGGCTGCTGCTGGTCGCAAGAAGGTACGGTACCTTGTTAAAGTCAAATTCACAGGCTTAGTACTGTAAATCACCCCACAACAAATTCGATTGCGCGACACCTCCCAATTCGGCTGCGATCTGGCAGATTTTGAGGTGAAGGCCGTGGAAGACCAAGGAGGTAACATTGCAATGCATGGCTGCCGCTGCTATCTTTGATCAAACCACCATTTATGAAGAAACTGCTATTGTTTGCTGTGACGCTGCTTGCATTCGCGTGCAGCGACAAGAAACCTGTTCAGGTTGACGCCGGTCCATCCGCGCAAATGTATGTCCCTGCCGTTTCTGGTGATTCAGTAACCAGGGAGCAAATGGCGCCGTACTTTCCACTGGTGGATGAACTTTTCAGAAAATACGCCCAGGAGAATCACTTTCCTTCGGTAGCCTACGCCATCGTGCGCGGCAATGAGGTGGTCTATGCCGGAAGCACCGGCCAGAGCAACCTCGAGAACAAGACGCCCACCTCCACGAAGGCACTGTACCGCATCGCGTCCATGAGCAAGAGTTTCACTGCGATGAGCATTCTCAAACTCCGCGACGAGGGGAAACTGCAACTGACGGATCCTGTGGCGAAGTATATCCCGGAGATGAATGAAGCCGGTCTTCCCACCAAAGACTCGGCACCGATCACCATTCAAAATCTCCTTACTATGTCGGCCGGCTTCCCAGAGGACAATCCCTGGGGCGACCGTCAACTGGCCGATACCGACGAGGAGTTGTTGAAACTGCTGAAGGGGAAGATCTCCTTCTCCAACGTCCCCGGTGTGCAGTTTGAATACAGTAACCTCGGATTTGCCCTCCTGGGCAAAATCATTACCAACATTTCCGGAATGCCCTACCAGCGCTACATCACGGAGCAGATTCTGAAACCCTTAGGGATGAACACTTCACTGTGGGAGTACGCCAGCGCAGACCCGTCAGTACTCGCCAAAGGCTATCGGTGGGAGGAAGAGCAATGGAAGGAGGAGCCAATGCTGCACGACGGCAGTTACGGTGCGATGGGGGGATTGATCTGTACCATTGAGGATTTCAGCAAGTATGTTTCACTGCATCTGAGTGCCTGGCCGCCGCGGGACGACGAGGAGACGGGGCCGGTGCGCCGCAGTTCCATCCGTGAAATGCAGCAACCCTGGCGTTTTGGTGCACTCAGCGCAACAGCCAAACTCAGAACCGGTGAGTCGTGCCCCGTTACCAGTGGCTATGGGTACGGACTGGGCTGGCGCAAGGACTGCAAAGGTGTCGTCAGGGTGTCCCACGGCGGAGGCTTGCCCGGATTTGGCAGCGATTGGAGAATTTATCCCGACTATAATATTGGCATCGTATCCTTCAGTAACCGGACCTACGGGGGCACGGGCTTCATCAACTCCAGGGTCATGGATACCCTCATTCATCTGACGGGCATGGCGCCGCGTGCTGTTGCCGCTTCCGCCATCCTGCAGCAGCGCAAAGAAGAGATTGTGAAGATTCTTCCGGGCTGGAGTGAAGGCTTCAACGCCGGAATATTTGCCGAAAACTTCTTCGACGATCAATCGGCTGAATTGCGCCGAAAGGCTTGTCAGTCGCTGTTTGAGAAGGCGGGCAAGGTATTGTCCATAGGGGAGATCAAACCGGAAAACCAACTGAGGGGTAGTTTCGTCATTCACGGAGAGAAGAAGGACATTCAGGTATTCTTCACGCTTACCCCTGAGGCAGGGGCTTTGGTGCAGGAGTTGGATACATGGATCAATGACTAGCGGCAGCCCTGACTATGGGGTGATCTGACAGTCCATGGACACTTGCCTTTCACACCGGCGTGCAGCAAAATTCTACCATGAATCAGCAGGGGGTGAACTCATGCTGACATAGGGTTGTCACAGGTGCATGGGATCTTTGTGTATAATCCAAATAACCTATGAAACAAACACCAGACACAAGCCCATTCGTCTTTTCTCCGTCCATTCTTCTGGCGCATTGGCAGGGCCATCGCAGGCTCACGCGGAAGCTTATTGCTGCTTTTCCGGAAGATCAATTGTTCAAGTTCAGCATCGGCGGCATGCGGCCAGCCGGGGAAATGATGATCGAATTGCTCACCATGGCAGGTCCTGGAATCAAGGGTATTGCCACGGGCGAATGGCCGACGTATCAGGAGGCTGCGGCTTTGTTTCCCGGACCCTGCAGCCGACAGCAGTTGCTGCAATGGTGGGACGAAGGCACCGAGCAGATCAACAGCTGGTGGCCGCGGGTGGCTGCTTCGCGCTGGCAGGAAACTGACAAAGCCTTCGGGGCATATGAGGGACCTGTATATTGGTCGCTCCAGTACTTTATTGACAATGAGATACACCACCGCGGCCAGTGTTTTGTTTACCTGCGTGCGTTGGGTATCGAGCCGCCAGCTTTCTGGGACAGGTCGTAGGCAGTGTCAATCCGGGGATCAAATCCGGAAGGCCTTGATTGCGTCTTCGAATTCTCTCTTGCGGTAGCGTGAAAGCGAGACTTCTGTTCCGTCTTTCAGTACAACTATGTCACCTTCCTGCGAGGAGAGCCTTCGGACCTGGCTCATGTTGACGATGTATGAGCGATGTGTCCGGTAGAAGCCCCTGGCTGGTTTGAGTATTTCTTCAAACTCACCCAGTGGCTTGCTCGATACGAGTTTGTTGCCGTTTGTGAGTTTAAGGACTGTGTAGATGCCGGAAGCTTCGAGCATGACAATCTCGTTGATATTGACAAACTCAATGCCACTCTGCATGCTGATGGCCAATTGACGTACTTCGCCATCGAGCAGGTTGTCCTTCACCATGCGCAATCGCTCGGAGAGGTGAGCCCTGCTGCCTCGCTGCAGATATCGCTGGAGGCTGCTTCGCAATTCCTGTGGGTCCACCGGCTTGAGCAGATAGTCGAAGGCTGAGATTTTGAAAGCCTGAAGCGCGTACTCATTGTAGGCAGTCACAAAGATGACATCGAAAGTGATTTCCTGCGGGTTGAAGAATTCCAGGATTTGCAGTCCGGTGTAGCCAGGCATCTCAATATCAAGGAAAAGAAGATCTGGCTTTCTGGCATGAATCTCCCTGACCGCCTCTGGAATTGAACCCGCCTCGCCCACCACCTGAACTTCCGGACATTCGCGCTGGATGATCTCAAGAAGCGCGAGGCGGACTGATTTCTCATCGTCAACGATCAGTGCCTTCAGTGTGACGGGTTCAGTGCGTTCCATTGATCTGTGGTAAGAGTATGATGATTTCAGTTCCGGCTGCCAGTCCGCCCTCGTTGTGTTTGTCTCTGATATGCACCTGGATTGGCTCTTTCATCAGTGAGTTGAGAATGTCAATTCTCTGCTGCGATGCATTCATGGCGAAGGGCTTGTGCTCTTTACGTTGCTGACTGATGGCTTGGGCGGCCTGACGGCCGATGCCGTTGTCGTCGATTTGAATTTTCAAGAGTCCATCAACGATACTGAATTCCACGGTGAGTGTTTTCTTTCCCTGTTTGTGGAGCAGACCATGACGGATCGCATTCTCCACATACGGTTGTGTGATCAGTGAAGGAATGCGAATTTCGTTTGTGGGAAGTTCGGGGGAAGTTCGAATACTGAATTCCAGTTCGCCGCCCATCCGGTCGCGCTCGATCAGCAGGTACTTGTCCAGCACCTCAATCTCTTCCTGCAGGGTAACGAGTTCCCGGGAGGAGAGTTCCAGTGTTTTCCTGAGCAGTTTTGCGAACGCCTGGAGGCTGTCGGTGGCTTCCCGTGTCTGGCCGTGAAGTATTTTGCCCTGGATGGAGGAGAGCGTATTGAAAATGAAGTGAGGATTCATTTGGGCGCGGATTGAAGTGAGCCGGGCAATCCGCAGTTGCTGTTCCTGATTCTGGTGAATAAGCGCCAGTTGTTTGCGCGCATGAGCCCTGCGCGAGCGGAGAAGAAGCAGGGAAGTGATGGCGAGTACAATGCCTGTGATGGTCAGTATGAGAAACCAGGATTGCTTCCAAAATGGCGCAAGCACTTTCAGCGGCAGAACAACCTTGTTGGCAGACGGTACTCCGTCTTCATTCAGGGCGACGGCCTCCAGGGTAAATGATCCGGCGGGCAGGGCCACGAAATTGGCTTCCGGGTTGGCTAAGTCCGTTTCGTGCCACTGATTGCCTTCAATTTCGGGAATCCTGTACCTGATTATGGTGCTTCCCTGACTCCTGAGATTATTGGATACATCAAACCGAACTGACAGTTGTTGTGATGTCGGGTCGAGTTCTACTACCGGCTTCACGGGAATCATCCTGCCGTTTGTGCTGAGAGAGGCTACCTGAAGTCTGCCTTGCTGAAGGTTGCGGACAGGCAGCGCATTGAATTGCTGAAGCCCCTCTGCATGTGCGACCCAGATGCTATTGTGATGCACTACAATGTCATAGGACTCTGAAGCAAGCAGCCCCCTGGCCCGGTCAATCGTGCTTTTTTCTCCCGTTGCCAGATCAACAACAGCGATGCCCTTGTCCGTGCCGGCCAGCAGTCTGTTTCCATACAGCGCGAGGGCAGTGATGTGGTCAGACGGCATTCCATTTGCAGTGCTGAACCGGGTCACCAACTTACCATCTACTACCTGGTAAATGCCATCTGTAAGTGTGCCAAGGAACACTGTGTTATGGCTGACAAGTATGGAGGAAACGCCGGGTGAAAAGCCGTCATCAGTTCTCCATTGTGAAACCAGTCCGGTACGATGGTTCCTGATGTAGAGACCTTTCTGAGCACCAATCCACAGTTGGTTTTTCGCGGTATCAAATGCCAGGGTCGCTATGCGCTGTTCTGGAAAAAGACTGGTGGTTTGCTGCGTGGCAGCATTCAGGGCCATAACACCGTCCGAAGTTGCCAGCAGGTAGTCATTTTGAAACCTGATGATCTTTTTTACCGCTACTACCTTGTCACTCCGCAAAAGCTTGCGGGTGGTCAGGTTGTATTGGTAGAGTTTGTCGGTAAAGAGCAAGAGTCTGTTCTCGTCCAGGTCGGCAAACAGGCATTGCACCTCTTTGTTGGATTGGGCAGGTATGGAAGCCAGCAGACGTTTGTCCTTAAAGAGTTTGATGCCACCATCGTAGCTCCCTGCCACCAGGATGTCACCGGCGGACGCAAGGCGCGTGAACGAGGTGAATTCTGATCTCGGATAATGAATCGTCTGAAGCGAAGGGGAATAGAACACCCCCTCGTTGAGGGTGCCAAACCAGATCCCGCCTTCCTTGTCTGTGGTAATACCGCTGATGTTCTTTCCGGAAAGATAATGCACACGTTCCCCGTTTTCTTTCGCGATCCATGCTCCGTTGGTTCCGATGAAGGCCAGCAATGAATCACCGAGGTTTGCAATACTTCGGGTTTGAGGCAGTATATCCGGGTACTTGCCGGACACGTCCTGCATGTTTCCATCTTTCAATTCCAGCAATGTGCCGGTAGGCGAGTCGAAGAGGAGCAGCGATGATTTCAGCCGGATCAGGCGAACGGTAACGGCGTTAATGGGCTTCGCCTTGTTGGCAACAGGTCGTCGCAGGCCCGGGTTTTTCAGGCTTGCGAGGTACGTTTGACCGTCAACGCTATAACAAAACCACTTCTCGCCATTGCTGTCAATCGTGTTGTTCCCGAACAGCAGGGATGGTTGCTGGTGACTTCGCGCGAAGAGGGAGTCAAGTTTTATCCATCGGTCGGACTGCAGACAATAATAGTAGGCGTGCCTGTTGGTATTGACGATCAAGGTATCGGGCAGGTGGGTGATGCTGGGGAATCCTTCCGAATAGAATTTCTCCCACGATTCGAGTTTCTGCAGTTTGTCGCCGGTCAGGTAGAGTATCTCGCCAAAAAAGTTGTGGAGCCAAATCCGGCCCATGGCGTCTTCCTGCAAACCACCAACGGCCCTCGACCTCACCTTGTTGTTGTCGAATCGCCTGAAACTGGTGCCGTTGTATCTGACTACCCCATTCTCAGTGGCAATCCACATGAACCCATCGCTGCTTTGATAGACGTCATAGACAGTATTGGATGGAAGCCCTTGCTGTTGGGTGATATTGAACACAGCAATTTCCTGGCTGGTCGCAGCAAACGAGACGAAAATGAATCCAAGGATGATCAGGTAATGCACAAATGCCGGGCTATGCAAAAATGGTTGTTCCTTCCGACAGGAACAACCATTTGCCATTTGCTTCTTTGTCAACCCCCGGCAGGCCAGTTGATAGTGGCCTTGTACAAGGCAGGCTGGCCATGCAGGGTAAAGTAGAATTCGCTGCCGTTGTACATGATCACGCCCTTCGGGGGTGAAGGGAGATTCTCAATGAGTGTAAACACCTGACCCGTGTGATCGATCAATTTGATCTTGTTGCTTCCTTTGTCGGCCACCACGATGACTGCATTGTTATCAGGATTCAGGGTGATCCCAGCGACTTCAGCAAACCCATTGGCGATGGTTGTGACAGATCCGTCTGAACTTATTCTTCGCACAGCGTCCTGATCAGCAACCAGCACGGAGCCGTTGCCGTCAACCTGCACGTCAGTTGGTTGCTTGAACCTGGCAACTGTGGATTCGCCGTCCACGCGCTGGTAACCGGCCCCATCATCGCCCCACGTGTTGAGCAAGGTACCGCCACTGTCGAACTGACGTACAGTCCGGAATCCGCTCACATAGATGTTGCCATCGCCGTTAGTGGCCAGGCCGCCCGGCATGAAAAGGGTGGAGGAGGAGAAGTTTGAGACATTGCCTGTGGTGGGGACAACCAGCACATTGCCCTGGCCATTGGCCACCCCGCGATAGGTTATGAGCGAGTAGGTGTTCAGATACAGCATATCAACATATTCATATACGCTGGGTGAGTTGTTTGCCTGAAGCGTGGTGCTTGTGATGTTGGCACCACTGAGGGTAACCTCGCGTGCGCCGCAGTGCAAGTCCGCCAGGTACACGTGCCGGGAACCTGCCACTGTTACAGCGTGACCGAAATTGGGAGTGGTGTATCTGATGTTGCCGTTGATGCCATCAGCGCAGCCGGAAGTTGCGCCTTCGCCCGAAAAGATGCTGTATGTGGTGTTGATGTATTGTTCAGGGCTCTCATTGACATCGGTCAGCGTGATGGTAAAGGCGGCTGCCCTGGATTCAGACATACTGGTGACCTGGTAGGTGCCGGTAATGGCAGGATTCACTTCGAAGTCAAATGCGGAGGCGGTGTTGACTGTTAGTTCGCCATTGTTGCTGACAGTGACCGCGCCGGCGGGAGTTGAGTTGAGGACAACAAACGAAGGGGTAGCGCCAATCCAGCAACAATCAATGCTGCCAATAGTACTGCCGGCAGCGGGGTTTTCAGCAATGGTGAAGGAAAGTGCTGCAAGACTTACCTCTTCCGCATCGGTGAGGTTCAGGGTGATGGCGGCTGATGCCACTTCTGTTCCGTTCGCAGCCGAGACCACAGCGGTGATTGAGGGTGCGATGCCATCGCCAAAATCTTCGAAATCAAACACTTCCGGTTTGGCCACCTTAACCTGTCCTGTCGCAGGGTCAATGGCAATGGCGCCAAGTCGGGACAATGATGAAAGGGAGTAAGTAAGAGATCCGCGGTTGGTGGTGGCCTGTACGGTACCGATGACCTGTCCGAGTGCGGGGTTTTCTTCTATGTTGCTGGTAAAATTGGACACTGAAACAGTAATCGGCGCCAGCACGGTGAAGGAAAGCGAAGAGGTCTCAAGTGCCTTGACTTTGACTTTTACGTCCACTGTGCCAGCCGGTATATTGGTCGGGACCGTCGTCGTGATTTGGCTTGCAGTGACGGTGCTGATGACGGATTGCACAGTGCCAAACGAAACTTTCACATCGGCCGGTGTGGTGCCGAAGTTGGTACCGGTCAGGGTGACGGTCGCGCCGGCTTCCCCCTCGGAGATACTGAGTGAGGTGAGGGTGGGCTGGGGTTGGGCCTCTTCTCCCTTGTTGCAGGAGATGGCCAGTACTCCGGACAGTGAGATGCCGATGAGCAGCTGCAGCCATCGGTAAGAATGAGATTTGCGCATAGCGATTAATAGATTTTACCCAAAGGTGCTACGCCCGGGAGCGATCTGCCGGGATAACTAATGAATGGTTGCTATGAGCGAATGAACAGGTGTTGGCAAAAATCGGATGGGATCTGATTGCGCATGACTGGTATGCCGTGCAGTGCAGAGGTGCTATCAAATCGACTGACGATGTGCGATCTCTTCATGTCTGAACAAAGCCGTGTGCCGATTATGTTGAAGTGTATACTTTGCTGATATTTGGCGTCCAAAATTAAACGCATGTACTACACCCTCGTGATCCTGACCACATTGTTTCTGACAAGCCCGTGGCAAGACGAAAAGGCTTCTCTTATTAAGCGGAGCAATGAACTTGACAGCCTCATCACACGTCATGATGTGGCTGCTGCAGGAAAAATCTATGCCGATGAGTTCGTGCTGACCGGTTCGACTGGCAAGCACAAGTCAAAGGCGGATATGCTCAAGGATATCGCCAATGACAAGATTGTCTGGGAGATCAACCATACCTCCGACATCGGGGTGCGGCTGATAGGGGAAACAGGAGTGTTGACCGGTGTCCTTCATCAGAAGGGACGGATTCAGGACAAGGATTTTGACGTCCGGCTGGCGGTGACAGATACATGGGTACTAAAAGACGGAGTCTGGATCCTGCTGGCTGGCCATGCGACCATACTGCCGAAACCATGATAGAGCAGGATCTGAAAACTTCTCCGGATGATTGTGGCGCCTGAAGGCGCCTGATTCAATCGTTTTATCTTTTGGCCATGCGCCGTCTGATCTTGCTTAGAAATTCGGGTGTCATGCCCAGGTAGGAAGCAATATATTTCAACGGCACGTATTGTTCCAGTGTGGGAAACCGCTCACGGAAGGACTCATATCGTTCCTGCGCCGTGTAGGAATAATTTTGAATGATCCGGTGCTGGTGACTTACCAGTGAATTCTGAAAGATGATTCGAAAGTATCGCTCGAAGCGGGGGTAACGCTCCAGCAATTGGTTCAGACTTGCATTGGTGAGCATCAGCAATTCACTGTCCACGAGCGTGCGGGTAGTGTAGATAGAAGGTTCGTCTGCAGTAAGGCTGTGCAAATCTCCTGTCCACCAGCCTGCCGTGGCGAAGTAAGTGACATGGTCATCTCCTTTTTTATCCGTGTAGTAGGTCATCAGGCAGCCGCTGGTTACATACATCAGTCCGCGCGTGGGTTCGCCACTGGCTTCGATGACCTCACCACGGGGAACGGACTGAATCTGAAAGGCATTGCGCAGGAAGTTCTCTTCTTCCGGGGTTAGGTCCAGGTGTTTGCGAACGGCGCGGACGAGGCTGTCGGTCTGTCGGAGCATGTGTCTATTGCCGGGGAATGATGGGAAGAATGAGGCGTGACGGGTAGCGGGCGCTGTGATGGATGGTGTTCGTCGCGGGCTGCAGGTTGGCCTCGGTGGCAATCGGGGTACCCGTGTTCGGATTGGGATCGTAGTGGGGCGCTTTGCTGCTCGTGACGTATGCTCTGATGCGGTGACCTTTCCAGAAAAGGTTGCTGGTATAGGCTCTACCTATTCGGATTTTGTAAACCTCGCCGGGGTTCATCAGTTCCTGCTTGTGAAAACCATTCCGATACCGCATGCGCAGGTAGCCCGCATCGAGCCCGTGCAGGTTGATGGACGTGCCATCCGGAAAAACATCACAGAGTGTGAAGGAGAAGTCCGTGTCTTTGGCGGAGGAGCTGACGAACAACTCGGCAATGATCTCGCCCGTCACTTCGAGGTCCTCCTGCAGCGG
This sequence comes from Cyclobacteriaceae bacterium, assembly GCA_019694905.1. Classification (GTDB taxonomy): domain Bacteria; phylum Bacteroidota; class Bacteroidia; order Cytophagales; family Cyclobacteriaceae; genus ELB16-189. The sequence continues at coordinate 12,148 of JAIBBB010000009.1, forward strand.
CGCGCTCGTGTAGACAGCCACATCACTCCGTTTTTCGACATCGCGCTGATCGTAGGGGTAAGACTTTTCGTATGAGATATCCCACAGAGGCTGGTTGGGATCGAATACGTAAGCGTCCGCCGGTTCATCCTTGCCGATTGCGTTGGACAACACACCATTGCTTTTGTCGGACGCAGCTTTGCCGAGGCTATGGAAGTAGTAGGAGGTGGGTACTGCCCTTGACAAGGGCCATTCAGATTCCCTGCGCCATTCATTCGCGCCCATGACAAAGATGCTGACCCTGGGGAAAGGCTCGGCCGGTGCTTTGTCTTTGAGATGCTGGTCAAAGTACCGAAGCAGCCAGGCGTCATAGTCCAGCCCCGCATTGGTGCCAAACTGCACTTGTCCGAACCGCGTTTTGCGGGTGTTGAGCGAGGTGTGATTCCAGGGGCCCAGGATCAGCATCGTGTGATTGCGCGCCACCTCAGTGGCTGATGATTTCATCTTGTGGAAGGCACGTGTGGCACCTTCGGGGCCGTACGAAGCATCGTACCAGCCGCTCTCGAGAAAAACGGGATTTCTGAATTTACTGAAGTCGTTGTCTGCGCTGAGAAAATCCCACCACGAGGAAGAGTCGGGGTGGTTCAGCCAGGCGTAGTATTCGGGCGCGTATTTCTTCAGGATCGGCACGTCATTCAACGGCCGGTACTGGTACCATTGCCGGCGGTTGGATTTTTCCCATTCTTCGGTGGCAGGTTCATCGTCCCATGGACCGGAAGGATCGTTGGCGCGCTTGCGCTTGTCGGCGAGAATGTAGGGCATGAACCAATCGAGCCAGGGATGGGAGAAGGCCCCGCCGTAGTACATGAAATGATGACTGCCAATCGGTGTCATTTCAGGTGCAGCTGCAGCCAGGTGAGGTGGCGACTGGCTCATGGCCAGCCATTGTACGATACCTGGGTAGGAACCACCATAAGTGCCGATCTTGCCGGTGCACCAGGGTTGGGCTGCAGCCCATTCGATCACATCATAACCATCCTGCTTTTCATTGCGATAGGCTTCGAATTCACCTTCGCTCCGTAGACGGCCGCGGACATCCACCAGCAATACGGCGTACCCTTCTTTGGCTGCCTTTAATGGAAATTCAGCATACTGATCATAGTCGTCTACTCCGTATGGCGTGCGATACACAATGCCTGGATACTGGCCCACGCGTGCGGGCCGGTACAAAATCGCACCCAGCTTTACGCCATCGCGCATGGGCACCATGACATCTTCTCTGATCAGATTCAGGGGATGCTGGGCCTGTGCTGCCAGAGCACAACAGAGGAGGAGGGAGGTAAAGAATTTGGGCATTTGCAAAGATACAATTCGCGCCTCAACCGCATCGCACTTTTGAGGCCACTCAGTTGGGAAGCGGACCTTTGGTCAAATTTCTTTATATTCAAAATATGATTCATCATCCGGAGCTACATGAAATCAACCGCAAGTTGTCGTGGATGATCGCCATCAATGTCATCGCTTACTCGTCATTGATACTCGCATTTGTAGGGGTAGTGTATTACGACCAGCTTTGGCTTGTGTGGATTCTGCTGGCCATCGGTGCCCTCTATATCCCTCTTTCCATCTGGATTTTCATGCGCATGCGAAAGCACATCGCCATGAAATATACGACAAGGGTAGAGTGATCAGGATGATGGCGGCGTCAGTCTTTCCTTCTTATAAAGATAAGCCTGTTGAGTGACCACTGCCTGCGCGTAGCTGTCGTCTGGAACCGGAAGGTCAGTGTGTTGAGTAATTCCGTTGTGCGCAAGGTGCCAAGAGATATGTGCTCCTGACGTATTTCCTTTGAGGCATTGGCATTCAACCAACCGGACACCTGCGTCTGTCGCTGCCACAGTGAAAAGGAGCAGCCATCGGGGAGTTGGTTGTGGTCTATCAGCACTTCATAATTGCTTAGAGGCAGTTCGCGGAGGGAGATCCGGATGCTCGTCTCGTCATTTACCGCAAAATTGTAGGTCTGGCCCCCGGTGGGGTATTTCCATTCGGCTTTGATGATTGCATTTTCCCCCACAGTCATGTCCATCAGCTGGGGATAGAGAAACAAGGTGTCTGGCACAGCCACGGTCACGTCCGAATCGGCAACAGTCGATTGTGATGCGGGGCCTCGGTCGGCGTAGTAGAATGAAAGTGAAGTGTAGTCTGCCGGCGTTTCGTTCTTCACGGGTCCATGCTCAATGGCGTGGTAGAACCTGGATTGGAACGGAATCTTGTCGGACAGGTAAAACCGGTAACCACCCGTGCGGCACCAGGGGAGGGAGTATTCAAGAGCGCCATGCATGGGAAGACTCATCTTCCGGTCCCATCGGTCGGCCAGGGCATACCAGCCGCCGTTGAAGTAATCCTCCGATCCCGTGCCGTGGATGTTCATCACTCCGTCAACGACGGTCGAATCATCACCCTCAAAGAAGTAGGTCATCCCTGCTTTCTTGCCGCGGGCCTGGAGGATGGTTCCAACAAAATGTCCTTTCGCCTGAATGTCCAGCAGGGTATGCGACTGTCCCCGGGTGGTTGCTGGCGCGGCATTCCATTGGGCATAGAATTTTCCTTCCGTGAGCGTGTTACGTGGTTCACTGGATGAATAAAGCCGCGCTTTCACGGTGATGACCTTGTCCAGTCGATTGCCTTCCAGCAAGAGCGTCAGTTGTTTGTCGAAGGGCATGGGCCAATAGCTGTAGTGGGTGGTGCCGATCCGGCCGAGCAGCAGACTTTGCATGCTGGGAGACCCAAAAGCGTATCCGAAAAAATCACTCGCCGGAGCGCGCACGGCAGGAATTTCTTCACCATCGGTTTCGATGGTCAGGTCAACTGGTTTATGGAGGCCTTCGAAGCCATCTCCGGCATCGATCTCAAAGCCGAGCAGGCGACCAGGTGCTGAGAGTGTAAACAGACTTGCCACTTCATGGGGGTGGAGCGTGATGGTGACTTCCTGCGTGTGAATGTCTTTTCCGGGATACAAGTCTGCGACTGTGTGCGTGGCCCGATCCCAGCGGGTGGCCAACTCCCGCATGGCCGCTTGTGCTGCAGGTGGAAGGGGAAGTCGGAATGGTTCGACGTGGGTGGACGCAGGCAATTGCCGGTACTGGATCTGGTGAAACTGTGTTCGCTTGCCGCGATAGACAATGCGGCACGAACGCTGGAACGGCATAGGCAGGTAGCAATAGAAACCGCCGAGCTGGTTGCCGCACAACGGCAGCACAAATGGGGACACCTTGCCGGTGAAAAGATCCTTGTAACAAATGGAAAATGTTGGGCGCTCGCTGTCAATGTAGAAATCGAGCGTATCGTTTCCTGGCGTAGGTGTCCAGATCCTGTTGATGACGCCGGGGCCTTTGGCTTCGAAGATGACCAGCGAGCTGTCGGCATTTCTGCGCAGAAAGGAATAGCGGCCACTGAACCCATCGTCGTTGCCGCCGGTGCGGTCATAACTGGATGTTTGCCACAGCGAGGTCTGATCCCTGTACATGGGCAGGAGTCCGGGGTCGAGGAAGGTCTGCAATTCGGTAGCCAGCGAAATCACTGGGGCCTGCTTCATGGTCTTGCGCTGCGCTTCGGCAGCTGTGGCAAACAACAGGCACAACAAGACAATCAGATTCCTGCTCATAAGGGAAGGGTTCAGTCGTACAAATTACCTGTCCACCACGACAGTTCCAATGTCGATTTGACCGGTAGGATCATTCCAGTAACTTTCAGCAAAACGAATTCCAATGATTACACTGGTCCCTCTTTTCCTCTGGTTCGGTTCAGTACAGTCGGACGGTGACGAGAAAGTCATCCGTGCCGCAAGACAGGCTTCCAATGAGGCCATTGCCCGGCATGACATCGATGGTATAGCAGCCCATTGGACGGAGGACTTTCATATGATTACGAGCCGCAATGCAGAGGGCAGTGGTCGCACGCCCAACATGGAGCGGATGGCGGCGGACTTCAAGGCGAAGCCAGACGTGATCTATGTGCGGATGCCAGACCAGGTGGAGATCTTTGAGTCGTGGAAGATGGCTGCAGAGACAGGGAAGTGGAAAGGCTCATGGACCGATCGCGGCCAGAAAATTGAAATTGGTGGCAGTTACTATGCGAAATGGCACCGGGCTGGCCGGCGGTGGCTCATCCGCGCCGAAGTGTTCACTCCGACCTGGTGCAAGGGAGGCGACTATTGCAGCCAGGCACCCTTCTGAAAGTTGCTGACTGTGGTTCGGCATGCTGGAACAAAGCGACAGGTGCCTTATCTTCGCGGCTTCATGAGTAACCGTACCCACTACCTGGCAGCCATTGCCGCCTTTGCGATCTGGGGATTCTTTCCCGTGCCTTTGCGCGCCTTGCGCCCCTACGGTGTGGGTGAAATTCTCTTCTTCCGCATCCTGATTTCGACACTGGTGTTGGCCGTCATTGTCGGCGGCTTCAAACGCGACACCCTGCGGAAGGACTGGGCCCAGGTGATGGCCAAAGCGCGCGCAGAGCGCCGCAGGTTTATCCTGCTGGTGCTCGCCGGTGGTGCCTTGCTGTCAGTGAACTGGCTGACCTACATCTACACCATCAACCATGTAAATATCCGCACAGCATCTTTCTCCTACCTGATTTGCCCTGTGATGACCGCCGCCCTTGGCGCCTTGATGCTGAAGGAAAAGCTTTCACCATTGCAATGGACTGCAGTCGGGATGTGTGCTGTCAGCTGCGGACTCATCGGACACGAATCTGCTGCAGAGTTAGGCTACAGCATGCTCGTCGCGGCTTCGTACGCATTGTATCTGATTTCCCAGCGCAAAACACAGGGCTTCGACAGGATCGTCATGCTGGCCGTGCAGGTATTGTTCTCGCTCATGATACTCACGGTCTTTTATGGCCAGTTGGTACGGGTTGTACCTCAGGACACCTTCTTCTACGCTTCGATTGCCGGCATCGCTGTTGTGTTTACTGTGGTGCCCCTTTTTCTTAACCTGTTTGCGCTGAACCGGATCAACTCAGCCACGATTGGTATTCTGTTGTACATCAACCCGATCATCAATTTCACCATTGCCTTCCTGGTCTTTGATGAGATACCCAACATTGTCCAGTTGACGGGGTATTTGATTATTCTGGTGGCCGTGTTGCTGTTCAATATCCCCACCATTCAAAGAGTACGCAAGTCAGTTCAGGGTGGGGGCGCCACTTCCTGAAGTTGATTGTCAGGCCTTACATACCCTGATCATAGAACCAGTGGTGAGAGATTAATAGAAACGGCCAATCAGCGGGTGTTCAACAATAGCGCGTTTCAATTCCAGCAGATCGACTGTCCCCTGGTTGCGATACACGATTTTTCCTCCTGGCTCTACCAGCAGTGTGTACGGCAAGGCGCCGTTCCATTCCCTGTCGACGGCCTCAATGAGTTTGTACTTGTCTTCGCCGTCATACAAATAGTTCTTTACCGGCGAGTGCTTTTTCTGGAGGAACTCGAGGGCTTTCTTTTCTTTATCGGGGTTGTCTGCCGAGAGTGAGATGAATTCAAAACTGCGCGCACCATACCAGCGCTGAAGTTCGACGATAGACGGATATTCGGCGACGCAAGGTGCGCACCAGGTGGCCCACACATTGATAAGGCGTAATTTGTCCGACTTGTTGGCAATCACTTCACGAATGCCGGCGTCGGTGAGTTTTTCGAGTGCAACGGGTTTGTCCATCCACTCCTTCAAAACATGGGCATTGTATTCGTCTTTCCAGCCCCATTTTACAGAGCAGCCAAAAGACTTGGTGACGGCGTTCGTTACCGGCTTACCGGCGATAAGTTCATCCATTGCCTGGCGAAGGTCTTCTGCGTTGGCTTTGCCCGGCTTTTCAATGCCATCCATTCTGCCCACGTATTGAAGTTTGCGGTCGCGGTCAAATACAAATGCATGAGGCGTAGCGACAGGGCCGTACTGAATGGATACCGCTTCATCATCGCCGTCGTAGAGATAGGGAAAGTTGAATTTCTTGTAGTCGGAGCGGATGACCATTTCTTCGAAATTGTCAGTCAGGTCGGTATAGCCGCATTCCTCGGGCATCAGCGCCGCAGCGCTGTTCGGCATAATCGCAGCCACCTGAACTCCTTTGTCTTTGTAATCACTGGTAAACTGAATCAACCGATCCTCGTAGGCCTGGGCGGTGGGGCAGTGGTTGCAAGTGAAGACAATAACGAGATAAGTCGCTTCGCTGAAGTCCGCCAGGCTGACCATTTTGCCGTGGACATCCGGCAGCGTGAATGCCGGGGCCGGACTCCCAATGGTGAGCGTTGACACCTCGTGTTTGCTGACGCGCTGGGGATGTGGCCGAAACCCTGCTACGGTGTCCTGATCCGCTTGTTTTTTGGGGGCTGAGCACGATGCGATCATCAGCACTGCAGCAACGAAAATGATTGGGCGCATGGTGGTTGTTCAATTGAATATAGCCATTTGTTGGCTACCACAAAACCGCGCTCTGACGAATGGCCCCTGGAACTACTTCACCTGCGGAAACGCAGCGGCAATCAGACTTACCCATGCTGCATACATTTTGCCGGAGGGATGCAATTGGTCTCCCGCCACCAGCTCCGGACGCTTCAAGCCTTCACGACTGATGGGCGTGATGTCAAAGTAGGGTACTCCTAATGAATCTGTAATGCGCTTGTTGATGGCGTTGAACGTGTCAATGCCCGCAGAAATTGTTGCTTGTCTGGGTTGTCCAAATGGCGTGTAACCGTAGTCGGGGATGGAGACAACGAATACCCGGTCTTTCCGATCGCCTGCGAGGTGGATGGCTGTGTGCAGAAGTTCTTCGAATTCTTTGGCATACACTTCCTGCGGTTTTCCCTGGTAATAGTTGTTGACGCCAATCAGCAGGGATACAAGATTATATCCATCGCGGAGGCGCGAAGCGGCGATGGCGTCGCGCAGTTGATCGGTACGCCAGCCGGTGGTTGCAATGATGGCTGGTCGCTCAACGGTGTAACCTTTCTGGCGCAGAGCTTCGGCGAGTTGCATCGGCCACCGCTCTGTTTCGGCCACCGATTCCCCGACGGTGTAGGAGTCCCCGAGTGCCAGCATGCGAACAACCTGCTTCGGATCAATAGTGGGCTGGGCAACAGTGGTGGCGGAGGCAAGCATCAGCAGTGCGAGCAATAGCTTCATGCTTCTATTTTTTGTACAACGCCTTGCCAACAGGTTCAAACTTGTCACCGGCATTCCAGAACGGCGTCTTTGGGTTATTGGCGAGCAGGTGATTGGCATAGACAAAAGCCTTGAAGTACTTCATCAGATAGTCGAAGTCCAGGGAAGCTACTTCGTCGGCAGGCTGGTGGTAGTACTTCATCAGTTCTTCGTCGAAGGCCTTGATGCCAGGTGCGAAGTCAATGGCGGGCACACCCTTGCGGGCGAAATTGTAGTTGTCAGAACGCTCATAGAGGTTTTGCTCGGGTACCGGATCTTTCGTGGCGGTCAGGCCAAAGGCCTTGCAGGCAGAAGCGATATCTGTCTCCGCGGAAGTGCGCTCAAGCCCGATCACTGTGGTGAGGCTCTTGTCGTTGTACCCTGCGCCATCGCAGTCAAAATTGAAAACAGTTTGCTCCAGCGGGATGAGCGGATGATCGGCATACCAGGCGCTGCCGAGCAGTCCCTTTTCTTCGCCCGTAAAGGCGAGGAATAGGAGGGACCTTTTGGGAGGATTCAATGAGAAGTAGTGGGCCGCCGACAACATTGCAGTGACGCCGATAGCGTTGTCGCGGGCGCCGTTAAAAATGGAGTCCTGGCCATTGCGGGGTTTGCTGACGCCGACGTGGTCGTAGTGTGCACTGATGACGATTGTCTCATTGCGAAGCACGGGGTCTGTGCCTTGGATGCGAGCAGCCACGTTGCGGGCGGGGATCGTCTTTGCGATGACCCCCTGAATGGTGAGTGAACCCTGGCCACTTCCCTTTTCGCGGAAGGCCGCCAGCGATTCCTGGTCTTTCATCAACAGATGGGGGAGTTCGGAGGAGGATTGGATGCCGAATCGCTCCTGTGAACCAAAATAGTTTACCAGCGCCGACCACGGAAAGTTGATATTGGTAAGGAGTTCGACAAGTCCGAGGCCACCGGCAGCGGCGACCCGCTTCAGCTTGTCTGGTCCTGCTGTGTAGAATTCCATCGGGTTGGTGCTGCCGCGGATGCCTGCGTAGACGACCACAATCTTTCCTTTGACTGCGGGTGTGATTTCTTCCGGTGCACCGTAGCCGGCAAAGACGATTTCTCCGCCGAGTTGCGTGTCATTGCCGTTGAGGGCGATGAAATGCTCTTTGAAGGCAAAGGTCAACTGATCGATCTGGAGTGTACCGGCGGAAGGAGGTTTGACCTGGCTGAGTTGGACCGGTTGAAAGTAGTTTTCGGCGCCTGCCACTGTTGACAGCTGCCATTGCCTGAAGCGGGAGGCGATGTAGTTGGCAGCGATGTCGATTTCTGGAGAGCCTGTATTGCGGCCGCGCATTTCATCGGCTGACAGGAAAGTGAGGATTGCTTCTGCCTCCGGGCGGGAGACTTGTTTTTCAATGGCGGCAATGGTTTTCTTTTGCGCCTGGCTGGCGAGAGCGGCGAGGCACAGAAGGGCGAGCAGGTACTTTTTCATTCCGGTTCTTGGGGGTTGAAAGGACTAATCTACGGCTACGGCCATAAAATAAAAAGGCGAAACGCCGGAGCGTCTCGCCAATTTACAGGTTTAGGTTTAGGTAGAGAAAAAGCGGTTAGCGCAGGAAGAGCATCTCGCGGTACTTCACCAGCGGCCAATCTTCGTTGTCCACCAGCAGTTCGAGTTTGTCTACCGCCTCGCGGATGGTGTCAAAGTATTTCTCCTTGACGTCATCGCAATAGGCGATTGCGCGTTTATGGGTGTCAGTGATCTTGTTGACGCGCTTGCGCTCTTCAACCATTTCACGTACGCCGTTCTTGATGGTCTCAATGTGACCGGAGATCTCCTGAATGGTTTTTACCACGGCGCTGTTGTCGATGCCGAGACCCTTCAGACCGTTCGCATTGGTGATCAGCTTGCTTTGGTAAGCAATAGCAGTAGGAACGATGTGGTTCATGGCGATGTCACCCATCACGCGGGATTCGATCTGCACGCGCTTGATGTAAGACTCCAGGCGGATCTCGTAGCGGGCTTCAGCCTCTTTGTGAGACATAACACCGTGCTTTTCGAAGAGGGCCAGGGATTTCTTGGTGACCGTGGCGCCGAGCGCACGCGGTGTATTCTTCACGTTGCCAAGGCCGCGCTTTTCGGCTTCCTTCACCCATTCTTCAGAGTAGCCGTCGCCTTCGAAGCGGACGTTCTTGGATTCTTTGATGTAGTTGCGGAGTACATTGACGATGGCCAGGCGTTTCTCAGTGCCCTTCTCGATGTCCTTGGTAACGGCCTCATAGAAGTGGTCGAGTTGTTCTGCTACGATGGTGTTGAGTGCGGTCATAGCGGTAGCGCAGTTGTCGCTGCCACCCACAGCGCGGAATTCGAACTTGTTGCCGGTAAAGGCAAAAGGGGAAGTACGGTTGCGGTCGGTAGCGTCGAGGATGATCTCGGGAATCTGGTCGATACCGAGCTTCATGTACATGTTATCACCCTTCTCGATCTTGATGTCACCTTTCTTCTCCAGTTCGTCCAACACGGCCGTCATTTGTGATCCGATAAACACGGACACAATGGCGGGAGGCGCTTCGTTTGCACCGAGGCGGAAATCGTTACCGTAGGTAGCAATAGAGGCGCGGAGAAGGTCAGAGTATTCAAACACTGCCTTGATGGTAGTGATGAAGAATGTCAGAAAGAGGAGGTTGTCACGGGCGCTGCTGGAAGGAGCGTAGAGGTTCACACCAGTGTCGGTGATCAGCGACCAGTTGTTGTGTTTACCCGTACCGTTGAGTCCGGCGAAAGGCTTTTCGTGGAAGATCGCTTTCAGGCTGTGCTTCTCAGCCACGCGGCCCATCACATCCATCATGAGCTGGTTGTGGTCATTGGCAACGTTTACTTCTTCGAACAGCGGAGCTACTTCAAACTGGCTGGGCGCAACTTCGTTGTGGCGTGTGCGTACAGGGATACCCAATTTCCAGCACTCGATTTCAAATTCCTTCATGAAGTCATACACGCGGGAAGGGATGGAACCAAAATAATGGTCTTCCATCTGCTGACCGCGTGCCGGTGCATGACCAAAAACAGTACGGCCCGCCATCACGAGGTCAGGACGGGCGTCAAAAAGAGCTTTGTCTACTACAAAGTACTCCTGCTCAGATCCGAGGGATGCGACCACATGCTGGATGTCCTTATCGAACAACTGGCAAACTTTTGTGGCAGACTGGTCAACGGCCTTCAGTGCCTTGAGCAGCGGTGATTTGGTGTCGAGTGTCTCGCCTGTATAAGAAACAAAGACGGTAGGAATACAGAGTGTTTTGCCGTACAGGAACATGGGGGAAGTCGGATCCCATGCCGTATAGCCGCGGGCTTCGAACGTGCTGCGGATACCACCGCTCGGGAACGAAGAAGCATCAGGTTCCTGCTGAACCAGCTCAGAACCCTTGAATTTCTCAATACCAGCCAGTGCGTCGAAGAAGGAATCGTGCTTCTCCGCCGTCCCACCGGTCATCGGCTGGAACCAGTGCGTGAAGTGTGTCGCGCCCTTGGTCTGGGCCCACGACTTGGCAGCAGACGCTACTGCATCAGCTGTGGTTTCGTCAATCTTTTCGTGGTTCTTGATTGCGCTGCTCACTTTCTTGAATACTGCGGGCGCCAGGGTGCCGCGCATTTGTTCGATGCCGAAAACATTTTCACCATAGAACTTGGAAACGAGCGCATTCGGAGCGTCCACATGAACGCGTGGGCGTTCTGCGAGTTTCTTGAGTGCTTCAAAGCGTAGATGGGCCATAGTGGTTGAGGTTTTATGGCCGCAAAGTATGTTAATTTTTTGCTCGACAGGGTGCCAAACAGGCTCTTTTTCAAAAAAAATTATCTGTTTTTAGGAAGGGGAGGATCAATTTGAAACCGATCTAAGGAAAAACGTCAAAACAATCGATTTCGGAAACGGGTTGAGTTTTTCAACCATTGCCAACCCCTGAATCAGTCATTCCGAAGGGTGCCCATCCAGCGGTCCCACCACAGGAAATAAAGGCCGTAGTTGCCAGTGAAGTGCCGGTGGTGCCGGTTGTGGGCAGTGCTGCTGTTGATCCACTTTCCCAGCTTGCCGTTCAAAAAGCCGGGCCGGTACCATTCATATCCCAGATGGCCATACACATTATATACCATCATGATCAGCAGGAAGAGCGCAATGGCCATCGGATGGGCGGGCATGATAACGGCAATGACGACCACTATCATGGCCTCCACGATCGCTTCCAGCGGATGAAAGGCAAACGCAGCCCAGGGTGATGGATTGGTGGACAAGTGATGAACCTTGTGGAAGTAACGATACACGGACGGAAGGTGCATCCACCGGTGCGTCCAGTAGAAATAGGTGTCGTGGACGACCAGCATCAGGACCACACTGCCGAAAAACCACGTGGTACCATATTCCTGTATGTCGCGATAGACCTGGGTGTATTGCCGAAGCGGAGTGAAGAAGACGATGTAGCCAATTGTGGCGAAGATGAGGGTCGTGAGAACCGAGTAACCAAATTCCCGGTAATAGTCAGCAGGTTGCGGAAAGAGTTGCTGCAACTTGTGTGCCGACCACCGGTTGCGGAACAGTTGATAGTACAGCAACCAGGCCACAGCGGCGAGTATGAAATACCGGAGGAAAATGACCAGCCAGAGTGCCAGCCATCGGTTTTCGATTCCGGAGATAATGGGGTTCATCAGGGGCGTATCGCTGCAACAGACCGCTGGTCGCGTTGTTGCAGGTACTCAAAGATCGACACATTCATCACGATGAGCAACATGCCATAGAATGTGTCTTCGAAGGGAATGGTGCCCATGCGAATCCCGAGATTCTCATTGTTGTCATACCATACCACTTCCTCGGGAATGCCTGTGCCGGTCAGGATGCCGTTGACGAGAAAGAATGGGATCAGAATAAACAGGAAGGCGAAGAAGAATTTTCCCAACCAGGAGGGGCGCACTACCAGCAGCAGGAATAGCAGGTATGCGGCAAGTGCAATGAATGTGACCGAGGTGTACCATTTGTCATAATGACGCAGGCCCGTCAGCAGCAGGCCGGCAACCAGTACATACCCCGGGCGTTGGGCGCGTGCGGCGTCAATGGGGTACTTGCTGAAATATCCCACCGCTTCATAGGTGAACAGGCAAGCATAGGGGATGCAGAGGAAGAACCCGATTTCTTCAATGGGCAGGTGACCCACCATTACACCGGTGAGGTAGCGCGGGTTGAATCCCCATACGCCCATGCGGGTGAAGAACTCATCCCAGACAATAAAGAGCAGGGCAGGGATGACGATCGCGGGCGCAGCATATTTCCATTTCGAGGCGAATCTCGCTTTGGGGTAAAAGCTGAACAACAGCGGAAACAGCACACTGCCGATATCAATCAGGGTATACAGCCAATGGCTATTCATACCAATGGCCTACTGGGTGGCTTGCCGGTTTTCCTTGAAGACAAACTTACCGGGCTCGTACTTTTTGGGCGCGTACAGGAAGCCGAAAGCTTCGCATCCCTCTTTGGTATGTTTGGCGTGGTGTATATAATGTGCGTGAATCATGCGCTGCAGGTATTTTGACCTGCGGGCAGGGCGCCACTTGATGCGCTGATGCACGATCACGTCATGGAACACGAGGTAGAACACACCGTAACAAAGGATGCCCAGACCCACGGCAACCAGATAGGGGTTGTACGTGACCACGGTGCCATAGTAGAACAATCCGATGGACGGTATGCTGAACACTACGGCAAACCAGTCGTTGCGCTCCAGGGCATGATCGTGTATGGTGTGGTGTGACCGGTGCCAAACCCATAATACGCCATGCATGATGTACTTGTGCGTAAACCAGGCGACGAACTCCCAGAACAGGAAGGTGGCAATGACGATCAGAGAGCAGATGAAGATGAGCATATCAGGAGTGGGTGGTGGGTTGACCCTTGCCGGCGAACAGTTCTTGAAGCACTGCCTTCCGGTATTCAAAAATAGCGCTTACCTGGCGGCCTACAAACAGCCAATGGGCGAGAACGCCCAGCGGGCCCAATGGAATGGCATACGTGACTGTATCGGTCATTTCAACGCCCCCGTCTTTCGGGATGAATTGATGCTGGTGGTGCCACATCGTGTAGGGGCCTACGCGTTGCTCATCAACAAAATAGTGGTGCTCATCCACGTGGGTTATTTCAGTCACCCATGAGGTGCGCCAGAGGGGCAGCACATTCACCTTATACCGGATGATCTGCCCGGCATACATGCTGCTGCCACCCGACATGCTGATGATGTGAAAGTTCATCTTCGCCGGAGTGATCTTTTGCAGGTTGGATGGCGAGGAGAAGAAATCCCACGCCTCATCGACGCTCAACGGCAGCCATTGGGTACGCACCAGTTGGTAAGTTCTCATGTGTGGACAGTGGCTGGGATGACGAGTTCTGGTTGGTCAACGATGAGCCGGAACCAGTACGTAAAGTCCTGAGGACGGCTTTTAATTTCCCGGCGCAGGTCATCCATAGAGACGTAACGCCAGTCGGCCACTTCTTCCTGATTGGGTACAGGAGTGCCGTCGAAGCGACCAGTGAAGACATGGTCAATCTCATGTTCAATCAACCCTCTCTCCAATAGCGTGCGATACAGAAACTTGTGCGAGAATGCAGGCACGAGTTGAATACCCATTTCCTGATCGAGTTTGCGGGCGGTCGCCGCTTCCATGGTCTCTCCGGGTCGTGGGTGGCTGCACACAGTGTTGGTCCAAAGGAGCGCACTGTGATATTTGGTAGCTGCTCTTCTTTGCAGCAGCACTTCGCCGTTTTGGTTAAACAGCAAAATGGAGAAAGCGCGGTGAAGCAACCCCTTTTGGTGGGCTTCCAGCTTCTCCATCGTGCCAATGGGAGTGTCCTGCTCGTTGACGAGGATGACCTCTTCCATCAGAGCATGTTGAATTGGTGCTTCACGAATGACAAAGCCAGCAGCGACAGTTTCTGTTTGTTGTCGATGCGGATGCGTGCCGCGGCCACGTGGTGTGATGAGAGACTGCGGATCTTTTTGAACAGGGCCAGGTAGTAGACGTAGGCGACGTACACACCAAACCTCGCTCCGCGTGGTAGCATCTTGATTCCGATGTATCCCTCGTGGAAGTCCTTTTCAATTTCCGCCTCGATCTGGGCTTTTGCCTCCGCGTCAAAGTTGTTGAAGTCGATGCCGGGAAAATACATGCGGCCCAGCCCTTCATTGTCTGCTTTCAGGTCGCGTAGAAAGTTGATTTTCTGAAAGGCCGCTCCGAGTTTCATGGCGTAGGGTTTCATGCGCTGGTAGGACGGCTCGTCACCCTTGCAGAAGACGCGCAGGCACATCAGGCCGACCACTTCAGCGGAGCCAAGAATATACTCTTCGAAGAGTTCCCGGCTGTAAGCATGCGGAGCCAGATCCATCTCCATGCTGTGCAGGAACTGCTCAATGGTGTCGCGGTCGATCTTGTATGTCCTGACAGTATGTTGAAAACTGTTGAGAATCGGATTGAGACTGATGCCTTCGTCAATGGACCGATAGGTCTCTTCGCGAAAGCGTTGCAACAGACTTGCCTTGTCGAATTCGTGAAAGGTGTCGACGATCTCATCGGCGAGGCGCACAAAGCCATAGATCGAATAGATGGGATTGCGCAGCGAGCGCTCCAGACAGGAGATGCCCAATGAAAAGGAGGTGCTGTAGGCGCGGGTAGTCAACTTGCTGCAACGCAGTGATACCTGGTCGAAAAGCTGTTTCTGGTTCATGAGTCAAGTCTGTCTTGTTTTAACAATTCCCGGGCAGCGACTTCACCTGAGATCAGTGAGGGGGGTATCCCTGGCCCCGGAACGGTAAGTTGCCCGGTATAGAACAAATTACGCACGCGGGGGTTTACCAAAGATGGCTTCAAATGCGCAGTCTGCAAAAGGGTATTCGCCAATCCGTAGGCATTGCCCTTAAAGGAATGGTAATCGGTTATGAAGTCGGTGTGGGCGTAGCTTCTTTGATACACCACCGATCCGCGGATGTCCTGGCCTGTGAGTGCTTCCATTCGCCCGATCACTTTTTCGTAGTAGGTCGCGCGGGTTACCTCGTTGTCTGGCAGGTCGGGAGCTACCGGAATAAGTATGAACACGTTTTCCATGCCCGGAGGAGCGACCGACGGATCGGTCAGCGACGGAACGCATGCATAGAAAAGCGGATCGGAAGGCCAGCGAGGCTCCTTGTAGATTTCATGCGAGTGCGCCGCAAAGGGTTTGTCAAAGAAGAGGTTGTGATGCTGCAGGTTCTTCAGTCGCTTGCTGATGCCCAGATAGAAGATCAGGCTCGAAGGCGCCATCACACGCTTGTCCCAGTAGGCGGGGCTGTATTTTCGGTGCGACAGGGGTAGCAATTTCTGCTCGATGTGATGATAATCGGCACCCCCAACGATGTAGTCAAATGATTCCGTCTGGCCATTGACGACTACACCCGTGATGCGGTTGCCACTGACTTTCAATTCAGTCACCTCAGAGGAGAAGCGGAAGTGAACCCCTTGCTCTTCTGCGAGGCGCTGCATGCCGCGCACAATCGCATTCATCCCTCCCATCGGATACCAGGTACCCAGCGCCAGATCGGCGTAATTCATCAGGCTGTACAGGGCAGGAATATTCTCCGGGCTCGCACCCAGAAACAATACCGGAAACTCGAGCAGTTGAATCAGCCGCGGATCCTTGAAGTACTGCCGGATGTAGGTTGCCATTGACCGCAGCAGGTGCAACTTAAAGATACCTTTCAGCACGCGCATGTCTGCCAGTTCAAAAAGGGATCTGCCAGGCTTGAAAACGAGATCCTGAATACCTGTTTCGTATTTGAACTTCCCCTCGCTGATAAACTGATCCAGGCGGGCACCACTACCAGGTTCGACGGATTCAAATTTCTTTCTAAGCCCTTCCATCATGGAGGGCACATCCCAGTGCTCGGTGGCAGAGAAATAGACGCGGTAGGAGGGATCCAGCCGCTTCAGGTCATAGTAGTCGGCGACTTTTTTTCCAAAGGCACCGAAGTAGCGGTCGAAGACATCAGGCATCCAATACCAGCTCGGACCCATATCAAAGGTGAACCCGCCGGCGGTGAACTGCCGGGCGCGGCCTCCTGCGGTGGCGTTCTTTTCCAGTACGGTTACATGGTGCCCTTCGCGTGCCAGAAATGTGGCCGCAGAAAGCCCGGCGAAGCCGGAGCCGATTACCGCAATGCGTCGTTGACGGCTCATCCCATGATCAACTTCTGGATTTCCTTGCGCGCATGGAAGATGCGATTCTTGACGGTGCCGAGCGGCAGGTCAAGCTGATCAGCGATTTCGTTGTATTTGTAACCTGTGGTGTACATTTTAAACGGGGTTCGCAATTCCTCCCGCAGCGATTCTATGTGTTTCCACATTTCATTGAACTCGAGGTTGCTCTCCGGCTTATTAAAGGTATGCACTTCGGCCACATTCAGATAGTGCAGATCACGCGTGTCATCTTTGATGGTGCGTGCGCGCTGGTTGCGGCGGTAGTTGTTGATGTAGGTGTTGCGCATGATCGTGAACAGCCACCCTTTGAGATTGGTATCTTCCCTGAACTTGGTGCGATACATCAACGCCTTCATGAGTGTGTCCTGCACGAGGTCCTGCGACTCTTCGCGGTTGCGGGTAAAACGCTGCGTGAAAAGGCGGAGCGTGGGACGAAGGGCCGAGATTTGGGAGGTGAATTCCTGCGTGCTCATTTGTTTAGCTTTCTGATGCAAAGCTTGAACAAAATTAATTCCCGCACTACTAAATCCTACTTTTTGTTTATTAAATATTTGTAAACAATAAACAAAATCAGGAAGGGATGGACAGTAAGTCCTTGAGTTCCAGGCTTTTGTCAAAAAACTGCACCTGCGGTCCGTACTGCAGGCTCTTTTTGCGAAGTGCGAAGCCTGAGACAAGAATCTTGCACTCAGGGAAGTGTTCGGACAGCTTATCCAGATAGAGCTGCACACTGGGCATATATGTGATGTTGGTGATCATCACTGAAGGATGGTGGGTGTTGTAAACCGAGACCAGGTCATCAAAGGGCACTGACTGGCCCAGGTAGTAGGTTCTGTATCCTTCTTTCTTGGCGATGTAATGGAAGAACAGCAGCGCAATTTCGTGTTGTTCTTTCTCCGGCAGGAACAGCATCAGCCTGTGGGCGGAAGCGGGCGGAAATGGAATGGCATCAATGGCGACGATCAGTTTCTGCCGGATGAGGTTCGCAATGAAGTGTTCCTGCGCCGGCAGGATATTCCCGGTCTGCCAAAGTACACCGATCTTCTCCATGAAAGGATAGATGATCTCGGTGATGGTGCGTTCCAGCTTGTAGCGCAGTATAAGTGTGAGCAGGATCTTCTCGAATTTTTCTTCATCCAGTTCGACCATGGCAATGATCAATTGATCGATATGGATTTCGGCTTCTTCATGCTGTTCGCTCAGGAGTGTGACCTGCTGATGAATTTCGCCATCAGACATTGAGGCGATCTTGGAGATCTTGAATCCGCGGGTATTGAGCAGTGAAATGTTGATGATCCGCTTGAGGTCTTCGTCCGAATACAGCCGGATATTGGTGTCGGTCCGTTGCGGGCTGATCAGCTGATGGCGTTTTTCCCAGATGCGGATGGTGTGGGCCTTGATACCGGAGAGTTGCTCCAGGTCGCGGATAGAATACTGGGCCATGTGTTGGCGGATCAGGTGGTGGGTGAATTTACCGACAGGGGCATTTGGATTCAATAACAACGGCTGGGACTGAATGTTTTACATTTAGGGAATATTTTTTTCCGTTGACAGAGTCGGATTTTTCGAAGGCCAGGGGCTGGTTTCAGCAGGAGGGGTGGAAGCCCTTCCCGTTTCAGGAAGAGACCTGGCGGGCCTTTGCGGATGGTCAATCCGGGTTGGTCAATGCTCCGACCGGCAGCGGAAAAACCTACTCGCTGGCACTTCCCATTCTGTTGGACCCTCGATTTTCTCCGGACGCAGGTTCAGTCGGACCTTTCGCGATCTGGATCACCCCCATACGCGCGCTCACACGGGAAATTGAGTATTCCTTTCAACGCGCCGCCGCCGCACTCCAAATCAAATGCAGAATTGGTGTCCGTTCCGGGGACACCTCCACGAAGGAACGCGCCCGCCAGAAGGAAAAGCCACCCCACATTCTGATCACCACACCTGAGAGCCTGCATTTGCTTCTCGCCCAGAAGGGCTACCCGCAGTATTTCTCCAACCTGTTCGCGCTGGTGTGTGATGAATGGCACGAACTGATGGGCAGCAAACGCGGTGTGCAGATGGAGCTGGCGCTGTCGCGGCTACGCACATTGTCGCCAGACCTGCGTGTGTGGGGCATCTCTGCCACCATCAGCAACATGAATGAGTCACTCGATGTGCTGCTGGGGCCCAACCATCCCCGGGCGCGCATCGTGCGTGCGCACCATCAGAAAACCACCGTCATCCACGCTGTGCTCCCCGATGAAGTGGAGCGCCTGCCCTGGGCGGGCCACCTCGGCATCCAGTTGATTGACAAAGTCATTCCCATCATCAAAGAGGGGCGAAGTACACTCATCTTTACCAACACCCGATCATTTGCCGAAATCTGGTATCAGAAGCTGCTCGACCGTGCGCCGGAGTTGTCTGGATTAATTGCCATGCACCACGGGTCCATTTCACAGGACATCCGTTCCTGGGTGGAGGATCAACTGCACGAAGGCAAGATGAAGGCAGTGGTGTGTACTTCCAGCCTGGATCTCGGGGTCGACTTTCGACCCGTGGAGACTGTGATTCAGGTGGGCAGCCCCAAGGGCGTGGCGCGGTTCCTTCAGCGCGCCGGCCGGAGTGGTCACCAGCCGGGTGTGCCGAGCAGGATCTATTTCGTTCCAACGCATTCACTCGAGCTCGTAGAAGCTGCTGCACTGCGCGAGGCCATCCGTCGTGAGGTGGTGGAAGAGCGGGTGCCGTATCTGCGCTCGTTTGATGTACTCATGCAATACCTCATCACACTGGCAGTGTCAGAGGGCTTCCGCCCGGAGGCAATTCTGCCGGAAATCAGATCCACCTACTCCTTCTCCTCCATCAGCGAGGAAGAATGGGAATGGCTGCTCAACTTCATTACCACCGGTGGCGCATCGCTCGGCGCCTACGATGAGTATCGGAAAGTGGAAGTGTTCCAGGGTGTGTACAAGGTGGAAAGCAGAACCATCGCCCACCGCCACCGGCTTTCCATCGGCACGATTGTGGGCGACAATTCGTTGCTCATCAAATTCGTCAGCGGCAAGTACCTGGGCATGATTGAGGAGTACTTCATTTCCAGACTCAATCCGGGCGACGTATTCTGGTTTGCCGGGCGCAGCCTGGAGTTGGTTCGCGTTAAGGATATGGAGGCGTTGGTGCGAAAGTCCAACCGCAAATCCGGCAAGGTGCCCTCGTGGCAGGGTGGCAGGATGCCTTTGTCGTCTCAGCTCAGCGAAATGATCCGTGTGAAAATGGACGAGGCTGCCAGGGGGACAGAGACGGACAAGGAGTTGCTCTTCATCCGCCCTTTGATGGACCTGCAGCGAAAGCTGTCAATCGTTCCGCAGTCCGGTGAGTTTCTCATTGAGTACATCCAGACAGATGAGGGCTATCACCTGATGATGTATCCGTTCGAGGGCCGGTTCGTACATGAGGGGATGGCTGCCCTGGTGGCCTATCGCATTTCACGCATTCATCCCATCACATTCTCGATAGCGATGAATGATTATGGCTTTGAACTCCTGGCGGATCAGGAGATTCCAGTGGAGGAGGCGCTCGAGACCAACGTGTTGGGAGAAGAAGACCTGCTCAAGGACATACAGGCGAGCATCAACAGCACGGAGATGTCGCGGCGCAAGTTCCGGGACATTGCGGCCATATCAGGTTTGGTATTCAAGGGATTTCCCGGCCGCCCCGTCAAGGACAAGCATCTGCAGGCGTCGTCCCAGCTTTTCTTCGAGGTTTTTCATGAATATGAGTCGCATAACCTGTTGTTGCTGCAGGCAATGGAGGAAGTCATGGACTTTCAGTTGGAGGAGGCCCGGCTGCGGAAGGCACTGCAGCGAATCAGTCAGCAGAAGCTGGTGCTCACCCGGCCGGAACGGCCAACGCCATTTTCTTTTCCGATCATGGTTGATCGCATGCGTGAAAAACTCACCTCCGAGCGACTGGAAGACCGGATACGGCGCATGTCAAGACAGGATGCCTAAATTGTACTCCGAAAACACAAGGCTATGAGAAGTATCTACACCATTCTGTTATTGATTTTGTCCAATTCCTTCATGACACTCGCGTGGTATGGACACCTCAAGTTCAAGGAAATGAAGTGGAGTGAAAGCCTGCCGCTGATGGTGGTCATTCTCATCAGTTGGGGCATTGCCTTGTTCGAGTACATACTACAGGTGCCGGCCAACCGGCTTGGCTACCGTGAATTCGGCGGTCCTTTCAGTCTCTTGCAGTTAAAAGTGATTCAGGAAGTGATCACACTGGTAGTGTTCCTGCTTTTCTCCATGGTGTTCTTCAAGACAGAGAGTTTCAGGACCAACCACCTGATCGGGTTGGTCCTGCTCGTGCTCTCTGTTTATTTTATCTTCAAGAAGTAGACGATCAGTCGAGGCCGATCATCATGAAGGCGCCCCAGTAGATGGGTTCAGCGTAGTCCACACGCAATTCCTTTTTGGCGTCGATAAAACTCTGGCGCTTGTTGCCGGTGGCCAGCCACTTTCGATAGAAATTCAGAATGAGTTTCTGCGTGGCCTCGTCGTCAACTTTAAACATACTCATGATGAGCACTTTCGCGCCTGCCACAAGGAAGGCGCGCTGCAATCCATACACACCTTCGCCGTTGCTGATTTCCCCGAGTCCGGTCTCACAGGCACTGAGCACCACAAGGTCGGTCTTGTCGAGGTTCAGGTTCATCGCCTCGTAGGCAGTGAGGATGCCGCTCTCGAGGTTGTAGTTGAATTTTGTTTTGGACAGCACATCCCCGGCACCGCGGAGAAGCAGGCCCGACTTCATCAGCGGGTTCTCTGCGAGCTGGGCCTCATTTTCTGTCAGCGATTCTCCGGCAGTCTTGGGGTCGATCTTCGTGTAGAAACCATGCGTGGCAATGTGGAGCACATTGGGGCTCTGCAAGTCTTTTACCGTTTCTTCCGTGGCGTTGTTTTCTGTGTACTCATCGGTCTTCCAACCCTTCTGCTTAAGCAGGTCATCGAGTTCGGCCACTTCTTTCTCGGTACCTGGCAGGTCTGTGATGTTGCGTTCTGTGCCCGCGGAAACATAGAACGTAGGGTTGCCGACCATGGTGGCATTGTTGATGCTGGCAGGGACAGCGACCGTTTGTTTCGTCGTCTGTTTACGGATGAAAAGATCTTTCGTATTGTTGACGATCACAATATTGGAATTGTCGATGACGTATTTGCCGTCAGGAGTAGGGATGGCCTCCAGGTTGAGCTGGTTGTAGACGCCGTCAGGTGAAATGTAGACAGTGGCATATTGACCGATTTCCGTCTGGATAGGTTCCCAGAAAACCTTGTAGGAGAACTGGTCTGGTAGTTTGCTGATGATACAGTTGCGGTAGTACTTAAAGAAGCGCGTCTCCATGCGATAGCCTTCCGGAAAGTGGATGACCTTGGGGCGGCTGTTGTCGTTGCGCACATACAATCCCACATACACCACCGAGTCGGTGAAGGTGTGGTTGAAGTGGCGGTAGCGCACCAGCTCGATCGCTACGTCGTTCTTGCCGATGGATTTCTGGACACTCTCGTAGGTGACGCGTTTGCTTTCGAAGCCCTGACCAAACAATTCTGATTTCTGGCTGAGTTGCTTCTCCAGGTCTTCCACTTCACCCGTCAGTTGAGTGGTGTTGATGCCATTTTCCGTCAGCTGGGACGCGCTCATGCTGAGGGCACTGGTCAGGAATTCCTTCTTTTGTACCCAGAGGTTGTAGGAGGCAATCAGTTCGTTGTCCTTGCTGTTCATGATTCGCTCCCGCACTTTAATGGAGGAGCTTAGCAGGAGCGCTTTGGTCAGAAGCTGATAGTTGTACACCTTGCCTGACAGATCCCGGAAGTCTTCGAGTTTGCTGAAGGCCAGTGTATTGTAGAACTCAAAGTCGCCACGGATCGTGTTCCAGTATTTGGCTTTTTCTCTTTCGCTGAGGGCGGGGAAGTACAACTTGATGAATGACTCGTAGTTGTTGAGAGCTTCCTCGATGTTCTTCTTGGCCTTGCGGAAGTCCTTCTGCATGTAATAGACTTTCGAGAGTTTGGACAGCACTTTTACGTATTCAGGGTGTTTGTCACTGAAGAAGCGTTCGTAGATGTCCTTTCCTTTGTTATAGAACTCTTCCGCCTTAGGGTAGTTCTTCTGCTGGTAATAGACATCACCGGTCAGCGCATAGATTGAGGCGAGGTTGATGTTGTTTTTGCTTCCCGTGCGCGTGCGCCAGATCGATTCGGCCTGAGTGAGTGAACTGAAGGCAATTTCAAATTTCTTTTCAGACAGGTAGAGGAAGGCCACGCTCTTGAGGATGTCGGCATATTGGGGGTTGTCTTTGCTCAGTTTCTCACCAATGATATCGCGGGCTTCAATCAAGATCTTCTCTACTTCCTGTCGGTTGTCTCCCTTATAAAATTTGGTAAGCCCCAGTTGAGCAAGGGACTTGGCGACTTCTATATGCTTGCGGCCAAACTGCTTTTGCTGGCTGGCCAGCGCCTGGTTGAAATTGATTTCGGCATTCTCGTAGTCGCCGATGGTGTAGTCAATGTCTCCGAGGAGGCGCTGGGTAGGGGCGGTCTTGGTTGATTTCTCGCCGTAAACAGTCATGGCGATCTGGTTAGCGCGCTGTGCCACTTTTTCTGCGTCGGTGTAATCGCCTTTGGCCAGCAAGAGCCGCCCTTGGTTCGTCAGTGGCTCGATGAGACGAAGCGAAGTGCTTCCGTAGAGTTTTTCGTATTCGGGAATGAGCTTACTCAGCAGTTGTTCAGTGGCGCTATAGCGTCCCAGTTGAATGAACAGGCTGGCGAGTTCCTGGGCTGTGCTTAGTTCATCAATCATGACCAGATTGTCTGAC
>JAIBBB010000097.1 GCA_019694905.1 Cyclobacteriaceae bacterium
AGGCGGGGTTGACAGATACGAATGTTACCGGTTCGTAGTTCACTTCCGGGGCATACCAGCCCACGCCAAACCCATCGCCATTGAGAGGTTCTTCTATTTCCCGGGCTTGAAAACTCTGGTGGATGAGTGAGTTGTTGGGTTTGTACAGCAACTCGTCCATGATAATAGGGGTGCCGCGGTAGGCCAGTAGTCTGCACATGGTTCATTCATTGTTTGGAGGAAGTTAACGAAAAATTGATTTCTCATAACCTTCAATATTTTCTGCGATCTTGCGTCTATCTGAAAGTAGTTTCCTCAATACCTATGGCAAAATCCAAAGTGACCTTTCGCAAAGTATTTAAAACCATCGTGTTGCCCAGATGGAAGATCCTTACGCTTGGCCTGGTTCTCATTGTGGTGAGCCGCCTGGCGGGGCTGGTGGTTCCGGGGGCCACGAAGTATCTGATCGATGACGTGATTGCCAAAGGAGACCTCGAGATGCTCAAGATGCTGCTGGCTGCTGTGGTCGGGGCGATCACCATACAGGCCGCCACTTCCTACTGGCTGACCCAACTGTTGAGCGTCGAGGCGCAGCACCTGATTTCAAAATTGAGGGCCAGTGTGCAGCAACACGTGCTTCAACTTCCAATCCGCTTTTTTGATAATGCAAAGTCCGGAGCGCTGGTGAGTCGGATCATGAACGATGTGGAGGGAGTCCGCAACCTGGTTGGTACGGGCCTTGTGCAGCTCGTGGGTGGCGTACTGACATCTGTTATTTGCCTGGTCTTGTTGATCAAGATCAGTCCTATGATGACACTGTATGTACTGGTACCTGTCCTCATTTTTGGATTCATTGCGCTGAAGGCATTCGGGTATATCCGCCCGGTCTTCCGTGAGCGGAGCATCATCACGGCAGAAGTGACAGGCCGGCTTACCGAGACACTCAATGGCGTCCGTGTGATCAAGGGGTTCAATGCTGAGGACCAGGAGGTCAAGGTGTTTCAGAAGGGCGTGGACAGGCTATTCCAGAATATCAGAAAGAGCCTTACCTCTACCAGTCTGGTAACCAGTTCAGGTGCTTTCCTGCTCGGACTTGCGTCTGCCGGCATCATGGGTATCGGTGGATACATGATCGTTCAACATGAAATGATGATGGGTGAGTTCATCGCATTCACTGTATACCTCGGGTTCATGATTGCACCCATTGTGCAGATGAGCAACATCGGAAGCCAGCTTACGGAGGCCTTTGCGGGATTGGATCGCACGGAAGATCTGATGAATATGCCCGTGGAGGATGACGGCACAGCCCGACCGATCCGGCTCAACACGCTGAAAGGGGATATGCAGTTCAAGGCGGTATCCTTTGCTTATGAGGAAGGGAAAGATGTATTGCAGGACGTGTCTTTTGACGCGCCCGCCGGGTCAGTGACGGCGCTGGTGGGCACGTCCGGTTCAGGCAAAACAACCATTGCGGGACTGGTGGCCACATTCCTTAATCCACAGTCTGGACTCATCACGGTGGATGGACACGACCTCACCCGCATTTCGCTGAAAAACTATCGCAGCTATCTGGGAGTTGTGTTGCAGGACGATTTTCTTTTTGAAGGCACCATCCGCGAGAACATTCTCTTTCCAAGGCCTCACGCAACCGAAGCGCAATTGCAGGAGGCAGTACGGGCGGCACACGTGGACGAATTTACTTCCAGGTTCTCTGAAGGACTGGAAACAGTGATCGGAGAGCGAGGGGTGAAGTTGAGTGGTGGCCAAAGGCAGCGCGTTGCCATCGCCCGTGCCATCCTAGCCGATCCCAGGATCCTGATTCTCGATGAAGCAACCTCCAATCTGGATACAGAAAGTGAAGCGTACATTCAGGAAAGCTTGCGGCAGTTGATGAAGGGGCGTACAACTTTTGTGATCGCTCACAGGCTCAGCACCATTCGTCAGGCCGATCAGATACTGGTTGTTGAAAAGGGCCAGATAGTGGAACGGGGTAGGCATGAGGAGCTCATTGACTTGAAGAAGCGGTATTTTGAGCTGTACACCTACCAGGCCAGGATTTGAGTCAGGGCTCATTCTATGGCACCACTGCCATGGATTATCCCATTTGGACGTAAAATTGAGCGGATCGCGATTTCAATTTTCGTCTACTCTCACGGGCTATTTTTTTGGGCGGGTTGTAGCATTCATGTGCATCCGATGAATTAACTTAACTCCACCAACCAACCCCTTTTATGCAATTCACCGAGATCCTCAACCTGTTTAAACAGGGAAAAAGCTCTGCCAAAAGCCATATGAAAAACCTCATCGAAATGGCTGCAGCCGATGGCCAGTTTGAGAACGTGGAATACGACCTGCTCAAAACCATCGCGAAACGGAATGGGATTTCTGAAAACCAGATTCGCGAAATCCGCGAAAAGCCTCACGTGGTTGAGTTCAAAGTTCCTGAAGACAAGAAAGAGAAGTTCTATCAGTTGTACGACCTCGTTCACATGATGTCGATCGATGAGCAGGTGCATCCTGAAGAATCAAAACTGTGCAATCTGTTTGCTGTCCGCTTTGGATACAGCCGCGAGCGCATCCCGGAATTGATTGAGAGCATCAGGAATAATATCCGGAATGGTCAAAGCCATGAACAAGCGCTCAAGCGCCTTGACTGGATGCTGAATTGATTAATTTTGGCCTTTCAAGGCCAAACCATTGACTGCTGCGTATCCCGTCCTGGAAGTTTTGCCGGAACTACGCCGGTCTTTGGAGCAATGTCCGGTAACTATTTTACAAGCCCCACCGGGTGCCGGAAAGTCCACCGTTCTTCCACTGCACTTGCTGAATGAGCCCTGGCTAAAGTGCCGCAGGATCATTATGCTCGAACCCAGACGGCTCGCTGCGCGATCCGTAGCATCAAGACTGGCAGCTCTGCACGGGGATGCTCTTGGAAATACAGTTGGCTTTCGGATCAGGTTCGAAACTCAATCGGGACCCCTTACACGGCTGGAAGTGGTAACAGATGGCATTCTCACCAGGATGCTTCAGCAACAGGACGCATTGGGTGATATCGGGTTGATCATCTTCGATGAGTTTCATGAGCGCTCCCTGCACGCCGACACAGGCCTCGTGCTCGCCCAGCAAGTGCAGGAGTACCTTCATGATGACATGCGGATCCTGATCATGTCTGCCACACTGGAATCTTCCCGGCTGTCTTCCGTCCTGGGCAATGCGCCGGTCATTACCAGCACGGGCCGCCAGTTTCCTGTGCAAATCACATACGAAGAAAAGGACCTGCAGCTACCCATACACACCGGGGTGGCGAGGGCCATTCACCGCGCCCTGCGCGAGCAAGAAGGCGATATCCTGGTATTTCTTCCCGGGGCAGGAGAAATTGAACGCACGATCGGACTTCTGGAAGAGGAGGCGACAGCCGCGCGGCTTGTTCCTTTGTACGGAGATCTGCCGTTCGAACGACAGCAACAGGCCATCTTACCGGATACCAATGGCAGAAGGAAGGTAGTCCTCGCAACCACCATTGCGGAAACTTCGCTGACCATTGAAGGGATAACCACCGTAATTGATGCAGGATTGACGAGAGTCCCGCGTTATGACCCAAGGTCGGGACTTACCAGCCTGGAGACAGTGCGCGTGACTGCAGATGCTGCGGACCAACGTGCAGGGCGCGCAGGTCGACTCGGCCCCGGATTTTGCTATCGGCTCTGGACACAGGCCACACAACGCCATTTGCAGCCCTCCAGGGCGCCCGAGATAACAGGCGCGGATCTGACTTCAGCAGTGCTCGAATTGCGTCAGTGGGGAATCAAACGCATTCTTGATGACCTCCGCTGGCCGGACCCGCCGTCTGCAGGCGCCGTGCGACAAGCGGAAGAGCTTTTGGAAAAACTCGAGGCGATTGACAGCAACGGAATTACCCAACGTGGCAGAGCCATGTTGCGATTGCCCACACATCCGCGAATTGCACACATGTTGTTGGTGGCAGAAGCAGAGCAACTTCAGCCTCTGGCCGCTGATGTGGCCGCCCTGCTGGAAGAGAAGGACCCGCTCAGGCAGGGCGCAGGCGCTGACCTGTCGTTGCGCGTGGAAGTGCTGCACCAATGGCGCAAAGGGGGAAGCGTGGCGGCATCAAGGTCATTGATGGAACGCATCGAACGCCTTGCCAACCATTGGCGCCGGCTCTTGAAAACAACCATCGACCAGACTCCTGTAATACCCGAGCAAGTTGGCCAGTTGCTCTCCTGCGCATACCCGGAGCGGCTGGCACGGCAAACGGAACGGCATAGTGAGCGCTTCAAATTATCAAACGGACGCATGGGGCGTTTGCCCGATCACGACCCGCTGATTCACTATCCGTGGATCGTCGCCGCCCAGGTGGATGCACGTGACGGCGATGCGAAAATCTTCCTCGCAGCACCGATTCATGAAAGCGATGTACTGAAACACGCAACTCCCCATCAGGTGGTGCGCTGGGACGAGCAACGGCAGGCCGTGGTCGCCATCCGGGAACTTCGCTTCGGCGACATGGTGGTCAATACGTCGTTCGCTGGAACACCGGATCCCGAAGAGTCGGTGGCTGTCATTTGCGCCATGACCCGTTCGCTGGGACTCACTTTCCTCGGTTGGAGTGATGCACAGCGAGCATGGCAGGCCAGGGTGATGAGTCTGAAAGGTTGGAATCCTCTGGAAACGTGGCCTGATGTTTCTGATGAACACCTGTTGGCCACTATTGAAAACTGGTTGCCACCTTTCCTGCAGCAAATTACCAAACGCTCAGATTTTGGAAAGCTCGATTGGAGTGCCATTTGCACTCACATAATTGGATGGGACCGTGAGCGGGAACTGGAAGAGCTTGCTCCTGCAAGGATTACCGTGCCAAGTGGCTCTGCCATTCAGGTTCAATATTCAGCGCATGGTGATTTGCCCGTGATGCAAGTGCGTTTGCAAGAGGTATTTGGTTGGCTGGAAACTCCCACCATCAACAAAGGCAGAACGAGGTTGGTTCTTCATTTGCTTTCACCTGGTTACAAACCTGTGCAGGTTACACAGGATATGCAGAGCTTCTGGAAGAACACATATGACGAAGTCCGCAGTGAATTGCGAAGACGCTATCCGAGACACTCATGGCCGGACAACCCGTTGACCGCACAGGCAATCAGGGGTGCGGTCAGAAGGAAGAGTTGATCAGGAAATAACAGTCTGCTGCTTTTCCAGATGATCCCACACGAGGCTGGAAGCACCGAGAATGGGAGCAGCCTGATTGGACAGGGCAGAAGGAAGTACTTTGACTTTGCCCCTGAACAAAGGCATCAGATTTTCTTCCATGTGCTTGATGGTGGGCCGGAAAATGAACTCTCCGGCAAGTGTCAGTCCGCCGAAAAGGAAGATCGCTTCAGGATCTGTGTGTACTACTGTTTCAGCCAGTTTCATCCCCAGGATTCTGCCGGTGTATTCGAATGCGTGTAACGCAACAATGTCTCCGCGCTGAGCCGCTTCGGTAATCATCTTGGTGTTGAGATTGTCGAAACTTATACCGCGCAGTTCACTGGGCTCAAGGTGATCAGCCAGCAACTTGTATACGGTGCGCTTGATGCCGGTGGCCGATACATAAGTTTCCAGACAGCCTCTCTTGCCACAATTGCAATAACGTCCTGCAGGATTGACAGAAGTATGACCCAATTCACCGGCGATGCCGTGGTGACCATTCAGCAATGCGCCCGCACATACAAATCCGCTGCCGAGGCCTGTGCCGAGGGTAATCACGATGAAATCCTTCATCCCTTTGGCATTGCCATAGATCATTTCCCCTACAGCAGCAGCATTCGCGTCATTGGTCAGTACACAAGGCACTCCAAACTCCTGCCGGAACATTTCAGCCAACGGCAAAACGCCCTTCCACTTGAGATTGGTGGCGCGCTCAATGGTGCCCTTGTAGTAATTTCCGTTGGCCGCACCCACACCAATGCCAACAACCCTGGAACCAGCGGGCAGATCCTGAATGGCCTTGCGACAGGCGTCAGCCATGCCATCAAAGTAATCTTCGAACTTCTCGTAGACAGTGGTCGGGATATTGCCCTGGTGGTACACTACACCCTCCCGATCGACGATCCCGAATTTTGTGTTGGTGCCCCCTATGTCAATGCCGATCGTCAGGTCTTTCATGTGCGGTACAATTCAGGTGATTCAAATAGAGAGAATCTTGGCTATCCGGAGGGATTCGCTGTCGATCTCGTGCCGGTGATTGATGATTGTATGAAAATCATTATACACGATGTGGTTATTCTGAATACCCACCATGTAACCTTGCTTGCCATTCAGAAGACCTTCCACTGCGGCAATGCCCATCTTGCTTGCGAGCACGCGGTCAAAATAGGTCGGTGAACCACCCCGCTGCAAATGCCCGAGGATAGTCACCTTGATATCGAAATAATTGTTGCGGGCAGAGAACCGGTTAGCCAATTCCATGGCGCCCCCGAGTTTGCTACCCTCTGCTACCACCACCATGCTGGACTTGCGGTTGGTCTTGCCACCCTCATCCAGCTTGGAAAACAATTGCTCCATCGTCATATCCTCTTCCGGGATGATGGTCACAACAGCACCACCAGCGATGCCACAGTGAAGAGCTATATATCCCGAATGACGTCCCATTACTTCGATGAAGAACAACCGGTTGTGGGACATCGCCGTGTCGCGGATCTTGTCGATTGCCTCCACCGCTGTGTTAGTGGCAGTATCATATCCGATGGTGTAATCTGTTCCCGCCAGGTCGTTGTCTATGGTGCCGGGTATACAGATGGAGGGAATTTTGAATTCGTCGTAGAACTTTGTGAGCCCCGTGAAAGTACCGTCACCACCAATGGCAACCAGCGCATCAATACCATTTCGCTGGAGGTTTTGATAAGCCTTTTCACGCCCCTCTCGGGTGCGAAATGCTTCACTTCGGGCAGTCTTTAGAATTGTGCCGCCACGCTGCAGAATATTTCCAACAGAACGGGAGCCGAGTTTGACGATCTCGTCGTCAATCATTCCCTCATAACCGCGCATGATCCCGTATACTTCTTTGCCGTAGTAGATGGAGGCACGCACGACTGCCCTGATGGCCGCATTCATGCCGGGGGCATCGCCGCCTGACGTGAATACACCGATTTTCGAAATATTATTGCTCATTCAGGTTTTTAGCGCCCCAAAAATACTGTACTGTTCCGAGTTTACAAGAGATCGCGCTCTTATTGGCGATTCAATCGTTTGAAATAGTTAATGAGGCCGTTTGTGGAGGCGTCATGGGAGGCTATCTCTTCGTTCCCGGCAAGCTCCGGGAGAATCTTTTTCGCCAGTACCTTGCCCAGCTCTACGCCCCACTGATCGAAACTGAATACATTCCAAATCGCTCCCTGCACAAAGATCTTGTGCTCATACATGGCTATCAATGATCCCAGGGTGCGTGGTGTCAACTGACGGAAGAGAATGGAATTTGTGGGCTTGTTTCCTGCAAAGACACGGAACGGTACATGAAACTTTAATTCTTCCTCACTCATTCCTGACCGGGTCAGTTCTTCGGTAACCTCCTCTTCTGTTTTACCAACCATCAGGGCCTCTGTCTGCGCAAAGTAATTGGACAGGAGTTTCACATGATGGTCGCCGACGGGATTGTGACTGATGGCCGGTGCCAGGAAATCGCAGGGAATTACTTTGGTACCCTGGTGGATCAATTGATAGAATGCATGTTGCCCGTTGGTGCCAGGCTCACCCCAGATGATGGGCCCCGTCTGATACAACACCACCTGGCCTGAGCGATCCACCGACTTGCCGTTGCTCTCCATATTCCCCTGCTGAAAATAGGCTGCAAACCGGTGCAGGTATTGGTCGTAGGGCAGGATGGCTTCGCTCTGTGCGTCGAAGAAATTGTTATACCACAGGCCGATGAGGGCCAGAATCACCGGAGCATTCTGGTCGAACGGAGCCGAATGGAAGTGCGTATCCATGGCGTGGGCACCTTCCAGCAATTCCAGAAAGTGTTCGTAGCCAATGGTACACACGATTGACAAACCGATGGCTGACCAAAGGGAATACCGGCCGCCTACCCAGTCCCAGAAGACGAACATATTCTCGGGCGCGATGCCGAACGCTTCCACTGCTTTTGTATTGGTGGAGACCGCAACAAAGTGACTGGCTACTACTCCTTTGCCTTGAGTTTGTTCCAGGAACCAGCGCTTGGCTGATTCTGCATTGGTCATAGTTTCCTGAGTAGTGAAAGTCTTTGAGGCAACAATAAACAGTGTTGTTTCCGGATTGACACGCTTGAGCGTTTCTGCCATGTGAGTGCCGTCGACGTTGGATACGAAGTGCGGTGTGATTCCTTTCCAGTAGGGACGGAGCGCCTCAGTGACCATGAGCGGGCCCAGGTCCGACCCACCGATGCCAATGTTGACGATGTCAGTAATTGCTTTACCTGAATAACCCTTCCAGGTGCCGCTGATGATTTGCCCGGAGAATGTTTTCATCTGCTCCAGCACCTTGTTGACCTCGGGCATCACATCAGCACCGTCAACGTAAATGGGCGTGTTCGACCGGTTGCGGAGTGCCACATGGAGGACTGGCCTGTTTTCCGTCTGATTGATGCGCGCTCCCTGAAACATCGCGTCAATGGATTGCCTGAGACCGGTTTCTTCCGCGAGCTCAAACAGGAGTTTCAGGGTGTGCTGGTCAACAATGTTCTTCGAATAGTCGATCAGGATATCTTCAAAGAGAAGATGGTACTTCTCAAATCGGGCAGGATCTTCAGCAAATAGTTCTCTGAGATGAGTGGCCTGCATATGGAGGAAGTGGCCTGTGAGTTTGTGCCAGGCGTTGGATTCAGCTGGATTGACGGTGGGTAACATGGATTTGCAAAAATTTCTGCAAAACTAACAATTTACCACCTACCAAATGCACTCTGAAAATGGAAGCCCTCACCCGAAGGTGTGAGCGGTGATGACACGGTCAATCATGCTAATCATGGGCGGCTCAGACACCTGAAAATCACCTGTGTACTCCAGGTTTAAGGGGATGCGAATGCGGAACTCCGTACCACGCCCCGGTTCACTGTTTACATGGATCTCTCCCTTGAGCAAGTCAACGGCTTTCTTGGTTATTGAAAGCCCCAGGCCGGTACCGTCAATTTCACCCACATTGCTTCCTCGCGTAAATGAGTCGAACAGATGTCGGATTTCTCCCGAGGGAATTCCTATTCCGTAGTCTTTCACGAAAATGGAAATGTGATCTGTTTCGCAACGAATCTCCAATACGACTTCAGTGGCGTTAGGAGAAAACTTCACCGCATTGCTCAGCAGATTGGTAATGATGTTCCGGAGAAGTTTCTGATCGGTTACGATCCCCTGATGCGATGACTCGAGATGGAAATTCAAACGGTGCCTCGACCGGGTACTGTCCATGATCTCCTGCGCCAGGTTCTCGAAGAAGGATGTGCCGGTAATGGCCGGACTTATGTGCAGTGTACCCGAATCGATTCTTCCCGCCATGAGGACATCGTTAAGCAGTTGTGTCATGTGCTCAACCTGCTTTTCAATTCGTTGTAGCTTCGAGACCACCTCTTCGCTGGTCAGTTTTTGATGGTACTTTCTGACAAACCCTGCGTCCAGCTGAATGGAAGAGAGCGGGGTTCGGAACTCATGAGAAGCCATGGATACAAATCGACTTCTCATTTCGACCATCTCCTTCTCTGCCTGAAGGGCCTTGTTCAGTTCAAAGGTTCTCAGTTCGACCTGCTGTTCCAGACTGGCGCGATAGGCCGATAGCTCAGTCATATCCTGTCCAACCAGCAGGACGCCTGTGATCGAATGTTCGGGATCCCGCCGTAAGGTGCTGCTGGTAAGTGCAATAACTCTCTTGCCGTCTCTTGTGCGGATGGGCAATTCCATGGTCCCCTGCGCCCGTCCCTGGAGGAGTTGTTCAAACTGATCATTCAGACCGGGCCTCGCATCTGCGTCAATAAAATTGGTAAGGAAATGCCGCCCGATAGCGTTCTCTCTGCTGAGGCCGGTAGCCTGCTCGGTGATTGCGTTCCACTCGGTGACATTTCCCTGGAGATCAATGCCCACAATGAACGCATTGGCGTTTTGAATGAGGTTGGCCAGTTCTCTGGCAATGCCAAGGATGACTTTCTCCGACTCTTTCCGCTCGCTGATGTCAATGAATGAAATGAATATGCCTGCAGATGCGCCGGTGGCATCCGTGATTGCATTGGCTGCGTAAGCCACATCAAATAAGAACCCATCGCTTCGGATGCCCGTTTCTTCGCCGGTATCCCCGCTGATCTGAAGTTTGCGAAGGGCCGACTCTACTCTTTTGCCTGCAAATAGCGAAAGCAACCGATGACCTTTCATTTCTGTTCCGTCCTGGAATCCCCACATCCTTGCGGCCGCACCATTGGCGTAGGTAATCAAACCGCCCGGATCTGCCAGGATCATGCCGCTGATCGATGACGAAATGGCTACATCCTTGAGTCGCAGCTCGACTTCCATTGCCTTCAGGTAGGAGATGTCAATCAGGGAACCGATGAGCTTCTGCGGAATGCCATCGGCATTACGTACCACAAATCGCCGCAGCATGCCGGTCCCATAGGTTCCATCGATCCGCATGAAGCGAATTTCCAGCGGGCCTGCATCTTTGGTGTCTTCGAAATGTTCGATTACCTCTTCAATTTCCGACCGGTCATCGGGATGGATCCGTTGCAGCCACATCTCCTTTGGCGGAACCTTCTCTGAGGGTGCAAAGCCAAACATCCGGAAGAAACTGTCACTCCACCAGACGGTGCGATGGAGGGGATCCCATTCAAACAGTGCATCATTCGTCGAACGCAAGACTGCCTTGAATCGCTCATTGAATTGCCTTATTTCGGTTTCAGTGGTCTTGCGCTGCGTAATATCAACTGACAGGATGAAAAGCCCTTCCGGCACCGGATGAATGCGCAGTTCAAACCAGCCCTGGGTTCCATCCGGAAACCGGAACTCGTTTTCCATCTGCTGTGTGGTTCGCCGTTCCATACAATGGCGGAGAATGGCAAACAGAGGGGTTTGATCAATCCCCGGAAAGCACTCCATCATCGTTCGGCCGATGAGTTGTTCGGGCGTTGTTTTGGCATGTCCTGCAGCGGTCTGATTGATGTAGACATACCGCCATTCCCGGTTGATGATTTGACAACCCTCCAGCAGGGAGTCCATGGTTTCAATCATGCGCCGATGACTGATCCGAAGTTCTTCTTCGAAGTGTTTGCGCTCCTGAAGGGTTCTGTGCCTGTCAAGTGTGTTCTTGATGGCTTGCGGCAGTCGCTGCATCTGGTCCTTGCGCACGTAATCCCAGGCACCTGCTTTCATCACCTCAACTGCCGTTTCTTCCGAGGTAGTTGAAGTAATGAGAATGATTGGTATCTGGATTTCATTTTCACGGAGTACTTGAAGCACATCGAATGAATTGAACCCCGGCAGTTGATGATCAGACAGAATGATGTCGTGCTCATTGGTCTGAAGGGCCTGTTGCAGGGCCTCCAGGTTGTCCAGCACGGTGATTGCGCAAGTCAGCCCGGCGCGTTTCAGCGCGCGTTCAACAAGAGTCGCGTCTGAAGGATGATCCTCCAGGTGAATGATCCGCAAGGTTTGCATCCGGTCTGCTTACGAGGCGATCGCATTGGGGTGTGAGCAGCGGAGAGGGGCGTGGGGATGTGCTTGGTGAGGCGTCCGCAAACTGTACACACTGCTGCAGATGTTAAGGTGAGTGCAGTATGTACGGTTGACAGTCAAGGGGGCGTTGATAATGATGAATACGTTGAATATACAAAATTGATCATACGTTGGTTGTGAATTTTTTAGCGCATACGTGCCCTGTGCGTGCTTTGACTCCGTTTTCACTTCGATAAATATTTGATTATGAATGAGTTCTGACTCATGATAAATACTAATTAAAATAGTTCTATTTACCTGATTTTGCTAATTTTGTTAGCAATGGATCGGAATATCATACACCTTGACCTGGATGCATTTTTTGTGGCAGTAGAGTGCAAGCTGAATCCTAAACTCCGAAACCGGCCATTGATTATTGGCGGGAGCAGCCGGCGGGGTGTGGTGGCAGCCTGTAGTTATGAAGCCCGGAAATTTGGAGTGCACTCAGCCATGCCTATGTACCTGGCACTC
The DNA here is from genome assembly GCA_019694905.1 of Cyclobacteriaceae bacterium. Classification (GTDB taxonomy): domain Bacteria; phylum Bacteroidota; class Bacteroidia; order Cytophagales; family Cyclobacteriaceae; genus ELB16-189. The sequence goes on from JAIBBB010000097.1 coordinate 12,165, forward strand.
CAACTGTGCCCCGATGCGAGGGTGATTTCCGGTGACATGGAATCGTACAGCAAGCATTCCCATCTGGTGACAGAGATTATCGAAGATGCCTCTCCTGCTTTTGAGAAGTCTTCC
>JAIBBB010000332.1 GCA_019694905.1 Cyclobacteriaceae bacterium
CGGCCTTTGAATCTCGCAGCGGGGGCGATACGCTCCAGTCGCTGCGCCGGCATCAAAGTCATCTTGCTGATGGCTTCAGCGAGACTGATCACCTTCTCGTCGCGGACATATTTTCCCAGCACTCTGGCAAAAGTACCAGCGGTGCGTGGGTGCGCGAGTGGGGCATAAGGCATGGCATCAGAAGCAATCATGGTGATCGGGTTCGCGATACCGGCTCTGATCCAATCAGGCTTCATCAGGTGAATGATGACAATGCCGCCTTTCTTTCGGTATTCATTGAAAGTCTGTTCAGTTAGTCGCTCACCGGTGGCTACCCACTGCAGATCGCCGTATGAAATATTCCACTTTTCTTTCCACCCTTCATCGAAGAGTGCGGACTCCAGACTCGTTGAGGCAGCAGTAAATGGATACATTTCTGTCGTGATGTCAAATCCCTTTCGCTGGGCGCTTGTGATCATCTCCATCGCCAGAGAGATTTCATCCAGCGCTGAGCTGTTGAGGTGCACAATATGCAGCGAGGCACCCGTGAGCATCGCGTCGGCGATTGCCTGCTGCACTGCCCATGCCTTGCCATCGCGGATGTGAGAAAAAATGGGAACCTGCTTTTCCGCTGCAAACTGGTAGATCCGGTAGATTTCCTCCCGGGTGGCCTTCGGAATGTATCCGATCGGAATGCCGATGCCGATCGCGCCGTCATTCAGTTGGGTCGTGAGTTTTTCAATTGTGGATTTCACTTCGTCGTCGGTGAGCGAGGTATAGGGCGATTTTTCCCCGAGCTCCTTTTCGGAAGCTCCTGCCAGTGCACGAATCGACAGGGCACGGTACGATCCGAAATCGGCTGATGCCCCATAGTTGATTAAAGCTTTGCCGGACCTGCGTTCGAACCAGCCCGCGATGTCATGCACGCCGCCCTCCAGTTCCAGTGCGGTTGTCACACCATCATGACTCTGGTATTCGTTTTCCTTGTTGGTGATTCCGTGCGAATGCAGGTCAATGAATCCGGGACTCACTACCAGTCCCGTGGCGTCAATAATCTCCCTTCCCTTCAATTCCTCAGCAGAGATGGCGACGATGCGGCCTCCTGCAATACCCACGTTTCGGATTGCGTCGAGGCGGGTTTCAGGATCGATGACGCGGCCTCCCTTGATCACCACATCATACTGGGCGAGGGCATTGGATGAAATCACCAGTAAAAGCAGCAGGAGATTGGTCAACATTCGGTTCATAGCAGGATTTGTTAATAAGCGTATCAGGTGATGAGAAATTGCTTCAGTCTATCATGAGAGTCCGGCCTTTGATGAGTGGCGCAGACCCAACTCGAGCCCGCGGATTTCTGCCAGCCCGCGCAGACGGCCGATGGCTGAGTAGCCCGGGTTGACTTTCTTGTTAAGGTCGTCGAGCATCCGATGTCCATGGTCGGGTCTCATCGGAATGCTGGCATCATGGCGTCCCATCTTCTGCCGGCGCTCCTCCTCCTGCACGACGGCAGCAACCACGTCCGCCATTCCGGCATCTCCCTCGAGGTGATTGGCTTCATGGAACGTCTCGAATGGCTGGTGCGGCAATGACTTCTCGCGCTGGACGCTACGCAGGTGGAGGAAGTTGACGCGGTTGCCGAGCCTGTTCATCATGCCGGTGAGGTCGTTGTCCGCGCGCACGCCAAAGGAGCCGGTGCATAAGGTCAGTCCGTTACTGGAGCTGTGGTTGACGCTGAGCAGTTGCACAACGTCCGCTTCGGTGCTGACCACTCTGGGGAGGCCGAGGATGGGCCTGGGCGGGTCGTCCGGGTGGATGGCGAGCCTGACGCCGGCCTTTTCTGCAACCGGGATTACTTCAGAGAGGAACCGGTAAAGATTGTTGCGCAGCATCCCTTCATCGACATGCCGGTAGCGGTCCAGTGCATGTCGGAAGTTCTCGATGGTAAATCCCTCAAATGAACCTGGGAGCCCGGCGAGGATCGTGGCCGTGAGTTCCTTCTTGCCAACGGCGGTTAGATTAGAGGCAAATCGTTCTGCTTCCCGGACAAAGTCACGATGGTATTCCTTTTCGGCGCCCTGCCGCTTCAGGATGAAAAGATCAAAAGCAGCGAAGGCGACGGCATCAAAGCGCAGGGCTTCAGATGTATCGGCAACTCTGTAATTTAAATCTGTGCGAGTCCAGTCGAGCACCGGCATGAAATTGTAACAGATGGTGCGAACACCCGCAGCGCCGAGGTGCCGGATGGTGTGCTGGTAGTTCTTGATCAGGTGTGGTGCTTCGAGATCGCCGCGCTTGATGGCTTCGTGAACGGGCACACTCTCCACCACTGACCAGGTGAGACCGGCTGCTTCAATCTCCTGCTTACGCTTTTTGATATCTTCCTTTTCCCAAACGTCGCCAATGGGAATCTGGTGCAGGGCCGTAACGACGCCGGTAGCGCCTGCCTGACGGATATCGCGCAGGGATACCGGATCCGCGGGCCCGAACCATCTCCAGGTCTGTTCCACTTATTGAATGTTAATGTCGTTGAGTGAGACTCCCAGCACAGTGCGTGCAATACGGTCAAGGGTAGCCTTGTCACCTTCGAGATGAGCAGTGACAACTTTGTGCTGCAACGACTCGCCCGTCTTGAGTTCGCGCACAGCGGATGAGCTCTCAATTTCATAAAAGGGCCCCATCTGCGATCCGTCCGCCAGCGGGCCATCATTATAGGCATTGACCGCATCCCCTTTGAACGGATACTCCTGCATTTCCCACTTGGAGTTGACGTAGTCGCCATCCTTCGTCACATCAAATTTTACCAGGGTGAGTACGTGATGGATGGAATCATAGCTACCTGCTACGTTCCGCGCAATCGCAGGCGCGATACCCACCTTGCCGCGGTGACCTCCATCGCCGCGAAACAACAGCACATTCGAACCATCCCGCACCCGGTCGGGTGGAATCGGACCGAAGTAGTCCGTCGCCACGCCACTATCAGTGGTGGGCGGGTCGTGGGGCAGGATGATGGTGGTCGCCGGTGAGGGATTGAACATACCGAGGATCCAAATCGAAAGCAGTCCGTCTTTCTTCGACCAGTCCTGACCTTTGTTGCGAAGCACATTGTGCGATTGATACGCCACCACGCTGGCACCTTGCGGAGACACGCCAAATTCACTTTCGAAATCGCTGTTGGACAGCAGCGCGATGGTGCGGTCAATAGCAACCTGGAAGGTCGTGCCGCTGTAGTTGGTGACGCTGGCCTCCTTATGGAAAACTGCATGGGTAGAATCCGATGCCACCAGATTGTAAGCGGCCGTGTCGATCAGGCCCGGTGTTTGCCAATGGTCAAAGTCAAACGGATCACCCTTTTTGAAATAGATGGCAAACTGCCCACCCTCCGGACCCAGCCAGAACCGGTCTTCGCCTCCAACCGGGTAGATGTGGGGCGGGATTTTTCCGGATTCAACCAGCGAATAGTTGATCCAACCATAGCTGCGGCCACCATCTCCGGCACTGCTGCTGGTCATCACGCGCGCCTGGTACCCGGGCACTACCAGCACGCGGGCAGTGCCGGAGGCGGTGCCCAGCACGATGGCTGGTTTGTACTTCATCATGAATTGCTGGTCGTAGGCAAAAGTGCCTCTTTCAAAGACCGCGTCGGTGGATGGTCGGGGCGAACAAGCCATGAGCAACCACGCTGCGGCAGCGGTGCATACGAGCGTAGAAAGAGATAGTCGTTTCATTTTGGATAGTGGGGAGGGTGAATTTAGCAGCA
>JAIBBB010000333.1 GCA_019694905.1 Cyclobacteriaceae bacterium
AATGTGTAACCATTTTACATACATTTACGGAATTAATATCTATATGAAAGGAACGAACCTCGGCGAATTCGAAGAACTGGTGTTGCTCACCATCGCCGCCCTTGTCAGTGACGCCTATAGCGTAGCCATTTGTGAAGAGCTGGAAAAACGAACGGGCCGCAAGGCCAAACTCGGCGTGGTGCACGCCGTGCTCAACCGGCTCGAAGAAAAGGGTCTTGCAAAAAGCGCACTCGGCGAAGCCACCCGCACAAGGGGAGGCAAGCGCAAACGCTACTACACGATTACGAACAGCGGCAAGGTGAGCCTGCAGCGCGCCCGCGAAGTGCGCGAAGAACTCTGGAACGCCATTCCGTCCTTCATTCTCAAAAGCATTTAACACGATATGCAGAACCTGCATCAACCACCCCAATGGGCCACACGGTTTCTCCGTTGGTATTGCAGGCCTGACCTGGCAGAGGACCTCGAAGGTGACTTGTTCGAGTATTACCAGCGGCATGTGCAGGAACGTGGCTTGCTTCTGGCACGACTGGTCTATGTGGCAGATGTGATCAAGTTCATGCGACCTTATACTTTGCGAAAACCTGAATGGATCAACTTAATTATTCATTGGCTTATGCTGAATAGCTACATCAAAACCTCAGGGCGCAACATGGTGCGCAACAAACTGTTTACCACCATTAACGTCTTGGGGCTTGCCATCAGCATGGCCGTGGGGCTGCTCATGATTGGCATCCTCTCTGATGTCAGTAAATACGATCAGTTTCATCAGCACCACAGCAGAATCTATCGCGTCATCTCGCGCTACATCTACCTGGGTAAAGAAGACAATGGCGACATGGCCACCACCTCCATGCGCGCAGGTAAACTCATAAAGGAGAAACTCGCTCAGCCAGAAGCGGTGTCTGTACTACGACGTGATTTTGAAGGTGACTTTACAGTCGAAGACAAGACCCTGCCACTCAATGGCCTATGGTCTAACGAGGAGTTCTTCAAGGTCTTTTCCTTCAAACTCCTCAAAGGTAATCCCACCACTGCGTTGAAGGACCCATTCTCTGTGGTGCTCACTGAGCAAACAGCGGTCAAGTTATTTGGCGATGCAGATCCCATGGGCAAAACCCTTACCATGAACCGCGACCGACTGTACACAGTCACGGGGATCATGGAAGACGTTCCCGTCTATTCCCACATGAAGTTCCAGCTTGTGGGTTCGATCAGCACGAGGGAAATCACCGCCAAGGATGACAAAGACGAATACAAGTGGGATAACATCTGGAGCACGTGGGTCTACCTATTGCTCCCTGAAGGAACATCCCCGGATCAGGTTGTAGCTGAATTCGACAAAATCAGCAAGCAGGAGGATCCGTCGGTTAAGAATACAAGCATCAGATTGCGACTTCAGCCACTTGACGCAATCATGACTACCGACAACCAGAGCAATGAAATTGGCCCTACCATGGGCAGAACCACTTTGCTGCTCCTGGGAGCGCTGACCCTTGTAGTCTTGCTGTCGGCAGGCTTCAACTATACAAACCTGTCCATTGCCCGGTCGTTGAATCGCACACGGGAAGTTGGCATTCGCAAGGCCATAGGAGCACTGCGGATCCATGTGATCACACAGTTTGTAGTGGAGGCAGTCATGGTTTCATTGATTGGGCTTGTCCTCGCACTCGGAATTTTCACTCTGGTGAAGCCGCTGTTTATTGCAGCAGTGCCGGGCCTGAAAGACATCATCGTATTGGATATTTCTCCGGCGCTGGTCGGCTGGTTTGTGCTTTTTGCGATCGCAGTCGGTGTGGCAGCCGGACTATTCCCGGCGCTTTTCTTTGCCCGTGTCAATGCGGTCCAGGTGCTTAAAGACTTTACAACCTCAAGATTTTTCCGAAGGCTCACCATGCGCAGAGTGTTGATTGTTTTTCAATACACAGTCTCCATCGTATTGATGACTTCAACCATCGTGGCCGTTAAACAATACCGCCACTATGTGAATTTTGACCTCGGATTCAGTACCGACCATGTCCTTAACATTCCGCTGCAAGGCAATAAGCCGGAGCTCCTGAAAAAAGAACTCACCGAACTGCCGGAAGTGAAAGGAATCTCGCAGTCACTGTTGATCACCAGCGTGGGTAACTACTGGGGAACAAACGCGAAGTATGCTGCCAACCCCCTGGATTCTGCAGGCGTCTATTACAATACAATCGACGAGAATTACCTGCCTTTGCACGGTCACAAACTTCTGGCGGGCCGGAATTTCACAGCGAAAGCCGACTCTGCCGCTGAAACAGAAGTCATCGTTAATGAGCAGGTATTGAAGCGCTTTCAGATCGCCGGGCAAAATCCTCAAAAAGCTGTGGGTGACTACCTGAAAGTCGATGGAAAAGACATGCAGATCATTGGTGTGATGAAAGACTTTCAATACGGAAGGGCGAATGACCGCAACAACAACCGTGAGGTGGTTTTCCGCTATTCACCCACCCAGGCCAGGCTTCTCAATGTAAAAATCCAGTCCGACGACATACTTGCCACCCGGCAGAAAATCGAGGCCATCTGGAAAAAGATTGACCCCATTCACCCGTTTGAATCGCGCTTCTACTCCGAGCAGATCGAGGAGGCCTTTCAGGATTTCAAGTCCGCCGTGATGGTCGCAGGGGCCATTGCCTTTCTCGCTATCTTCATCGCCACCATGGGCCTGCTGGGGATGGTGGTCTTTACAACAGAAACCAGACTGAAGGAAATCAGCATCCGCAAAGTCCTGGGCGCCTCGGATGGCAAACTGCTGGTATTGCTGGGCAAGGGCTTTGTTACACTGCTCCTCATTGCAACCGTCATCGGCTTGCCCATTACAATTGTCTTCTTCGAGAAGGTTGCTTTTCCCGAGTTAGGGAACCATGCGCCATTGGCCGTGAGTGAAATGTTATTGGGTGTGGCCGCTGTTCTTGCCATGGCACTCCTCATGATTACCGCGCAAACCTGGAAAGTGGCGAGAAGCAATCCGGCTGAAGTGCTCAAGGCAGAAGGCTAGTGTCTCATCGGTAGCAACTCGTTCATTCCAACGTGTCCGAGTCAGCTTTACTTGCTATATTCGATGAATTATTTCTTCCGTTTGTCAATGAAAGTCTACCACACAAGATCGGGTATCGTCGTCGCCTTTTGGGGTAACTACTACGCCACATCAGCTGATTGGGACACTTTTGTGAACAGGACGGAATTGCACGAGAGTATACTTTCAGAGCTTGGCACTTATCGGCGCGACAGCAACTGCAAGGCGTGGATTGAGCATGAATTGCTGCCACCCATCGGCACGCAGGAAGTTTGGGCAGCGGGTGTTACCTATTCCAGGTCCAAAGAGGCCAGGATGGATGAATCCAAGGCAACGGGCGGTGCCACATTCTACGACAAGGTTTACGACGCTGAGCGCCCGGAACTCTTCTTCAAATCCCTTGCATCCCGCGTGGTGGGCCATGGTGGTACTGTGCGAATCCGCCGCGACTCCACATGGAACGTGCCTGAGCCTGAATTGACGCTTTTTATCAATGCCGCCGGTTCCATCGAAGGCTACACCATCGGCAACGACGTAAGCTCACGCAGCATTGAAGGTGAAAACCCGCTCTATCTCCCACAAGCAAAGACCTATCAGTATTCCGCCGCGCTGGGCCCATGCCTCTACGTTCCCGAAAACCCGATTCCTCCCGACACACATATCACTATGGAAATCGTGCGGAATGGTGAGTCGCTG
>JAIBBB010000098.1 GCA_019694905.1 Cyclobacteriaceae bacterium
TGGAGATCCACATTTTTGCGCCGTTCAACAGGTAGTGATCGCCCATGTCCTTGAAGTTCGTAACCATCCCGCTGGGGTTGGATCCATGGTCGGGTTCGGTCAATCCGAAGCAACCCAGCCATTCGCCGGAGGCCAGCTTCGGCAGATATTTCTTGCGCTGTTCTTCAGTGCCAAACTTGTAAATCGGGTACATCACCAGCGACCCTTGCACAGACGCTGTGGACCGCATCCCGGAATCTCCACGTTCAATTTCCTGCATGATCAACCCATAGCTAATGTAGTCGAGACCGCCACCACCATAGGTTTCGGGTATCGTGGGACCAAAGGCGCCAATGTCCCCAAACTTGCGGACAATCTCCATCGGAAAATGCGCACGCTGAGCCCAGTCCTCGATGTACGGTGTAATCTCTTTCTTGACAAAATCCCGTATGGAACTCCGGATCAACTTGTGCTCTTCGGTAAGCAAACCGTCAACTGCGTAAAAGTCGGGATGATCAAAGAGGTCCTGCTTCATTGATTTCTTGTGCGTCGCTGTCATTTCCATTGCAATACGTAACTTTAGCTTCTTGCAAAGTTAAAATAAGAAAGTGATTTTCGGTCGCAACCAACATGCTAAATGAACGCTTCGAATGACCAGGGTGCTTATGCTGAAATAGTCCGGAAACTCGAACAAAAATATGCTGTCATGGGGCAGGACCTTTCATCTTATTTGGATGGCCTCCTCCACGCAGACTACCTGACCTATTGGGACTATATACACCTCGACACACTGCTGTCACTTCAAAATCCCAAGACTGGTTTTCCTGACGAAAAGGTATTCATCGTTTATCATCAGATCACCGAACTCTACTTCAACCTGATTCTCTGGGAGATCGAACAGATTGCGGACCACCACGCACTGACAGAGAAGTTCTTTCTGGACCGCATGGGAAGAATTGTCAGATACTTCAATCAACTCACTTCCTCATTTGAGATCATGGTCGATGGACTGGAAAAAGAACAATTCCTCCGTTTCCGAATGTCATTGTTGCCCTCTTCCGGCTTTCAATCTGCCCAGTACCGACTGATCGAACTTCGCTCCACCGCATTGATCAACCTGGTGAATGTCGCCGAAAGACAAGAGATGGAAGCCTCAGGAGACCTCGGACAGATGACCGAACGACTCTACTGGCGCAGTGGTGCTACGGAACTCGCCTCCGGCAAAAAGACACTTACCTTGCAACAGTTTGAACAGCGGTACATGAAGTTGTTCCAGGAAACTGGAATGCAGTACCGCAACAAGAACCTTCAAACCATCTATCGGAGCAGGTTCCCGGAGTCTCCGGCAGTTCAATCGGTTCTGAGAACTTATGATGAACTGGCCAATGTGCATTGGCCGCTGGCACACATGAAATCCGCCGCCCGCTATCTGCACAAAGCCCCCGAAGACATCAAGGCAACCGGAGGAACCAACTGGCAAAAATACCTGCCACCCCGCTTTCAGAAGATCATTTTCTTTCCCGAACTGTGGACCGCTCAGGAGAAGGAGGACTGGGGTCGTGCAGCCTTTTCCTGAGCCCTTGTGATCAGTAACTTTGGTGTCGATGAGAGCAATCCTTATTTTGATGGTGACACTCAGCTCCACGGGCGCTCTCTTTGCTCAGGGATTTACACGCTATCAATATTACGACGAGTCCAAAAAGAATATCAAAGAGCTCTATCAGGTTAAGGATACGCTGACCAATGTACTCCATGGTCGATATATCTCGTATTACCTCAATGGCAATGTGGAGTCGAAGGGCCAGTTCGCCAACAACGAAACCACCGGCGTATGGGAGTTCTTTTATGAAACCGGCAACCTCAGAATGCGCGGGATACTCAGACAAAACTCCAATTACGGATTATGGGAGTACTTCTATGAGAACGGTAACAAAAGCATGGAAGGTATCATTGATGGCCGCTATCGCGATGGTGAATGGAAAATCTATTATGAAAGCGGGGAACTCCGGGAGGTGGGAAATTACAGCGCCAACAACCGAACGGGACTCTGGAAAACCTATTTTGAGGATGGCACCCTGCGCGGCGACATTGAATACACCAACGACAAAGGGCAGTTTACCGAGTATTATCACTCGGGCAAGATACTCGCTGAAGGACCCCGTACGGGTGCACGCAATACAGGACACTGGAAGTACTTCTCTGAAGAAGGGTACCTGCAGAGCGAAGGCGACTATGTGAATGGAAAGAAAAGCGGATCCTGGAGGTACTACTACCCGGATGGCAAGATCTCTTCGGAAGGAAATTTCGAGAACGATGAAGCCACCGGTTTGTGGAATTATTTCTTTCAGGACGGAACACTCAGCATGTCAGGCGAATTTGCGAACGGGAAAAAGAATGGCTACTGGAGTGCCTTTCACACCAATGGACTCAAAAAGAGCGAAATCACCTACCGTAATGGTTCAGGCGAATACAAGGAATACTATCCATCCGGTAAGCTCAAAGTGACCGGCATGATTCTGAATGGCAAAGACCATGGCATCTGGAAATACTTTTATGAAGATGGCAAGCTCGAAGGCGAATGCAATTTTCTTGAGGGGAAAGGCGCCTATACAGGTTATTATCCAACGGGAGGCATTCAGACCAAAGGCCGCATTGAAGACGACCTGCGGGTGGGCACCTGGGAGCTCTATGAACAGGATGGCAGCCTCTCCGGTTACTACAAGCCTTTCTATGAAGACAAGGCACTCGCGCGCGAGATCAATTCACTCATCAACAAGAGCAAAACGCCAGCGACCGTGATTACCCGCTCGGCCCGGAAGGGTTTCTACTATTTCCGTCCCCGGTTTCCCGAGTATCACGGTGTCATTCTGCAAGGCAATCCCATGCTCTCCTTTGTGGGTTTGTTGCCAGCGAGCATTGAATTCTATAACCAGGGACGACTGGGCCATGAATTTGGATTTGAAGCCATCCGCAATCCGTTCTACACGCAGGACTTTACCATTACACCCAACAAGTTGTACGAACGCGGTTATGCAATCTCTGTGCGCCAGAAATTCTATAATCCTGTCAGGACAGGCATGTGGTACTTTGCTCATGAAATCCGCTTTCTGAATCTGGGCCATTTCGCCAATGTGGAGGTGCCCCAGATCCCTCTCAGCTTTATCACAGCCAGCGCATCAGAACAAAGCATCCAGTACGGAATCACTCTCGGATGGAGACTGATGCAACGTAACAATGCAGACGGATTCACCATCGATGGCTTCGTCGGGTACGCGGCTGGCTACCGTGGTGTGGACGTGGAACCCATGTTCGAAAGCACTTTTGAGTCGCTCAGGAAGAGTAACTTTGCACACACGTTTCGCTTTGGATTGAATTTCGGTTATTCCCTTTCTTTTGATGGCCGATAATTCATCAGGTGTGACAATTAAAGGCTAAATACCTTTCATGAACAAAAACGATGTGGAGTTGGTCCTCAGCCCCGAAGAGGCCTTCAATGAGCAAGTATTCCAGATGGCAGCCCGCAAGGCAGCAGGTCTTCCGGCAACCAGCGACCTGATCTTCCAACCTGCGCGGAGGTCCATCGATGCCCGGGGAAAAAGGGTGGTTGTCCGTTTTACAGGAACCTGGTCGGAACGGTCCTCAAAGCCAATCACAGACAGGAAGGCTGCCTATCAATTTGTAGGTAATTCCACTCCCGTAGCGATTGTGGGTGCAGGGCCGGCTGGACTGTTCGCGGCTTTGAGGCTGATTGAACTGGGCATGCGGCCCATCGTGCTCGAACGGGGCAAGGATGTGCAAGCCCGTCGGCGGGACATTGCTGCGATCAACAAGGATCAGATCGTCAACCCGGAGTCCAACTATTGCTTCGGTGAAGGCGGCGCCGGCACCTACTCAGATGGCAAATTGTACACGCGTTCCAAAAAGCGCGGAGACGTCGGAAGAATTTTGGAGATACTTCAGTCACACGGTGCGACAGAGGAGATTCTCTATGACGCCCACCCACACATCGGCACCAACAAGTTACCCAAACTTGTCTCGGAATTGACCAAGTCAATTGTTGATGCAGGCGGTACGGTGTTGTACAATACGAGAATGGCAGAGCTGATCATTCAGGATGGAACCGTGCACGGAGTTCTTACCGCCTCGGGTGAAAAGATACCTGCAGCAGCGGTGATCCTCGCTACCGGGCATTCAGCCCGTGATGTGTTTGAATACCTTCATGGCCGCAATATTCTCATCGAAGCAAAGCCCTTCGCACTCGGTTTACGCGTGGAGCATCCACAACAACTCATCGACCAGATTCAGTATCATTGTTCGACGGACCGGGGTGCGTGGCTCCCGGCCTCATCCTATGCGCTGGTGCACCAGGCCCAGGTGAATGGCGCCGACAGAGGCGTATTTTCATTTTGCATGTGTCCCGGTGGGTTCATTGTCCCCGCAGCGACTGCTCCTGGCGAAGTTGTAGTCAATGGCATGAGCCCCTCCCGTCGCGATTCCAGGTACGCAAACTCCGGAATCGTGGTTGCTGTGGACGTGAATGACTATGCCAATTATGCAGACAAAGGACCCCTGGCCGGAATGTACTTTCAATCCGACATTGAACGGAAAGCTTGCGCAATGGCAGGAAACTCGCAGGTGGCGCCCGCACAATTACTGGTTGACTTTACAGAACGCCGGTTGTCAAAGGCACTCCTCGAGACTTCCTATCAGCCTGGACTCGCCGCTGTGAATCTTCATGAGGTATTGCCGCCCTTCATTGGCCATGCGCTCATCCAGGGCTTTCTTGCCTTCGGCAAAAAAATGAAGGGTTACCTGACCAACGATGCGCAGGTGGTCGGTGTCGAAAGCAGATCCTCTTCGCCTGTGCGAATTCCAAGACATAACGATAGCCTGGAGCATGTAACCCTGAAACGTTTCTTTCCTTGCGGTGAAGGTGCCGGGTATGCCGGGGGCATAGTATCCGCGGCCATGGATGGCGAACGTTGCGCAGAAACAGTCGTTAAATTGTATGCAAAATGAGCAAGAGAACAGTCATCATCGGTGCAACACCTAACCCGGAAAAGTACGCATGGATCGCCGCCGATTTCCTGCAGTCGGCCGGACATCCATTCATTCCGCTGGGCATCAGCAAAGGGGAGGTGCTGGGACATGAAATCGTGGACCTTTCTGGGAAACCTGCCATATCTGATGTGGACACCGTGACATTGTATATCGGTCCGCATCGCCAACCCGAGTACTATCAGTACATCCTCTCACTCAAGCCCAGGCGAATTATCTTTAATCCAGGAACGGAAAACCTTGAGTTTCAGCAATTGGCAAGACAGGCAGGCATTGAACCTGTGGTTGCCTGTACGCTCGTCATGCTCCGCACAGGGCAGTATTAATCTGTGCTATTCAATCCTGCGGATAGCGGGCGATTACACTGACACAGACGATCTTCCACTGCCCGTCTTTTTTCTCCAGCACACGTACTTGTGAAGTTTCATCTCTGCTGATCGACTCTTCCGTGACCCGTTGGGTGAAACGGACATAGGCGCCATTCTTGTAGATCCTGAAGTCCTGCCAGGTGCGCTCCACCTTCAGGCCTGTCGAACGGTACGCCACATCAATCGGTCGGTGGTGTTTTTGGGAGGTGAAGTACTCTCTGAAGGAAGCCTCGATCTGGTCCCATCCTTCCTTGTACGAGGTACCGGTGGAGTCGGAGTAGGACCAGTACGCATACGGTGCCTGTAACCAGGTCGCCTTCCAGGCGTCGCGATCAACAGTCAAAAAGGCCTGAGTTTCCTTTTCTATCACAGCCTGAATGGCCGCGTGGTCTTTTTGCGCGGAAACGGACCCGGCCCATGCAACCAGGCCGGCCATCACTAAAAGAAGCTTCGTTTTCATGGCTATCGTGGTGGATGTTGTACACACAAGATACCGAAACACAATCCGTTTGCCAATGAATGGGCCATGCTTTGGGCCGCCTCATTGCGGCCATGGGCATCCGGACAGGCTAAAAAATGATTCAAATCATGTGGCCCTGCGCCCGGAAGCCGTACTTTTAGCTACAACGAATCCCACATTCATTTCCTAAATCCCTCATGTTATGGCCAAAGAAAGTAAATTGATCGCGGTCAAAGACCACCTGGTAAAGCCCGGCAAGAAGATCAAACTGAAAGACTTCAGTACCAAATACAAGGGCAAAGCCCTCAATAAGAAAGAATCTGAACTTCTCCTCGCCAAAAGCCGTGAGCAGTTGGCAGAAATGCAGGATAAACTGTATGCACACAATCGATATAGCGTGCTGATCATCTTCCAGGCAATGGACGCAGCCGGAAAAGATGGTGCCGTTAAACACATCATGTCCGGATTTAACCCGCTGGGTGTAAAAGTATATAGCTTTAAGGCGCCCAATGCCCAGGAACTCGACCACGACTATTTCTGGCGCCACAGCCTGGCCGTCCCTGCACGCGGTGAAATTGCCATTCACAACCGTTCGCACTATGAAAACGTGCTCGTGACCAAGGTGCACCCTGAATTTGTCCTCAACGAGCAACTCCCGGGAATTGAAAGCGTCAAGAACATTGACAACAAGTTCTGGGACGCCCGCTACAAGCAGATCCGCAGATTTGAGAAGAACCTGGCTGAAAACGGCACCCTGATCATGAAGTTCTTCCTGCACGTGTCCAAGAAAGAACAGAAGAAACGATTCCTCGAACGAATTGACGATCCAGGCAAGAATTGGAAGTTTTCACTGTCAGATCTCAAGGAACGTGGTTTTTGGGACCAATACCAGGACGCCTACTCGGAAGCCATCACTGAAACCAGCACAGACTACGCTCCCTGGTTTGTGATTCCCGCTGACGACAAGTGGTACGCCCGACTTGCCATTGCCAGCGTGATCCACCATCATTTTGAGAGACTGGAACTGAACTACCCTGTGGTTGGCGAAGCACAAAAGGCCGAATTGCAGAAGGCAAAGGCCAAATTGCTGGCAGAAGACGACGGTGGAAAGGAAAAATCCTCCAAGAGTGCGAAATAACTGAATTTCCGACCTGTAATTTGTTGAAATGGGCTCGCTGTCGCGGGCCCATTTTTATTTGACCCTTCACGGCGGATTACTTTTTGCCTGCCGGCGGGATAAAGATCGAAGGCAATTTCTCAACTGGCCGGATTTTCCTAACTTGACTCCAAATTTTTGGTTGCATGGTAAAACTTCTACGCACAGTTGTCCTGTTTCTTGTTCCGATGGCCGCTTTTGGCCAATCCATTGACAATGTCAGGGCTACTTCCCAGGGCGATAAGGTGGTGATCACCTTTGACATCATGAATGTGAAACAGGGCAGCAATATCAACGTTCAGCTGTTTTCGTCTCACAATGGGTTCAGTGTACCCTTGACCTATGTTTCAGGCGATGTGGGCCCCAATGTGAAGCCCGGCAGCGGCAAGAGGGCCGAATGGGATGCAGCTACTGAACTGAAGAGTTTTACGGGTGAAGTCACTTTTGAGGTCCGCGGTGAGGTAATCGCCGGCTGGCTGATCAAGAACGTCTCAACCTTGCGCAAGGGTAAAAACGCCACTTTTCAATGGGAGGGGGGCTCCGGCTCGGACAACGTCAAGCTTGAACTCGTGAATGGTACCCAAATAACCCTCATTGGAGAAGGTCGCAATACTGGCACTTACAATTGGACGGTTCCGAAGGATGCAGCTACTGCCACTGACTATAAAGTGCGGCTTACATCCGGCAGCAACGTGATTACCAGTAATCCTTTTGGTATCAAGAAAAAGAAGTCACCGCTTATATTCATTTTACCCATAGCGGTCGTCGGCGGCTTGGTTTTTGCGCTCCTGCCGAAACCCACCCCCACCCCAGTACCACCGAAGGATGATCCTTTGCCCAATCCTCCGGATCCTCAATAATTGGAGTCGCTCGTTAGTCAGTCGTTTTCATTTTGAATTGAACATGAAGCACATGAGAAAATACTTTACCCTGATTGTTTTGATGTTGGCAGCCACAGGGCTTTACGCCCAGAATGTGTCATTCCTGAAGGACATCAATAACTCGGGAAACGATGGTGGGAGTAACCCCTATAACCTGACCAAGCTTGGAACTACACAGGTAGTGTTTGTAGCCTACGAGCCAACCACAGGCAGTGAACTATATGTCAGTGATGGTACAACAACGACCTTACTAAAAGATATCTATCCAGGCAGCAATGGATCCAATATTGCCTGGACCACCAATATCAATGGGACAATCTACTTTTCAGCCAATGACGGCGTCAATGGCCAGGAAATATGGGTGACAGATGGTACCCCTGCCGGTACGGTGATGCTCTTTGACCTCAACCCGGGTCCCGGCTCTTCCAGCCCGGGCAATTTCATCGGATGGAATTCCAATATCTACTTCACTGCGTTTGACGCCACAAATGGGTCTGAGCTTTGGGCGACCGACGGTACATTGGCAGGCACAGGTTTGGTTTGGGATATCGCCGCTGGACCAAATGGTTCAGACGCTGGCAATTTTGTTCTGCTGGGAAACAGTTTTCTTGTATTTGCAGCACATGACGAAAACTATGACTACGAACTCTACTCTTACGATGGTGGTTTTGGAAAATACAAACTGGATATCAACACCTCTGGCAGTTCCTCACCGCATGGTATGGCCTATAACCCCACTGATGGCAAAGTGTATTTTGCAGCATATGACCCTACTTATAACTGGGAACTATACACAACCAACGGCACTTCGTTCACTGTCACCGACATTAATCCAGGAAGTGCATACAGTGATCCATACGGTTTTATTTACTACCCACTCACGGGACAGATGTACTTTGCTGCGAATAATCCGATTGCCGGATATGAGCTATATACTGTGCAGGCAGGTGTACCGATCATGTTGGCTGATTTCAGTGCTGTAGGGGGTAGTTATCCAAACTACTTTACGGTTTCAAACAATACCCTCTTTGTGAACGCCTATGACGGATCCAACTACCAGTTTTATTCGACTACTGACGGCACCAGTTTTTCTCCCGTTACTGGTTTTGGCACGGCTACGGGTATTAACCTTACCATCCCGGATGGTACTGGTGGCGTTTATCTTGAAAACTATGATGCAACTAATGGCTATGAACTCTGGTACGCAAACAGCACGTCAGCTTCATTGGTGAAGGATATTTTTGCAGGCGCAAACGGCTCGTATCCCAACAACTTCTTGTACCAGAATGGTGAGTTGTACTTCAATGCATCATCGCAAAACCATGGAAGTGAACTCTGGAAGTCAGATGGAACTTCAGTGGGGACCATTGAAGTCATCAATACCAACATCGGATCTGATTCAAACCCCAATTCATTCTTAGCCACCGCTTCTCAACTGATGTTTAGGGCCGACAATGGTGTCAAGGGCTCGGAACCATGGACTTCCGATGGAAGTTCGGCCAACACAGATCTCTTGAAAGACGTACAATTCGGTGCCGGTTCTTCTTACCCTACTTTTCTTAACCAGACACCCATCAATGGATTGTACTTTTTCACTGCGGATGATGGAACACACGGCGCTGAACTGTGGAAGACAAACGGTCTGACTTCGGGTACGGCACTTATGACTGACATCAATGTGGGTGCCTCAGGAAGCAACCCCAGCGCGGCTGTAGTGTTCAACAACATGCTCTATTTCACGGCCTATGAGGCTTCAACCGGGTATGAACTATACAAGACCGATGGAACAACCACGTCGCTGGTGGCAGACCTGAACCCTGGTACCGGTTATGGATCAGCCTATTTTCAAACGCCGGTAGTCCTGGGTTCTTACCTCTTTTTTGTGGGAAATGATGGCGTCAATGGCTGGGAATTGTATTATACAGATGGGACCTCCTATGGTATGGTCGTGGATCTGAATCCGGGTGCTGGGGATGGATATCCCACTGGCCTGGTTACCACTGGTACCGGATTCTTCTTTGCTGCCTATGACGCTTCTTATGACAGAGAATTGTATTACTCCGATGGTACTACGTTTGGAACTTATCGGGTTGCTGATCTCAACCCTTCCGGATCATCTTCTCCAAATTACATTTCTGCACTGAATGGAAAAGTTGTTTTCAGTGCTTTTGACGGAGGTTCTACATACGGCACTGAAGCCTGGGTGAGCGACGGTACACCCGGCGGTACTTTTGTTCTTGCAGATGTTTGGCCCGGCAATTCGGGTGCCATCTACAACATGCAGAGCGCGGGTAACTATGTGTATTTTGGAGCTTACAACCCTACCCTTGGATACGAATTGTATCGAACAGATGGCACTCAGGCAGGTACCATTCTGCTGTCTGATATCAACCCTGGCGCTGGTTCTTCATATCCGAACCTGTATAACAATATAAATGGTACGCCTTATTTCACCGCGACGGATCTTTCCGGTTCCTCCCTTTACAAGAGCAACGGTACCCCCAACGGGACCATCAAGGCAACTTCCACAGGTACTATTTTTACAAACCCTGGGAAGCCCTACTATTTCAACGGCCAGATTTATTTCAGTGGGTCCACCTTTTCCGGTAACGAGCCTCTGACTTTCAAGGCCGAACCGGTTAATCAGTCACCCTCTATTGGCCTGACTTCCCCCACAGCCACTTCTTTTAATGTCTCCTTCACTGAAACTACGGGCGTGGACGGATATATCATCATTCGCACCGAAGGCGCACTCAATACTGCGCTCCCGGTCGATGGAACAAACTACAATCCGGGAGACGCCCTGGCTGGTGGAACTGGTACCGTGGTAGCCGATGTGACTTCAGGCGCACAGTTCACAGACTCCGGGCTCAACCCTGCCACGCAGTATTACTATCAGGTGTACTCTTACGTTTATGACGCAACGGCCAATGTGAAGATTTATAATCCAAACAATCCGGCCGGCGTAATGAGATATACATTGGCATCACCGCCGGTGAACCAGCCTACCTCCATAACTTTTGGCAACCAGACAATTTCTGACATTGGTGTGTCATTCTTCACCCAGGCCGGTCCGGTGGACAACTACCTCTATCTCCGCATACCGGGTACCACTCCGCCCACGGAAGTGCCGGTGCCGGCGACACCCTACAATGCCGGCGACATCATTGGCTCTTCCACGGTGATATACTTCGGACCGAGCACTGCTTTCATGGACGGAGGTTTGAGTCAGGGAACAAACTATAGCTACGCCATCTTTGCCTCCACCGGCAGTGGCCCCACTGTAAACTACCTTACCACGGCACCCCTTACGGGCACCAGCCAGACCATCGGCTTCCCGCCCAGTGGCCCTTCGTCGATGTACTTTAGCAATGTAGACGCAACTACACTTACTTTGAATTGGACGGACGGCGGCGGCGGCACCACAGGTTTCCTTGTGGTGGCAGCTCCCAATTCGCCAACCACTGGAGTACCCACAGATGGCCTCATTTACACACCCGGCAACTCACTGGGAGATGGCATCGTCGTCTACAGTGGCCCCAACCTGACGGTTGATGATTTTGGGTTGACACCTGAAACACTTTACTTCTATACGGTGTATGCCTACTCAGGTACACCAGGCTTGTATGCCTACAACACAGCCTCTCCTGCTGTTGCAGGGATGTACACCCTTGCCTACAAACCCATCGATCAGGCTGTCAACTTCAGCGTGTTCAATCAGACTACATCTTCTTTTGACATCAATTTCCAGGATAACGCCAACATACCAACAGGCTATCTGGTGCTCGGCCTGAATGGGGCGACTCCTCCATCGGAAGTTCCCAGCAACGGCGTTGATTATCCGGCGGGCAGCAATCTTGGTTCTGCTTTCGTGGTTTACAACGGGCCTGCAACCGCGCTGTCATTCACCTCTCTTCCGACAGGTTACTATGAGTCATTTACCATCTATAGCTACAATGGGACAGCTCCGTACACAAACTACCTTACGACAAGCCCTCTCACTGGCACCGCCATCACCTTTGACAATCCTCCGGGTGGACCCTCCAGCATGGCATTTGCCAACAAGGACGATGTTTCAGTAGATGTGTCATGGCAGGCAGGTGTGAACGCAACCGGCTATGTGGTGCTTGCGAAGGCCAATGGCCCTAGCACAGGTATTCCCTCGGTTGGCACACAGTACAATGTTGGCGATTTTATTGGCGATGGCGTAGTCGTGTATGATGGGCCATCCAGCTCGTTTACAGCAAGCGGGCTCTCACCCCTCACGACCTATTTCTTTACAGTATATGCGTACACAGGTTTGGGATCCGTCACCAATTATAACACAG
>JAIBBB010000099.1 GCA_019694905.1 Cyclobacteriaceae bacterium
ATTTGAATTCAGAGTAAAGAATGGAGTACTCTTCACCCCACAAAAGGTTCTTGATTACTTTCCAAAGGTGATTGGCGCTGGGCGGACACCCCGGGATGAAATAGTCAACTTTGACGATTTCATTGCATCCATAAACTCTGCCGAGAATCTTGGGGAGATCTTCATGGTAAGGCACCACGTTAGCTCCGGGCTCGCTCGTTACACTGTTGAGATAGGCTTCTTCCAGGCATTCACCCAGCGAGATGGTGTTGCGCATGGCCGGGAGTCCGCCCCAGATGGCACACTCTCCAACCACAACAAGAATGTCGCACATTTTTCTGAATTCTTTCAACGTCTCAATGTTCTCTGCATTGCAACATCCACCCTCAATGATTCCAAGATGACACCTCGAAGTAAACGTCTTGATGTCTGTAAGCGGTGATTTGTTGAAAGTAATCAGATCAACAAGATCAAGTATGTCGGTATCAATATCCAGCAACGACATATGGCATCCGAAGCAACCAGCGAGTGAAACTGTGGCGATGACCTTCTTTTCCATTTCGCCGGATTTCACTTTGCGCATGATTTTGTGATCAAAGTGCTCCTGGGAGGATTCCATATCAAAAACACGGTCGCCAAACGGCTTGGAGATACTCTTGCCTCTCACGATTATGGCGCCAGTGGGACAGAGATGCATTGCTTTCTCTGCCTGCTGTTCAGACAGCAACGCTTCCTGCTCGTAGTCGATGCCAACTTGTGTTTCGTTGCCGCGATTAATATACATGAACACCCGTTTCCCATCATCAGTAAGTACTTCTTCAACGCAGCGCCTGCATTTGATGCAGCGGTTATGCTCCATGACCATCCGGGTCGGCTTGTAGTCAATCATGCGATCCTTGAAGAGGTGAGGGAAGCGGGTTGAAGAAATGCCCATCTCGTAGCCCATGTGCTGCAGATCACAGTTTCCGCTTTTTTCGCAAGCAGGGCAGAAGTGGTTTCCTTCAGAAAACATCATTTCTACCAGTGCCTTCCTCATGTCCATGAGTTCGGGAGAATTGACCTCCACCTGCAAGCCTTCGTACACCTTTTCAGTACAGGCGGGTGCATGGCGACCATTGATTTTGCAGGTACATGTCCTGCAGGTTCCCAGCGGGGGTTCAATATGTTTGAAATAGCAAAGAGAGGGGATGAAGATTCCGTTCTCCTTAGCTGCATCTACCAGATTCTTCCCTTCTTCAACTGAATATTTTTTACCGTCGATGGTAATGTTAACGTGGCGGGACATGAATGTCAGGATTTATATTTTTCGTAGTCACTTACTGCTGATTCAAGATCAAAATGACGCGTGGTTCCATCTTCCGGTGCAAAGCGATGGGCGAAGTATTCCGGAAATTTCTGGAGGGCAAACTGAACAGCATTGGTTGCTGTCTTGCCTAACCCACATCGGCTGGTAGCTTTCATCAATGCACCCCATTTGGCAAGATCTTCAACATCGCTGTGATCGGCGAGGGCATTCTGGAGTCTTTCCAGTTTACGTTGAATGATAAAGTTCCCGGCTCTGCATGGCGTGCATACCCCGCACGATTCATGCTTGAAGAATTCGCTGAAATTGAGGAGAATCTTGACGATGTCGCGGTGATGATTGAAAACCATGAACGAACCGCCACAACGAATATCCTTGTGAGACATCAGATCAAGCATAGAGATGCGGCGGTACTTTTCAGCTATGCTGATGCTCTCTCCGGAAGGGCCGCTTACCTGGATAAAGTAAGGATCATCTGCCTCACACAGTTCCAGCAACTCCGCCACACTCATGCCATATTCGATTTCGTATACGCCTGGCTTTCTGCAGTCGCCGGATATGCTTATCAATTTTGTGCCTGGAGAACCGGGTATTCCTCTTCTCAAATAGGAGTCAGCGCCCATCTCAATGAGCCTCGCAGCAGCAGCGAAAGTTTCAACATTGTTGACAACAGTAGGTTGTTGGAGGTAGCCCTTCTGCACGGGGAAGAACCATTTTGTTCGCGGCTCGCCTCTCTTACCCTCGAGGGATTCAAGGAGGGCCGTTTCTTCGCCGCACACATACGCTCCTGCGCCCAGTTGAATGCGAATGTCGAAATTGAATCCACTGATGCCACCTACATTGGTTCCCAACAGGCCCAGCGCGCGGAACTGCTCTAATTCTCTGGTCAGATCTTTTAGCATCCAACGGTACTCACCGCGCAGGTAGAGTATCCCGTAGGATGCACCCACGGCATAGCCTGCAACGATCATACCCTCGAAGACCGATCCGGGTTGTGCTTGTAGCAAGACACGGTCTTTGAATGTGCCCGGTTCACCCTCGTCCGCATTGCAAACAATGAACTTGGTGTCTGACTGATAGCCGCGACAGGCATTCCATTTCTGCCAGGTAGGATAGAATGCACCGCCCCGACCAGACAGTTGGGATAGTTTGAGTTGCTCTATGACACCTTCCGGGCCCAGTTTTGCAAGTGAGTGAAGCGCAGCACCTGGTTTATATGGCGCAAAGAAGATGGACTGATCATTGGAGGGCGTGTACCGAACGTTGGAAGGGATCGCGTCACAGATTTCGGCGGGTGAAGCTCCCTGGCGAATTTTTTGTATGATCTCTTTTACTCTTAGCGCGTTGAGATTAATAAAAGGATAGAAATCGATAAGCGCGGAAGGCTCAAAATCACTCAGGCCGATGCAAGGAGTAGAGAATAGACCGAACGTTCCGGTGCGATCAACCGAACCCATGGGGGCTCCTGTTTCGTGCTCAAATGCTTCTTTGATCCGGTCATAGCCTCTCAATTCGGAGAGAATACTATTGTTGAGGTAAATGGAGTGTTTGCCTGCGTTTTCGTTATGGAAGAAATGATAGAACGTGGAAACGCCCTCCACTTCCACACTGGAAATGTCCAACTCATGGGCGAGCGAATCAATGTGCTGTTTGCCAATCAGACGATGCTTTTCCTGAGTCTCCCAAAGTCTGTTAAGCAATTGCGAACGACTGGGTTCAATGGAAAAAAAGAGGGATTCCGGATGTGAATACATGGTTGAGGTTGCTTCGAATGGCCCTACGAAATTCAGGATGACTCTCTAGGGCGCCAATGATCAGTATCAGTAACGCTTATGCCTTCGTACACAAATACCGATCAGCATGCAATGCAAACGTGTACAAGACACCTGTCATTGCAGATAATGGTTGCCCCTCATTCAAGATACGAATTTGAATGGCAGTCTTCGATGCAGCCGATTCTATTGCAAACAAAAGGCCTGACACAAGGTCAGGCCTTCAATATTCATGCGAGCAGGTGGTATCAGTTGTTTACTGGTTCCTTAGTTTCACTTATCAGTGCGGGGAGGCCTTTTTCGCGAAATAGCTTGTTATACCGCTCAATATCCTGTTGTTGCAGTATCGAATAAGAGGCTTTTTTCTTCTGCCACTCCAGTTTGAGATCTTTTGTCCGTTCCTGAACACCCTGAGTCAGGCGTGGATCATGCGTATCTGCGGCTGATTTAAGTTGAAGGTAGTCGCCCAGCAATTTGTTGGGCACATCGGTGACGATCTGAAACTTCTTGGCTTTGAGTTGAACATAGTCAGCCTCCCATGCTTCAAGTTTCTGCAGGAGTTGCTTTCCGGCATCGATGAGGTCCTTGTATTGCGGATCATTGCCAAGTTGCTCGTTGTACTGAGTGATCTGATTCTTGACCTTCCTGATGCCGCGGATAGTGCGTTGAATCTCGTTGAATTCATCTGTGAGATTCTGCAGGAGTTGTTGCTGTGCGGTCCAATCTGCAGATGAGCTTTTCACCCAAGGATCCGGAATGATCTCAAACTCTGTTTCCGAGGTCTGACCATTGGCAGTCAGGCGTGCCTTGTAGGTGCCGGGAGCAACCCGGTAGCCACTGTAGTCTCCAGCGATGAATGCCCCTGAACCTTCAAGCAAATCGGTTCTGAAGTCCCATGCAAATCGGTTAACTCCCGGTTCTGCTGGCAGCAATTCGGGTGCTGGCGGACCCCCAGGACTTGGTTTGAAAGATGGATTCTTCTTGCTGCTGTAGTGACGGATGACTTTGCCTGATGCGTCCAGAATTTCGAGTTTGGCACCTGTCGTCGTGTCGGGCTTTTCTTTGAAATAATAGTCAAGGGTGACACCATCCAATGGATTTTCTCCAAGACCGGGGATGTTGCCCAGGTAGAGCGGTATTTTCACTGAGGAGAGTCTATATGTTGGCTTGGGTGTAAAGAGGCGGATGTCGTGTGCAGCAAGATTGCCGCCGGACTGCTGGAGAGCACCCAGGTCGTCGAGAATCCAGAAGGAACGCCCCGCAGTAGCAGCAACCAGGTCGTTGTCTTTGATGATCAGGTCTGTTACAGGGACAATCGGCAGATTCAATTGCAGGCGTTGCCAGTTGGTGCCACCGTTATACGACACGTAGAACCCGCGTTCAGCTCCAGCGTACAACAGATTTTTCAGCTTCTTGTCTTCTCGGATCACTTTAATAAAATCATCGTTGTCCACGGCACCCAGTTTCGTCCAGGTTGTTCCGTAGTCGGTTGACTTATAAGTCATGCTCGAGAAGTCATTGAATTTATAGCGCGAGGCTGAAATGTAGACCGTGCCCTTTTCGTGTGGCGAGACTTCAATGGAGTGAATCATGCTTTCGGGCAGGCCTTTGGGGGTCACATCCTTCCAGGACTTGCCATTGTCGCGTGTCAGATAAACCAGCCCGCAATCACTGCCAGTATAGATTACTCCTCGCTCATGGGCTGATTCCACCACGTAGTATATAGTGTTGTAGTTTTCTCCTCCTGCACCTTCATTTGTGATGGGGCCACCGCCTTTGCGCTGCCTGGTGCTGTCATTGCGCGTGAGGTCCGGACTGATTACTTCCCATTGCAGCCCTCCATTCATGGTTCGAAAGAGCACGTTGCCGGCGTGGTACATGATTTTTGGGTCATGCGGAGAGTTGATAAACGGAGCATTCCAATTGAAGCGGTACTTCATTTTCCGTGGTTCCCTTGACAGATTGTCCTCAGGATAAACGCGGATATCCTTGACCTCTCCTGTATTAATATTCAACACATCAATCACCCCCTGGTAGCATCCACCGTAAAAATTCTGCGGATTATTGGGATCATCGAAGGCAATGAAAGCGCTTTCACATCCGGGGCCGACGATCCAGTCCTTGATGGTAATACCAAAACTGTTGGTTCTGCTCTTCGTCATTACCGAAGTGTTGTCTTGTTGACCACCATACACCCAGAAGGGAAAGCGATTGTCGACGTTCACACGGTAAAACTGTGCAGTGGCCTGGTTGTCTAGCGGCGACCATGATTTTCCACCATTGAATGTAATCTCCCCGCCACCATCATCCGCCAATGCAATGTTGTTGGTGTTTTTTGGATTAATCCATAGGTCGTGGGTGTCACCATGACCCACTCTGATGAAACTGAAAGTCTTGCCGCCGTCGGTTGACTTCATCATCGGAGAGTTCAGCACGTAAACGACATCCTCATTGACGGGATCGGGGAAGATTTCATTGTAGTACCAGGGCCGCGTCATGATGGCGTTGTCATTGGTCATGTGATGCCATTGGGCACCGCCGTCGTCCGAACGGTAGACGCCCATCTTGTCGTAGCTGGACTCAACGATGGCGTACACTCTGCTTGGATTGGCTTTGGATACAGAGACTCCAATTTTACCGAGCGGCGTTGGCAATCCATTGTTGATTTTTGTCCAGGTTTCACCCTGGTCGTTGGATTTCCAGATACCACAGCCGGGACCACCACTTTCTACAGTCCACGGATAGCGCCTGTGCTGCCAGGTAGCCGCATAGAGGATGCGGGAATTAGATCCGTCCATGCTCAAAGACGACACACCAGTGTTGTCATCAACAAACAGGGTTTTCCTCCATGTCTTGCCACCGTCAGTGGATTTGAACACGCCTCTGTCTGCGCTGGGTCCATGCACTGCACCCTGGGCGCCGACAAGCACTATGTCCGGGTTTTTGGGATCAATAGCGATATCTGAAATATGGCGGGTCTTTTCCAACCCGATGTTCTTCCAGGTTTTTCCCCCATCTGTGGTCTTGTATACGCCGTCTCCATAAGACGTCATGACACCCCTCACGGCGTGTTCGCCAGAACCTACATAGATCACATTTGGATCCCCCTCACACACTGCAATTTCACCGATCGTTCCAACAGTAAAAAACCCATCGGAGATGTTCTTCCAGGTGATGCCTGCGTCTTCAGTTTTTGCGATGCCGCCGCCAGTGTATCCAACGAAGTACACGTTGTCATTGCCGGGTATTCCGGTAATGGCGTTGGCACGGCCGCCTCTAAACGGGCCGATATTCCTCCATTTGATGCCCTTGTACGCGCCGGCATCAAATGCGGGTATGGTTGGTTTGACTTCCTTTTTCTGACTGAAAAGAGGAACGGCTGCCATCAAAAAGGCAAGCCACGTAATAAGTACTCTCATAGTAATGGAATTAGGTGCTTCAATATCGGAACAAAACAGCACCTGTGCCCATGACTTATATCAACGGCATTGGCCGCAAGGTGCCATTAGAGAGGTTGATACCCACTCAACTTCCGGAGGATTGTATCAGAAGCCTCACAAGATGGAAGAGTTCTTTTTCTGAATTGTATACATGCGGGGCAACCCGTATTGCGTCGCCGCGGAACGAGACAGAAATGCCAGCTGCTTGAATTAACTGTCGAGCTGCCTGCAATGAAACTCCTTGCGGCGGCCTGATGCCGAAGAGATGTTGGGCCCGGAAGGATTCCTCCTCAACCCACCAACCATGTTGTTGCAATTCTGCAAGGGGGCGTACATTAATCTTGTGGCAATATTCCTGTATAGAAGCAGGGCTCCATCGGTTGACGAGCCGAAGTGCAGCCAGCAACATTGGGAGCAGGATGAAATTGCTGTGTTCCCCAACTTCGTAGCGCAGTGCTCCTGGTTGGTAGTTATCCTGGTAATTTACCAGACCGGTAAAATCTTCACTGTTCTTGCGGTTTATCCAGTTTTCTTCAATGGGGGTCCCATTATCAAAAGCCTGCCCGTAGTAGGCGACACCAATTCCGTAGGGCCCGAGCAGCCACTTATAGCCGGCACAGATCAAAGCATCCGGTCGGATTTCGTTGACATCAAACGGCAAGGCACCCACGGATTGAGTGCCATCAATAATCAGCAGGGCACCAGTCTGATCAGCCTTCTGCCGAATAGCCTTTAGGTCAAATAGCGTTCCATCAGTCCAGTGAACATGGCCCAGGGCAACTACGCGGGTTTTGTAACTAATTGCGTCAAGTATTTGCTCATTCCACAATTTGCCTCTTGAATGATGAGTAGCAGGGGCCTTGACTGTTTTCAAAATACCACCTTGTTCCTGCACCAGGCGTTTCCATGGATATATGTTGCTTGGAAACTGAGCCTCTGCCACCAATACTTCTTCGCCTTTCCGGAGTTTGATGTTTCGCGCGACATTGGCCAGGCCATAGGATACAGATGGAATGATGACAACACGGTGAGGATCCGCGTTCCCAATTGTTTCGCTGAAGGCAATCCTTACTTCATCAGCAGTCTGGAAGAAATCACGTTGGCTGATTTGAAATGGGTTTTGCTTGGCCAGGATTCCGTTGATACCAGCTTTTTCCACCTCCTTTGGGAGCGGGGAGAGGTAGGCGCAATTAAGAAAGGTTTTGCCAGATGGCAGCGTGAATGCCCTTCGCTGGTTCTTCAGGGGCGTTTTATTTGTCATGAATGGGTCTTTTCAATTTCCATCTCTTATGACTCCATAGCCACCAGGCGGGATGTTCCTGGATATCCCTTTCGAGCATGTGCATGGCGGTTTCAATAATGTAGCCTTTTGGTTCGTCGTTAGGATGGTCACTGATCAGCCGGTATTCAAAAGTATACGTACCTCTCTGAACCCTTGAAATGCATCCAAAGACGACGACCGCATTGATATCGCGAGCATACTTTTCCGGGCCGAAAAAGACAGCGGTATCCTGATGCAGAAATTCCATCCAATACGCTCTTTCAGCACTGCCTGGTGACTGATCCATTCCCAGAATGGTCAGCCATGGTTTTTGTGTGACCTGGCCCAGGAATATGGACCTGGCTTCAGCCATTGATATGAGACCCAGTCCAAATTTGCCCCTGGTTTTTCTCATCATTTTGTCAAACCATTTGTTTTGAAGTGGTTTGTATACGCCAAATGGCTGATGTCGGGAGCCGAAGGGACTCCCCACTGCATAAACTTCCCAATTGTTAAAATGCCCACCACACAGAATAACGTTTCTGCCTGCCTTAAAATAGGGATCAAGCAGTTCCGGATTCAAGAACGTGATCATCTGATTGATCTTCTCTTTCGAGACTGTGAACATTTTGAGGCTTTCAACCACCAGGTCACAAAAATGCCTGAAGAATTGTTTTTCAATTGCACTCAACTCTGTGGATGACTTTTCCGGAAAGGATCTTCGAAGATTCTCCCGAACCACCTTTTTCCGATATCCAATTCCGTAGTAAATCAGGTAGTACAGCCCATCAGAAATCCGGTGAAGAGCCCTCAACGGCAGTAACGAGATCGGAAGAATCAGCAGGTAATAGAGAAAGGCAGTAACCAACCACATGATATTGAAAGTGCGCCTTGTGCCAGCTTGAAGTGAAAGTTAATTGGAATTACCAGTGAATTGCCTTGAAGTTATATCGACGGTGGGGTGGGGAGGGTAAAGAAAAAGCGACTACCCGCACCCGGAGTACTTTCGACCCACAACTTACCCCCGTTCATTTCAACAAACTCTTTTGTGAATGCCAGGCCCAGACCGGTACCTCTTTCACCTGCAGTGCCTGCCGTTGAATAGCCCTGGGAAGACAAGGCGGCCTTGATTTGCTCGGATGTCATTCCAATGCCGGAATCAGCAATCTGTACACGGACCATGTCGCCAAGCAGAGTGGCCTCCAGCATGATCCTGCCGCCGCTGCCTGTAAACTTGATGGCATTGGAAATGAGATTTCTGAGCACGGACTTAATCATGTCTGCATCTGCAAATACCCGGTACTCTTCAGGGGCAGATATGTCAATCTCGATCTGCTTCTCCTGGGCCGGAAGGTGAAAGCGGTTCATCTTGGATTTCAGTTCTTCTGAGATGGAAAAAACCGTTGGATTCACCTCTACCGCCTCCATCTGGTTGCGGGACCAATGCAAAAGCTCGTCGGCAATGGAACTGGCGTGCTGCAGTCTCTTATTCAGGTCGGGGACAAGCCGGCGGAATTCTTCTGCTGTCATCTGGTCTTTCATCAGAAGGCTGAACAGCCCGTTAAGCGCGTTCAGGGGACTTCTGAGGTCATGTGATACAATGGAGAAGATCTTGTCTTTTGTCTGATTGCTTCGCCGCAGCATTTCTGCCTGAAGTTCAAGCTCATTCTTCAGATCACTGAGATTTGCATTCGCAGATTCGAGTCGGGAACCGCTCCGGAAAAGAAAGAAAGCCAGGAAAGACAATACTACCAGTGCGCCAACAACCAGTAAAATCACCACTCGTTGCTGTTTTTGTTTTAGCTCAAGAGCATCCACTTCCTTTTGCTTTTCTGCAAGCGCTAATCGTGATTCAAGATTGATGACTGCGCGACTCTTTTCGGCAGACAGGAGCGAGTCATTGAATTGTTTATAAATCTGAAAGTACTCCAGCGCATGGGCATAGTCATTCCATTCCTTGTACGCCTGATAAAGGACCTCGCTGGCTTCGCGCCCATCGTATGTGATCTTCATACTTTGGGCAACTTCCAGTGATTTTTTCCCATAATTAACTGAAACGGCATACTGTTTTCTTTTCAGAGCAATCTTTGCAAGCCCCACGTAAGAGCTCGTCAATGTTGAGCCGTCTCCAGTTTTCAATTGCATCGTAACTGCCTGCTGGAGATTTGTTTCAGCCTGGTCCAGCTTGTTCTCTGCCAGGTACAGATAGCCCAGATTGGTGAGGCTTTGCCCAATACCATGTTCATCCTTCAGCTCCTGATAGAGTTTGAGTGCCCTGTTATAAAACTCCAGGGCTCTTGACAGTTGGCCAAGGCCTTCGTAGGCAAGCCCGGCATTGTTGCTGGCCATGCCGATATCCTGGGACCTCCCTACTTCTTCAAATACATGGAGAGCTTTGCTAAACTCTTCCAGTGCAGCAGGGAATTGATTTTGATAGTAATGGATAAGACCGACATTATTGTGGGCCGTTGCTATGCCCTGCTTGTCACCAAGGCTATTGTAATACTTCAATGCGGCACGAAAGGACTCAAGAGCATTGGAGTTAGCCCCTTTGGCCCAGTACGCCAGGCCCAGAATGTTATTTGCTCTTGCTGCCCCTCTGTCAAATTTGTTGATTTCTGTTAGTTCAGCGAGCCTCGTGGCGATCCGGATTGCAGTATCCGGCTGCGTTGTGTAGATGTTACTGGCGATATTCAACGCGGCCCTGGCGGCTGTGGTGTCCGAAGAATTCTCCTGATAGGCATGTGTCAAACTATCTGCCTTGTAAAGATGCTGCCCGGAGGTTACTGCCGAAACGCATGTCAGCACAATAACAAAGTGTAGTTTCATTGTAACCTGGTTCAGCTGTCGAGTGATTTTCTGACAACGTCCCATTGCGTCTGCAGGGGAACCTTCGGCTTGATTGTGAGTTTTTTCCTTTCCTCAAGCATTTCAGCCGCACGCTCTTTGCTGTCCGGGTGAGTACTCAGCCAGATTAGCTCCGCCGGCAGTGAATGATCTTGTGCAAGGCGATACATAAAGTTGCTCAATTGCTCAGGATCAATACCTGAAGCCGCCATGGCATTTACAGCAAACAGGTCTGCCTCTCGTTCAAAATCTCTGTCAAAGGCAGTGGAGGACATTGTGTGAATGACTTGCTTTAGAATTTCCTGACCTTGATTGCCACCAGCGAGGACCATCAGCATTGAGATACCGACTTCCTTTACAAGCTTTTTCTGGATGTGTTTCTTGCGGAGGTGCCCTATTTCATGACCAAGGACACCTGCGACTTCTTCAGCCGAATGAGCATAGGAGAGCAATCCAGTATGCACGACTATATGATTCCCGGGAAGTGCAAAGGCATTTACCTCAGTATTTTTGAAGAGATGGATTGTGATGCTGTCGGCCGGAATGTTATTGGACTTGCAGATAACCTGTTTGAGTGTGTCCAGATATCGATTGAGATCGGTATGCTCAATTTCATGTTGCTGGAGGCGCAGGGTGCGCATCATTAGTTCGCCCAGTTTTGCCTGGCTATCCTGATTGAATTGTTCAACCTTTTCATTGTTAATAAAGGAGATGTGACTCAATCCCCACCACATTCCGAAGAAGAGGACAAGAACCACAAGAAATTGTTCAATAATCCTGGTCATGGCTTGCAAATCAGGTCGCTTAAAGGTCCGAACAGCCAAAAGTTGATGTGCTTTCCTTTGCGGGTTTGGATGGCAGCATAGATGGTTCCCACAAACTCGGCCAGGTTGAACACAGCTGCCGTGATGACATAAGCAATGTACTCGTTGGAAAGACGAACCGGGCCAAAGATTATCCACATTGTCCATGAGAAGCCAACCGCATTTATTGAGGCAACAAGTGCCTGAGAAAGCAGTGCCTGCATGCTATGCCACCGAACAAAATAGGTGCTGTTCCGGTTGCTGAAGTAGACAATGATTGTGGCGAGAAAATTGATGATTGGAAGCGGCAGTCCTACAACGATAACCGCGAGGGACATCAGATAGATGTTGGACGCTCTTTCGTTTTCGTATTCGCCAGGCACATATGATGTGTCCATAGTTACAGGTCTTTGGTTATGTTCCAGCACCAATTTGCCAGCAGCAGAGCAATAAGTGGAAGGTAGACCACTTTTCTTTTGATGGAACGTTCAGCCTGGTGGTAACATCTTTCGAAGGACCTTGTATTCCGGACAAGGTCAAAAACAATCCAGGCCAGGCATAGCGAACCGGCCAGACCGCTCAGAATCCCGAGCGGATTGGTGGCCAGAGCTTCCAGTGGATGGCCCGTAAGAGCCAGCAGAATCGAACGGGTCGATCCACAAGCCGGGCAGGGCAGGCCCGAGACAAGTTTGACAGGACAAACAACCAATGGGTCGGCCGATAAACCTCTATATATTCCCGTAAAAGGGTTTCAGCCCGCTGGGCGAGGATGGTACAACGGTCTTTTTTGCCCTTCGCCTCGCGTATGAAAATCCGGTGTTCCT
>JAIBBB010000334.1 GCA_019694905.1 Cyclobacteriaceae bacterium
CTGGACCGGCTTGAAATGGGTAACGCCAATCTTCAGGGTGTTTTTTCTACAGCCTACAAGAAATCTGTCATAATAACCCTTGCCATATCCTACCCGGTTGCCCGCGACATCGCAGATGAGCATGGGTACGAGTACAATATCCAGCGCGCTGACCGGCACGGGCAATCCACCTTTGGGCTCCGGCACGTTCCATTTTCCTTTGACCAGTTGCTCGTGGCCTTCATAGACCAGATGCTCCAGCATGTCGCCTTTCATGCGCGGCACCACCAGTGTCACATGCGGATGTTCGGCCTTGATGGTCTCGATGATCTTCCACGTGTTGGGCTCGCGCCGGTCAAGCATCGGGAGAAATACATGGATGACTTTTGCCGTCTGGAGGTTGATGTGCCGAAAGAATTGTTCTGCAAGTCCCACATTGAGTACATCGTACTCTGGTTCCGTCAGGTCAAACCGCCGGGCCAGGTACTGTTCGCGCAATTCCTGCTTGATCATGACAGCAGGGCGTGAAGACGAAAATCAAAAGGATCAAAGTGTGTCAACAGCCGCTGAATGAACGCGGGATCAGACTGATGAAAATTCAGGAAGTTGTCAGTGCGCTCCTGTAACCCGCCACCCGGATAGATGGCTGCCCGCACTTCGTCCAGTTGCCGCAGCCGGTCCGCGTGGCGCCGTTTTTCTGCACGAAGCATTTTGTGTTCAATTCCCTGCAAACTCTTTTCGGCGCGGTGTTGCTCGGCCTGAATGTGTTTTTCCAGTGTGGGATCGATGGCTTTCGCACGCTGCCGCACCTGATCAAATTGCTGCGAGAGTATGTCGAGTTCTTTGCTGACTGTCAGGTCCTGACCGCCGAAGCGAAGCACCCAGCTGTTGTGCTGAAAATTCTGCGCTTCGAAGAATGACTCCAGCGGCATGCCGGTCTTTTCCATCTTCCGGTGAGTGGGGCCGTCCAGTACCAACGCGAAATTCCGCGGCAGCAGCACAGGAAAAGGTAACTGTTGCTGGTCGAAGATGCCCTTCAGTTCGAGCCAGTAAACCAACTCCGCAGGGCCACCACAGTAGGCGAGGTTGGGAAGTATGAGCTCCTGATAAACGGGCCGGAGGATTACATTGGGACTGAATTTCTCCGGCTCGGTTGAGATCAGCTGCTCGAGTTCTTCCCTGCTGAATGAAAGGTCGGTGTTGAGAACGACATAACGGTCACCCTGTTGCTCGATGCGCTCGCGCAACTGGTGATCGAGGTAAAAGAAGTTGATCTCACGCGGATTGACCTGAGGCTTGTAGCCGGCACCTTCCAGCTGCCGGAGGGTGCGAGTGACCTGCTCAAAAGGCATGTGGTCAAACAGGTCGGCACGCATCACGTCTGCGAGCTGGTGCTTGAGCCGCCGGTCATCGGCATCGATCACCACAAGCCCTTCAGATCCAAACAACTGATCGACATAATACCGGACAGCATCTGCAAGCGTCTGTTGTTTCAGGTACGCGTCACGGAAAATGGAAACTTCACCTGGCACTTCCGCAAGCAATGACTTCAACTCCCGGGGATCCATCCGTCCGACGGCACCTTTTTGAGCGGTTGACCATTTGTATTTCTTCCCGTAGAGCCTGAAGCCACTGATTTCTTCAAAGTCATGATCTTCGGAAGCCATCCAGTACACAGGCACAAAGTGATGTGAAGGATGCAGCGCCTTCAGCCTTCGACAGGCATTGATGACGGTTACTATCTTGTAAATGAAGTACAGCGACCCAGTAAAAATATTGAGCTGGTGGCCGGTGGTGACAGTGAACGTCTGAGGATCGCCCAACCGCCCGATGTTGGTCGTGACAGCGGCTGTTGGTTTGATTTTGCTGTATTGACCTTGAAGCACTTCCACGAGCGTCTGCCGGGCGGTGGCCGGAAAATTCCCTTTTGCCCCGATCACCGCACCGAAGTGCTCCGGGTGCGGATAGTGCTGATAGAAAGGCGTGAGCGCGCTTTTTTTGCCGATGTAATCGAGAAAGAACGGCGTGAAGGCTCCGGTCTTATCCAGGGGGACTCGTTTCAATTCCATCAGTGGGGGTGGGTAAACCGTTCTGGATTCAATAATGGTAAATAAACGGAATTGAAAAAAGGAAAGTTATGGTTCTACCGGTTCCCCTACCAGGTCAAACGCGGTTGCCTCCGTGATGCGCACGTCAGCGAAATCGCCAATGCGAAGGTAGCGGCTGGAAGGCAGGATCACTTCATTGTCGACCTCCGGTGAGTCGGACTCGGTGCGGCCGAAAAAGTTCTTACCCTCCTTTCTATCGACGAGCACGCGCATCGTCTGACCTACCTTCTTTTGATTCAGTTCGAGTGAAATACCTTCCTGCAACTCCATGATGGCGTCGATCCGTTCCTGCTTTGTTTCCGCGGGCACATCGTCGGCCATCGTATGGGAATGGGTGTTTTCCTCATGCGAGTAGGCAAATACGCCCAGTCGGTCGAAACGCATGGCGGCCACAAAATTCATCATCTCCTCAAAGTCGGCTTCTGTTTCTCCCGGATGCCCGGCAATGAGTGTGGTTCGGATGGCGATACCCGGCACTTTTTCACGGATGGTGTGCAGCAGTTCCGTGGTCTTCTCGCGGGTGGTGCCGCGGCGCATCAATTGCAGCATCCGTGTGGAACCGTGCTGCAGCGGAATATCGAGGTACTT
The DNA here is from genome assembly GCA_019694905.1 of Cyclobacteriaceae bacterium. Classification (GTDB taxonomy): domain Bacteria; phylum Bacteroidota; class Bacteroidia; order Cytophagales; family Cyclobacteriaceae; genus ELB16-189. The sequence goes on from JAIBBB010000334.1 coordinate 2,676, forward strand.
GCAGATGTTGGGCCGCTGGGCCATCACATCAAGTGCGTCCATGGGAAAGCCCGTCGGAAACGCGTAGTGCAGCCGGATCCAGTCGATGCCTTCGACATCGGCGAGTCGCTGCAACAACTCGGAGAGGTTGCGCTTCTTGTACAGGTCCAGCCCGTAATAGGTGGAATCCTGCGCGATCAGCAGCAGTTCCCTGGTTCCTTTCCGCGCGAGATTGCGGGCCTCCAGTACAAGTTCCTCTATCGGTCTCGATATGTGCTTGCCGCGCATCAGCGGAATAGCACAAAACGAGCATGGACGGTCGCAGCCTTCTGAAATTTTGAGATAGGCGTAGTGTGAAGGGTTGGTAAGGATGCGCTCACCTACCAACTCATGCTTGTAGTCGGCCTTGAATACCTTGAGCAGGCGCGACAGATCGCGTGTGCCGAACCAGCCGTCTACATCAGGGATCTCTTTTTCCAGGTCGGTGCGGTACCGCTCGGACAGGCAGCCGGTCACATAGACCTTGTCCACAATGCCCTCTTCTTTCGCATCGACATAGCGGAGGATGGTGTCGATGGACTCCTGTTTGGCGTTGTCGATGAAGCCGCAGGTGTTGATCACCACCACACTGGCGTCGTCTTTGGTGGATTCATGCACAGCGTCGATGCCATTGCCCCGCAGCTGGGTCAGCAACACTTCGGAATCCACCAGGTTCTTGGAGCACCCCAGCGTCACAATGTTCACACGGGTCGATTTATTGCCTTTAGCCTTCACGGAAAAACAGATAGGGGGCAAAGGTACAAAAAGAGTACCGGCTCATGATGTCACCTGTACAGGATCCGCGGCGGAAATGACCCATCAACCCTTCCGGGAGATGGCAGGCATGGGCGTAACTTTCTCTTCATGCTTCTCGGGGTCACCGCAGGGGTCACACTCGCCAACCACCTTGCCGCAATAGCCGCACGTGATGCCTTCTTTGGCGAGAAAAGGGCTCTGTGTAGCACAGGTGCCGCGGAATTCACCGTTCTTGATAAACAGCAGGCGAACCGACATCAGGGCGAAAAACAA
>JAIBBB010000100.1 GCA_019694905.1 Cyclobacteriaceae bacterium
TCCTCGGTGTTGGGCAGAACCTGGTGCACCGTCAGCTGCGGACCTTCAAAAATTCCTACTTTGGCTGTGGTATTGCCGTGATCGATGACGAGATTCATACAATAAATTAACTCATTTGAAACTACTCGGGAAACCTGCTACGAAATATTCCGCCATCGGCATGATGTCAGGCACGTCGCTGGATGGGCTGGACATCGCTGCCGTGGACTTCACTTTTCAGCGCGGGCGCTGGTCTTATGTGCTTCGGAAGGCCGTCACCATACGCTATGACAAGAAGTGGAAAGACCAGTTGGCGACGGCGCACCAGCTGTCGGGCGCAGCAATCATCGCGTTGCACACCGCCTACGGCCGCTTTCTCGGCGAGCAGGTGCGCGCCTTTGTGAAAGGCAACCGGCTTGCCGCGCCCGATTTTGTGGCGTCGCATGGGCACACCATCTTCCACCAGCCCGACCAGCGCTTCACCTTTCAGCTCGGCGAAATCAACGCGCTGCATGCGGCGTGTGGTTATCCTGTCGTGGCTGACTTTCGCTCCCTCGATGTCGCCCTTGGCGGCGAGGGTGCGCCGCTGGTGCCCGCCGGCGACGAGGTGTTGTTCAGCGACTACGACATCTGTCTCAACCTCGGCGGCATCGCCAACCTGAGCCGTCGCACCGGCGGCAAACGCGTGGCGTTCGACGTCTGCTTTTGCAACATGGCGCTCAACACGCTCATGGCGGAGGTGGGCAAGGACTACGATGCGCAGGGCGCGCTCGCGGCCACAGGAGAAATCCACGAAGGATTATTACAGGCGCTCACGCAGCAGCAGATGAAGTGGCGGAAGGACAGACCTTCACTCGGGCGCGAGATGTTTGAGACAAGCATTCAGCCGCTGCTGGAGCAGCGGGCCATACCACTCGCCGACCGGCTGCGCACGGTGTGTGAGATGATAGCCCTTGAGATTGCACAGAGTGTGGGCCGCCACACGCGGCCGGTCCGCATGCTCGCCACGGGGGGCGGTGCGCTCAACACTTTTCTGATGTCGCGCATAGCTGCTGCCGGTGGCCCCAGGTTGCAGGTGGTGATACCGGAGCGGGCAGTGATTGAATTCAAGGAGGCGCTGGTGTTTGCCTTCCTCGGTGTGCTGCGAATGCGCGGCGAAGCCAACGCCCTGCGCAGCGTCACGGGCGCCAGCAAAGACTCTTCCGGCGGACTCCTCGCCGGTTAACTGAATCTCAGCAAATGATGGGTCAGATGAACGGCGGCTTGCTCACCGCAGCCTTCAGCGCTTTGCCGCGCACGGAGATGAAGATCTCTGCGCCGGGTTGGCTGTAGGCGGTGTTCACATAGCCGAGCCCTACGCCGATGCCGAGCACGGGTGACATGGTGCCAGACGTGACCTTGCCGATCACCTCGCCGGCGCTGTTGTGAATTTCGTAGTCGTGGCGCGGGATGCCTTTGTCGACCATCTTGAAGCCCACGAGTTTGCGCGACACGCCGTCTTCCTTGTGCCTGCGGATCTGCTCGTGGTTGGTGAAGGGCTTGGTGAACTTGGTGATCCATCCGAGGCCTGCTTCAATGGGTGAGGTGGTGTCGTCGATGTCGTTGCCATAGAGACAGAAGCCCATCTCGAGGCGGAGGGTGTCGCGGGCGCCGAGACCGATGGGTTTGATGCCGGCGGATTTCCCAGCTTCAAAGACTGCATGCCACACTTTCTCTGCGGCTGCTTTGGGCACATACAACTCCATGCCGCCGGCGCCGGTATACCCGGTGTTGCTCATGATCACGTGGTCGACACCTGCGAAAGTGCCGATGGCGAAGTGGTAGTATTTGATTGCCGACAGGTCGGTGGTGGTGAGCGTCTGGAGGATGCCGGTGGCTTTCGGGCCCTGCACGGCGAAGAGACAGATGTCGTCGGAAATATTTTTCATCTCGGCGCCGCCGCTGTTGAACGAGGCGATCCAGTTCCAGTCTTTGTCGATGTTGGAGGCGTTGACGACCAGCAGGTAGTCGTTGTCTTTGATCTTATAGACAATGAGGTCGTCGACGATGCCGCCGCGGCCGTTGGGAAGGCACGAGTATTGCGCCTGGCCGTCGATGAGTTTGGCGGCGTCGTTGCTGGTGACACGCTGGATGAGGTCGAGTGCTGCCGGGCCTTTCACCGTGAATTCGCCCATGTGGGAGACGTCAAACACGCCCACCGCATTGCGCACAGTCATGTGTTCGTCCAGGTCGGACGAGTAACGCACGGGCATGTTGTAGCCGGCGAAGGGCACCATCTTGGCACCGAGGGATTCATGAATGTGGCGAAGGGGTACTTGTTTGAGTTCCATAGTGTGGGTTGAGGAAGCAAAAATAGAAAAAACCGCGCGAGGGTGTCTGTAAATTTTGCCGGACGGTCTATTCGTGTTCGAGCACAAATTGCAGGGTCGCTGCGGCGCTTTCGGCATATTCGTCGAATCCGGCGGCTCGCGCTTCGGCGATGTAGGCTTTCAGGATTCTGACGCTGTGTGGGTGACGGTGGAGAGCGGCGGCGAGGAGTTTGTAGACTTCCAGTTGTTTGTCCGGCGATTGCTGGCGCATGAAGTCGGCGGCGGCAACGACACCCGGGCTGAAGAGCGGTTGTTCGCGCACGAGCCACTGAAATTTTGCTGTGGCCTCTGTCGATTTTCCGGAAGCGACGTCGAGGAGGGCGGCGAGGTAGATTTTCTCGGCAAGCCGGTTGGGGCCGAACTGCAGCTGTTGGTTGTTGATCTGTTGGGCGATGGTGTTGAGTTCACGCCGGTCGGCGAGCATGAGCAGCTCGAAGTGGCGAATGTCGTCCAGCAGGTTGCGATCAGAGAGTTGCAGGCCGCTGGTGAGTTGGAAGGTGACGATGGCGGACAGGAGTTCATCGCGGTCGAAGTAGCGCTGGCAGCGTTCGAGGATGGCTTTGGCGCGTTGGTCATCGCTGCTGAGTTGGCGGAGGAATTTTTTGAATGCGACAGAATCACCGTCGTCAAAGCGGTACAGGCTGGCGGAGAAGGGTTCGTTGCCGCTGAGGCTGCCGAGTTGATCTGAGGGCAGGGCGAGGACGCGCACCATGGATTCTGCGAGGCTTCGCAGCTTGCTGGTTTTCTTGCGTTGCAGGCTGTCCCAGGCCACGATGGCTTCGCCGGTTCTGTGCGCTTCTGTGAGTGCCACGGCGTTCAGGAACTGTGCCTCCTGAGGGTTTTGCTGGAGGGCAAAGCGGGTGTAGGTGAGTGCGACAGAAGGTGCGCGTTGCTCCAGGGCCCATTGGGCGAGGATGTTGTTGTAGCGTTCGGGCGTCAGGCTGCTGAGCGCCACGTCCTGCATTGCGGTGAGAGCGCTGCCTGTCATGCCGAGCTGGTACCAGGCCATTGCGCAGGTGAAGCGCAGTTGTTCGCGGAAGGCGCTGTTCTGTTTCTTGCCCGCCATTGTCCAGACTGTTCTGACGATAGCGGTATCCTGCCCTGCGCCCTGCAGCAGGAAATTCTGGGCGAGGACGGCGTCGTACACAGACAGCATGGAGTCGGCCGGCAGGGTGAAGGTGGTTTGCACTTGCACGTGCTGCCGGTTGGCGAGTGCGAGGACATTGGCTTTGGCGCCCTTGTCGCCGTCGTACAATGTCAGCAGTGAGTCGGCCTTCAGCGGTGCATCGCGCACTGCCAGCAATGCCGTGTAGTTGATGGCTGACGACGGTGCACGCGGATCAAGTCGCCGGGCGCGCCGGAAGGCAAGCGCGGCAGAGTCCGCGACGTGAAGGTCCATGTAGGTGTAGCCAAGGGAGTTCCAGACATGGGCGCTGCGGGGAAAAGCGCGGGCGGCTTCTTCCAGCACCTGCAGCGACTGGAGTTTGTCGCCCTGCTGGCGCAGCAACTCGGCCTGGTTGAGGAACGCCATCTCCGTCGGTCGGCGGCTGGTGGCGTTGTCGTAAGCGCGGATGGCGCGCGTGCGGTTGTTGCGCATCACCTCGATGTTGGCGATGGCATAGTTGCCGTGGTGGTTGTAGGTGCCAAACGAGACACCGCTCTTGTAGTAGCCTTCGGCAAGAAGTACCTCGCCCCGCGACAGGTACAGATCGGCCACGGCATTGTGGTACGCGGCCATGGTGTCGTTGACGGGCCGCATCCAGAAGTTGACGAACACAAAGCCGAGTGTGGCGATGAGGCCTGCGAAGCGGTAGGTGAAGAAGGGCATGTGCTCGGGCTGATACAGCACTTTGTAGACGGCCATGTTGTTGCCGAGCAGGTTGATGAAGTTGCCGATCACATAGATTACGAACATCATGCCGTAGCCGAGGTGTGCGTAGAGCGAGAGGTCGCTGATGGTGGACAAGCCCGGGTCGTTGGCGGTCACCTGCAGGTAGCTCACCAGCGACCAGGTGAGTAGGCCGAGTGCCAGGATGCCGTAGACGGCGAAGGGATCTGCATCGATGATGTTGTCGTACTGCGGCGACTGGCGGCGAATACCCCACACGGCGAGCAGCGAGGAGATGAACAGCACTACCAGCGGGTGGAGGTAGAAATCCCAGTTGACCCAGCCCATCTTGTGCGCATAGGCAAACCACAGGTTGAGCAGGTAGATGACGCTGAGGATCAGAAAGTGGTTGAGGCTTTTGCTTTTGTAGAATCCGCCGGTGATGAGGGTGATGAATGCAGCGATGATTTCGTGGGCGATGAGTGCGATGAACACAGCGCTGCCGATCATCGCGATGGGAATAAGGTCGGCGCTGAGGTACAGCAGCGGGGAGCCTGTGTGTGCAAGCAGGTGGATGAGCACGCCGGCGACGAGGATGACGATGGTGTAGACCACCAGCCTGCGGAAGAAAGAGGTGGCGGGGGACACGAACTGGTACCACACGCCTGGCAACAGCAGCAGCATCGAGAGCAGGATGGCAGGGAGGCGATTCACCAGTCCGGCGATTTCCAATGATTCGAGGCGCAGGCTCGCGACGATGAAGATGAGAATACCAGCGCTGATGTAGAACCAGAAGCGCGGCAGCACGGACATCAGCGCGAGGAGCATGATGAAGGCGATGGCGCAGCCAGTGAGGAACAGATAGCCACTGTTCGGGTTGACGACGAGGTCGTTGCCGAGCATGCGCTCGGTGAGGACGAGGTTGTCGCCGTAGACGGTCAGATCAAAGGGGCCGACCTGAAAAGCATGGGCTGCCCACGGCGAGGTGTCGAGGTGTTGCACGCTCTGCCACGTGAGCGAGGGGGCAGGGTACTGAATATAGGTGTACCAGTAGAGGCTTCCCGCGCACGCCACGACCACGGCGAAGCCTGCGAGGATGCGCCGATAGACGGTGGAATAGTTCTTCCAGAAGGCGAGGAACTGCATGGTCGAAATTTATTCGAGTACTTTGGGGACGCGAAAGTAGTCGCTGTCGTGTTGTGGCGCATTCCGCAGGGCGCGCTCATGTTCCAGCGGCGCTGCGGGCACGTCATCACGGAGCGCATTCACTTCATGGCTCATGGTGGTGAGCGGCTCCACGCCTTCGGTATTGACCTCTTTCAGTTTCTCGACAAAGGAAACCATGCGCGACATGTCCTTCATCATCTCCTCCGCGTCCTTTTCTTCAAAGGTGAGGCGGGCGAGGTGTGCGATTTTGTCGAGTGTGTTCCGGTCGATGTTCATGCCACGCGCGTTGCGTTGTTGGTTTTGATCTCGTCGTTGATGATGTTGAAGACCTTGTCCCTGAGGCTGTCCAGCTGCTCCATGGCCATGCCGCGGGTTTCGATGGGTTCATGGAAGATGATCCGCACTTCTCCGCGCGTGAGCAGCAGACTTTCGTCGGGCAAAAGTATCCAATTGAAGGGAATTGTGACCGGCACGATGGGGATTTGTTTTTCGATGGCGAGGCGGAAGGCGCCTTCCTTGAAGCGACCCATCGCCGGTGGCTTCTCAGCTACGATGCCGCCTTCGGGGTAGATCACCAGGCTCTTGCCTTCGTCAATGGCCTCCTGGGACTTGATGTACGTGGCGTAGCGGCTGCGCAGCTTCCGGCGGTCGACGGTGATGTGCAACTTCCTGTACATGTAGCCGAACAGGGGAATCTTCTCCATGGCATTCTTGCCGACGAAGATCGTGTCAACCGGGTTGAGCCCCATCGTGGGTATGTCGAGGTAGGAGTGGTGGTTGGGACAGAAGATATACTGCCGGCGTGGGTCGAGCGGACTTTTGACGACGATGCGATAGGGCAGGAACCACAGGATGAACATGCTCTTTGCCCACCAGCGGTTGAAGACACCCACGAGCCGGTATTGGCTGGGGAAGAGCACCGGCACCATCAGTGGCAGGAAGAACACGAGGAACACCAGCCCGAAGATCATGAAGCAGTACGCCGTGTGGATCTGTTTGAGCAACTTCATGACAAGTTCGGGTGCAGGTAGGCCTGCAATTTCACCATAAATCAAATGGAGGGCAAGCGGTCAGCGTGCGTTCGCGATGGGTTTGGGAATGAGGATGATGTCTGTCTGTCTTCCATCGATATAGCGGAAGCCGTTTTCGTCGAAGTAGCCATCTTCTTCAAGCATGATGCGGATGTCTTTTTTCCATTCAGCGACGGGCACTGATACATTGAGTTCAATGCTGTAGGCGGTCTGGTAGTGCATGGGGTAGTCGCCGGTGAAGGGCACGCCGCCCTGCATGTCCCACTGGCCGATGGTGGTACCGGCGGCGTGGCCGTGGTTACCAATCGGGTGCGTGTACACGGAAGGAGTGAGTCCTTCGGCGATTGCCTGCTTGCGGGTATCTGCGAGGATCTGGTTGCCGGTCTTGCCTTCTTTAAACTGGCTGGTGAGGATATCCTGGAGGCGGTTGCCTTTGTGGAAGGCATCGGTGAGGAAAGCGGGGGCGCTGGTTTCGCCGGGTCGAAGGATGTAGGCGTGCTGTTGTGTGTCCGTGTTGAGGCGGAGGTAGGTGATGCCGAAGTCTACGTGGAGCAGGTCGCCGGGGAGGATCACGAGTGGCAGGGGCCGCTTGGCGGTGAGTGCATCGGGTTCGTTGCGCTGCACGGAGACCGAGGGCTGGAACCAGGTGTCGAGTTTGCGTTCCTTGATGCGTTCGCGGTACCACCATACGACGTCTTCGGTGGTGGTGACGCCGGGCTGAATGACTTTGTCGGAGAATCCTTCGGCGATGATTTCATGGGCGAGGCGGCAGATCTGCGGATAGATGGCCATCTCTTTTTCGGTGCGTGTCTCCAGCCAGGCTACGGCGAGTTTTTCTGCTGATACTACATGGCTCTTGAGTGCGGCTGGCAGCACGCGCAGGAAATTCTCATAGTCGTTGGCGGTGAGGCCATCGGCGTGGCCCCAGGAGGGTGCTTTGTTGACGCCGATCTTTTTAGGGTTTCGTTCGGCGACGATTTTGCCGAGCTGCGCCCACTGGTCGGGGTTGGCGTCGGGGTCCCACGCGCGCTTGAACATCTTGCCGACGTCATAGCGAGCCACGGCGAGGAATTCCAGTTCCTGGCCCGCGCCGCGATCGAAGGCGATGAGCATGGTGGTACGGCGTGCCGCCATCCACACTTCGGGGAGCAAGGTTTTGATGACCGGGTCTTCGTTGTATTCACGTGAGATCACCACCCACATGTCGATGCCTTCGCGGCGCATGAGCGTGGGGAGGAGTGTGCGGAGCCGGTCTTCGAGCAGTTCGTCGACGATTCGCGACTGCGTGCGCTGCGGCAGCACGAGGGCTTCCTGGGCTTGAACGGTGAATGTGAGTACAACGAGGAGGAGTAACAGGTACTTCATAAAGCAGGTTGGGATATCTGGTGAATGAGAATTGGTATTACCGTTGAATGATACACCGCTGGTCCTTGAGCAGCGTGGCCGCATGAACGACGTCTACGGTCGATTTGGCGTCGTCCATTTCTTCGCGGACTTTTTCCTTGATGTCTTTCATGCGCATCGCTTCGAGGAAGCGCTTGATGTGTTCATCGTTTTCCAGCACCAGCGGTGGCACGACGACGGGTTTGTTGTCGTCACCCTTGGCCACCATGGTAAAGTAAGAGGAGTTGGTGTGCTTGACAATGCCGGTCTTTACGTTCTGCGCCTCTACGCGAATGCCCACGACCAGCGAGGTGCGGCCTACATAGTTGACAGATGCGAGCAGTGAGACGAGTTCACCCACTTCCACAGGCTGCAGGAATTCCACCTTGTCGACAGAGACGGTCACACAGTAGGTGCCGGCGTGTTTGCTCGCGCAGGCGTAGGCGACCTTGTCCATCAGCGACAGCAGAATGCCGCCGTGGATCTTGCCCCCGAAATTGGCGTACGACGGAATCATGAGTTCCGTGATGGTAGTTTGGGAAACCGAGACAGGGCGCGGTAGCAGATCAGCCATAGCCATCCAAGATAGCCAACGGACCCCGCAAATGAAAGAAGGCTTCCCAGGGGAAGCCTTCTAAATTAAACGCTAAGAAGAGTATCGTCAGGCCTGAATCAGGCTTTCTTTTCGTATTTCTTTTTGAACTTCTCGAGGCGACCTGCAGTGTCCACAAACATTTTCTTGCCGGTGAAGAAAGGGTGTGAGGCAGAACTAACTTCTATTTTGATAACCGGATACTCCTTGCCATCAGTCCACTTCAGCTTTTCCTTGGAGGAAACTGTGCTGCGGCTCATGAACTTGAAATCACTGGAAGTATCCCAGAAAATCACGTCGTTATACTCGGGATGAATGCCTTTTTTCATGTGTCTTTTTCTAAAGGGACTGCAAAGATAAGGGGCGGGTGGGTATTTGCAAGCGGGGCCTTTGCATAATTTGCAACCTATCGCAAATGGCGGTAATTTGTGGGCTAAATCCCCATTTTGACCGCAAAAAGCCCATTTTTTCAATCATTCTGATGCTCCGCCGCCCTGTTTTGCTCATACTACTATTAATAGGCGCGGCCGGCGCCCGGGGCCAGAGCGCCAATGCGCCCCTCAATGAGGATTACTACCACACCCTGGACCGCTACGAAATCAAGTCGGGCCGGACGGCATCTCCCCTGTTTACCACCGTCAAGCCCTACCGCAGGTCGGCCATCGCCGCTTACCTCGACACGCTCCATAACCGCCCGGGCACCTTCACCTCATCCGGCGACCAGTTCAACTGGGACTACCTGCGCAACGACAGTTGGGAATACACCGACGCCGGCACCGCCGACTCAAAGCGCTCCTGGAAGGGTCTCTACCGCAAGCAATCCGACTTCGTGCATGTGGACCAGCCTGCGTTTGACATCCACGTGAGCCCTGTCGCCTATTTTGGCGGGGGCAAGGATTCGCGCAACAGCTCCACGCTTTTCATCAACACCCGCGGTGTGGAAATCCGCGGCCGGCTCGACAACAAGATTGCGTTTTATACATTCCTCACCGACAACCAGAGCATCTTGCCGCAGTATGTGTCCGACCAGATGGGCACGTATCCGGTAGTTCCACACGAGGGATTCTGGAAGCGGTTCAAGTCCAACGGCGTCGACTTCTTTCAGGCGCGCGCCTACATCGATGTGAACCTCAGCAAGCATCTCAACATGCAGTTCGGTCACGACCGCATGTTCATCGGCAATGGATTCCGCTCGCTCATCTTCTCGGACTTTTCGGCACCCGGCGAGTTCGTGCGATTTAATGTGAATGTGTGGAAACTGAATTATCATTTCTCCGTCAATCGTCTGACAGCCGATACACGGGTGTTGCCTAACCAGCGCTACCCGGAGAAGTACGTGGCCTTCCACCACGCCAGTGTCAACATCGGCAGGAAACTCAACATCGGCTTCTTTGAGTCGATTGTGTTCAGTCCCGCCGACACGCTCAACAACGGCACGTTTGAGCTGAACTACCTCAACCCCGTCATCTTCTACCGCGCGATCGAGCAGCAGAACGGAAGTTCGGACAATGCCATTCTTGGCGGCGACTTCAAATGGATCCCATTCAGGAAAGTATCGGTGTACGGCCAGTTTGTGCTCGATGAATTTGTGCTGAAGAACATCAAGGCCGGCAACGGCTGGTGGGCAAACAAATTTGCGGTGCAGGGCGGCATAAAATATATCGACGCGCTGAACGTCTCTAACCTGGACCTCCAGGCGGAGGTCAACATCGTGCGCCCTTTCACTTATTCGCATCAGTCGTTGTACACCAACTACTCCAACTACCTGCAGCCGCTGGCGCATCCGCTGGGAGCCAACTTCTACGAACTCGCCGGCATCGTGCGGTACCAGCCCGGGCGGCTCAATGTGGTGTGGAAAAACACCTATGCCGTGATTGGCCGCGATGCCACGGGCAACAACTTCGGCGGCGACATTAACAAGAGCTACGTGTCGCGCACGAAGGAGTATGGCAACACGTTGGCACAGGGCGTTCAGAATAAAATCGCCTACAGCGACCTGACGATCTCCTACATGGTCAAACACAACGTCTTCATCGACGCACGGCAGACCTTCCGCATCAGCAAGAGTGCCGATACATTTTACCAAAACAACACGACGATGACCACCGTGGCGTTGCGCTGGAACATAGCCAAACGCAGTTACGACTTCTGATGTCACCACCACGGGCATGAAAATCTTTCTTCGCATCCTTTCATACGCCAACCAGCTCAACTCGCGGCTGGCGTTCTTCTTTTTCTTCTCCATCCTGGGGATCCTGTTTGGAGCGATGAACATCGTGCTGGTGATCCCCATGCTGAGTCAGTTGTTCAACGCCAACGCGGCGGAAATGACACCACCGCCGATGCCGGAGTTCAGTTTCTCATCGGATTATGCATCCAAACTGTTCAACCACTATTTCCTCACGCTGACCGCGGGACACGACAAGTTGTACGCCCTGCTGGTGGTCTGCGCAATGATCGTCGCCAGCATCATCCTCGCGAGCCTGTTCCGGTTCCTCGAGCGCGTGATGGCCACGAAGATCCGTGTGGACATTGTGCGCAACATGCGGCTGCATATTTTCAACAACGTTACCAACCTGCATATCGGGTTTTTCAATTCGGAGCGCAAGGGAGATCTGTTGTCGCGTTTCACCAACGACGTCGGTGAAGTGGAAAACGGCGTGATGAACTCGCTGAAGTCGGTGATGAAGGAGCCGCTTACCATCATTGTATACTTCATGGTGTTGTTTGCGATCTCGTACCAACTGACATTGTTCACATTGCTTGTGCTGCCATTTACCGGACTGGTGGTGGCGGAGATCATCAAGCGCCTGAAGCGACAGGCCAAGGAGGGGCAGGAGTCCCTGGGCCGCATCGTGAACATTCTCGACGAGACGTTTTCCGGAATGCGGGTGATCAAGGCTTTCAATGCCCGGAATTTTGTCGTCGACAAGATGGAGGAGGAGAGTGCTTATTACCGGCGGGTGAACAAGTCGATGTCGTACAAGAATGAGCTTGCTTCGCCGGTGTCGGAGACACTGGGGGTGATCATCATGGCGGGGATTATTTTCTTTGGTGGCAAGCTGGTGCTGAGTGAAGGGGCGACGCTGAAGCCGGAGACGTTTCTTGGCTTTCTTGCTTTGTTTGCGATGATCATTCAACCGGCGAAGAATTTTTCCAATGGTGTCACATCCATTCAGCGCGCGACGGCCTCAGCGAAGCGGATTTTTGATTTGATTGACATGAAGCCGGTGGTAGAGAACAAACCGGATGCGCTGCCGCTGCCTGTGTTCAGCCAGGCGATTGAATTCCGGAATGTGTCTTTTGCCTATCAGTCGGACCTCGTGTTGAAGCACATTAATCTCACCATAGAGAAGGGAAAGACCATAGCGTTGGTTGGGCCGTCCGGGGGCGGCAAGTCCACGTTGGTAGATCTCATTCCGCGATTTTATGATCCTACTGAGGGAGAAGTGCTAGTCGATGGCGTATCGTTGCGGGACTATAATGTAGAGGCTTTGCGGCATCACATGGGGATTGTGACGCAGGAGTCGATTCTCTTCAATGACACCATTTTCAACAACATTGCCTTCGGCATGCCGAATGTTGAGGAAGAGGATGTGATCCGGGCGGCGAAGATTGCCAATGCGCATGATTTCATTGTGCAGACGGAAGACGGGTACCAGACCCGCATCGGTGAGCGCGGGTCCAAGTTGTCGGGTGGCCAGCGGCAGCGGTTGAGCATTGCGCGTGCGGTGCTCAAAAATCCGCCCATACTGATACTGGACGAGGCGACGTCGGCGCTGGACTCGGAATCCGAGCGGCTGGTGCAGGATGCGATCTTCAAGTTGATGGACAATCGGACAAGTATTGTGATTGCGCACC
>JAIBBB010000335.1 GCA_019694905.1 Cyclobacteriaceae bacterium
CGGAAGGTCTCCAAAGCGGGTATTGGAGAACATGTCTCCATCCTGATCAAACCCTGCAGGGAACATGGCGATGCGTCGCTCGAAATTCCAGTTGACGGCCACCCAGGGCGTGCCCGTGTTCCAATAGTTGCCGTACACATCCTGAAAAGTATTACCATGGCCGGCACCCTGCACAAATCCACCGGGCTTGTAAGAAACCGGATTGTAGGGTGCATAGGTGAAAGGCCCCATCGGGTCATCAGCCACATAGGTGCCGTTGGCGTACACATTGTATTCGGTCCCCGGTGCCCCATATTGCAGGTAGTACTTCCCACCGTGCTTTGTCATCCAGGCTCCTTCCGTAAAGGGCTTGATGCTCGAGCGATGATCCTGGCCGAACCGCTCCCAACCATGCTCTTCGGGGTGGAGATAGATCAGTCCTTGATAGGCAGACTTGTAAGTGAGCCTCCGCTGCTTGTCCAACTCAGCGCCATAGATAGGATACACGTTAGACGAACCCCAATACATGTACCACTTGTCTTTGTCTTCATCATAGAAGAGTGCAGGATCCCATGGTCCCACATCTTTGGGCAACTGGGGTAACCACCGGTTGTAGAAATTCAGTTCGCCCTTCTCAGGTGTAGTCGTCCAGAAGATGGGCCGCATCTGAAAAGTCGATTGAAAGAGATAGAGTGTGTCACGTACCGACATGGCGGCGGGGGCACACATGTCCTCCATGGGCCATTTGTTGGGTGTAATGAAGTCCCAGTGCAAAAGGTCTTTGGAATGCCAGTAGCCACCGGAAATCGTCACGAAGAGAAAGTACTCACCTTTGTGATTGACAATCACCGGATCTGCTCCCGAACGGTATGAAATACCTTCATTGAGCTGCTCAAAATTGTAGCGATAATTGATGTCCATTGGATTGCACCAGGTTTGCTGCTGGGCGGACACCTGCTGGGCCAACCATACACCAAGAATAACAAGCAAAGGGAATTTTGGCATGACTCTACATATTGGAAATGCTCAAGTTACTCAGAAAAGAGAAAGGAAAGGTCATAAAAAAAGCCCCTCGCGGGGCTTCTGAGTTTATAAGGCGAATCGCTTCGCCGCTTCGCTCCAGTTGACCACATTCCACCAGGCTGCGATGTAGTCCGGACGGCGATTCTGGTAATGGAGATAGTATGCATGTTCCCACACATCCAGGCCAATGACCGGAGTACCCTTCACTTCGGCTATGTCCATCAGCGGATTGTCCTGATTGGGTGTAGAGGTGATGACCAGCTTACCGGATGCATCTTTCACAAGCCATGCCCATCCGGAACCAAACCGGGTAGTCGCGGCTGCGCCAAACTTGGTCTTGAACTCTTCAAAATTGCCAAAAGCTGCATTGATCGCATCGGCAAGAACGCCCGTGGGTGCTCCACCTGCATTCGGCGCAAGGATGGACCAGAACAGACTGTGGTTGTAGTGACCGCCGCCGTTGTTGCGCACGGCAACGGGGTACTTGGAAATATTCTTGCAGATTTCCTCAATGCTGAGGCTCTCTTCCGGCTTGCCGGCTACTGCATTATTCAGGTTGGTGACGTATGCATTGTGGTGCTTGCCATGGTGAATCTCCATGGTCCTTGCGTCGATGTGCGGCTCCAGTGCATTGAATGCATACGGTAGCGCAGGAAGTGTAAATGCCATATGATGATAGTTTTTTTGTGACTTAGAACAGAGTTCAAAGATAACAACGCTGGTGGTAACAACAAGGTTCAGTTCACATCAGCGCAGCCCCTTCGCCAACTCACCCAGCACCCGGATTCCTTGTTCCACCTTTGATGTGAATGGAAGACCAAAACTAAGACGAAAGCAATTGCGGAAACGCGCCTGTGAAGAAAATATCTGTCCGGGAGCGATCCCAATCCCGTGCTTCAGCGCACGCTTGTGCAGTTTATAGGTGTCAATCTTTTCATTCAACTCTATCCACAAGGCAAAACCACCTTGGGGTCGCGTGATCCGCGTGTCCTCAGGGAAATACTGGCTCACGGCCTGTATGTAGCGGAGACATTGAGTATGCAGGGCCCGGCGCAGGTGCCGCAGATGTAGTTCGTAACGTCCGTTGTTCAGAAAATTGGCAATCGCCACCTGACTGAGTGTGTTCGTTGAGACATTGTTCATGCGCTTGAGCCGGATGATCTGCTCCCTGAATCGCCCGGGTATCACCCACCCAATGCGGTAACCCGGCGCCAGCGACTTGGAAAACGAACCGCACTGCAACACCAGCCCCTTGCGGTCGTAGGACTTACAGGTGCGTGGCCGGCTCTTCCCAAAAAACAACTCACCATAGATGTCATCCTCAATCAAAGGTATCTCCTGCCGGGCAAGCATCGCTACGAGCTGCTCCTTGCTCTCGTCAGGCATACAACTGCCAATTGGGTTATTGAAGTTGCAGACAAACAAACAAGCCTTGATTCTGAACTTGCGGATCGCCTTTTCAAGATAGGCCACATCCACACCCGTGTTGGGGTGCGTGGGGATTTCAACCACTTTCAATCCGAGACTCTCCATCACCTGAAAAATGCCAAAGTAGGTGGGACTTTCAATGGCGACTGCGTCTCCAGGTTTGGTCACCGTCTTCAGACACAGCGCCATCGCCTCCATGCACCCGGCTGTCACCACAACGTCTTCTTCGCTCAGCGCACCACCCCAGTTGAACGACTGCCTGGCAATCTGCTTCCGTAACTCGAGATTGCCCTGAATGTGCTCGTATCCCAGACAGGAGTCCGGCGCTTCTCGCAACGCCTGTACCACCGCCTTGTTGAGTTTGGCCACCGGCAACAACGAGGGCGCCGGCGAGGCAATGGTGAAATTCAAAATCTTGTCGCTGCGCAGGTCCTTGTAGACACTGGATATCATGTCATCCAGACTCACAGGTACCGCCTCGTCCGGGGGTTCACACGTTGCCGGAATTTCCAGTGCGTGGCGAGGCGAGAAGCGTACATAGTAGCCCGACTGCGGTCGCGCTTCGATCAGGCCCTTGCTCTCCAGATGATAATATGCGTGAAAGGCTGTGCTCAAACTGATGCCCTGTTCCTTGCTCAACGCCCGCACCGAATGAAGCTTGTCCCCCACTTTCAGCACCTTTTTCTCAATCAATTTTTCAATCCGGTCCGCCACCTCCAGGTAGATGTGCTCGGTCGGGCGCGTCATCGTTTCCATAGCAAAGGTTTTAGCCACAAGGTATCGCAACAACTGATATGATCAAAATAAACAAAACTGAAACTGTTCTGTGTCCGTTAATGGCTGTACCATTGTAGCACATTACCGGCATGAACAACCGTCTCCATCTCACCCGCTCAGGCATGAGGTACTGCCTCACAGCAGGCGTACTGTGGGCAACCACATTCCTTGAGTCGGAGGCACAAAGTGTTGCCACGCTGGATTCAGCAAAAAAAACTGCGCCGTCCAGATATAACTGGCGCCTCACCACCAGGCTTCATTCTCTGGGGTATTTTTCATTTACCGGACGGCTCAATAGCTCCAACCCTGCGGCAGATGCCAATTTCACCATCGAAAACAAACAGTGGGGAGCCACGGTGATCAAAGTATCGGACCTGCTCGACCATCGCACGGATAACAACTTTGCCTTCATCCTGCTCTACCGGAATTTCAGGATCGGCAAGCGGTGGACCATCACACCCAATGCTGCAGGTATCCTTGAACAACAGTCGGGTGTGGCCGACAAA
>JAIBBB010000336.1 GCA_019694905.1 Cyclobacteriaceae bacterium
ATAAACGATGCAAACCCCACCGCCAATCCCGCCACATTAATAAATGTGAAGAAGGGATTTCTTACCAGGAGGCGGAGGGCGAGTTTGAGGTAGTTAAGCAGCACCGTGATCAGTAGTCAGTGGTCGGTAATCGGTGATCGGTAAATGGTATTTGGCTCATTCATACTTCAACGCCTCCACCGGATTGCTACGGGCTGCCCTCCAAAGCACCGAGGAGATTGTGGTGAACAGAATGAGCAGCAACAAAATTACGGGGGCGGCAAAATGCCACCACTGCAATTCAATCCGTTCCGTATACTGTTCCAAATATTGGCCACCCAGGTAGTACGCAACCGGCATGCTCAACAGGACGGCTGCAACTACCTGTCGCAGGGTTGTCTGAAGCAAGACAGAGCCAATTTGCCGGATACCCGCGCCCAGCACCTTCCGGATCCCGATCTCCTTTGTCTTCTCTTCCACCTTGTTGGATATCATGCCCAGGAGACCCAGACAGGCTATGCCGATGGCCAGCACCGTGAACAAGGCAATCTGATTATTTGAAATCTTCTCCTGGTTGTAGGCCTCGTTGATGCGATCATCCAGAAAATACCAATTGGCAACGCTTCCCGGAAATACTTTCTTGTACACTGACTCAATTTTGGCCATTTGCTCCTCAACATTTTTCACGGGCAGGCGAATTGAAATACGCTCCGGAACCATGTCCCTGAATATTGCATTTTTGAATGTCAGGCAGATGCCACTACCCGTGGCTTCTTGTGAGTCGTTCCCCCCGAAATTCTTGAACGTCGTAAGCCGGTAATCCTCGATAACGCCGATGATTTCCATGTCCATGGGTTTGGCCTGCGGATCGCTTATCCCCCTCACTACCTTGATTCTGCCTCCGAGAGCATCTTCAGGTCCCTTGTAACTCAGGCGCTCGGCCGCGTAGCGGCTGATGATGATGGCATCGTCCCGGTCGTTGGGTCTGAAATTGCGTCCAGCCAATAGTTTGATCTTGTAAAAGGGGATAAACGTTTCGTCTATGCCGCCGTTCGAAGAGATCACCTTATATCCCTCCTGGTTGGGACGTTTCATTCTAAAACCGCTGCCTATAATATCCCTAAAAACTGAATGACTGTAGGTGACTTCGTGAAGCCTGGAAATTTGTGACAAAAAGAAATGGAAGTCAGCCTCATAGGTGGCTGATTTGACATTCGGCGCATCCAGGATGACAACATTGGCCTTATCAATACCCAGATCCTTATGAAGAATGAAGTTAAGCTGGGCATACATGATGAATCCCCATGAAATGAGCGCAAAGGCCGCTGCGTACTGAACCGTCGTCAACAGGGCAGGAAAGACGCTTCGTGTGGATGGCCTTGTGTGGAATGAAAGCAGGGACCGCGGACTATAGGAGGCCGACATAAAGGCCGGGTACAACGCGGTGATAATGATCCCAGAACAAACAAAAAGACCAGGCAAAATCCAGTCGCCCGGGGGAATCGAACCTGGCTCCATGATCTGAATATTGAAAATGGAATGAAGCGGCTCACGAATCAACTGTATCGCCGTGAGGGCGCATGCGATTGCCAAAAGATTCGTCACCAGCGATTCAATCATGAATTGCTTCAGAAAGTCACGCGTCAGTGCTCCCGAAACTTTGCGCGTGGCAATTTCTTTGAGTCGCTTCGTCGTTCGGGAAATCGTCAGGTTGATGCAGTTGATCCAGGCCATCGTCAGTATCAGCACGGCCACAATGCCAAGAATCACCAGCGAAAAACGAGACCTCGGCTCAAACCAATCGCCCGAAAAATTACTGAAAGCGATCTCCTCGAGCGGCTGTGCAAAAATGTCACCCCATCCCTGGGGATACATTTTCAGGATGGCTTCCCAATATTTTGCCGTGTTTCCATTTATTCGGCTGGTTAATTCCTGAAATCCATCCTCCCGGTTGAGTTTTACATAGCACTGCGTAAAAAAAATCACCGGTTCGTCCCATTCTCGTTCCCTGCCGACGCTAGACAGCACAAGGTCAAATTCAAGGTGTGTGGTATGAGGCAGGTCTTCAAAGACGGCGGAAACCACCAGTGTTGTGCTGTCGTCAATCGTGAGCAGCTGATCCACCGGATTGATCTCGCCGAAATATTTGATCGCCGTGCGTCGAGACAAGGCAACCGCATTTGACCTCTGGAGCGCCTTGTGGATGTCCCCATAAATCAGGGGAATTGCAAAGAAATCAAAGAGGTTGGGATCCGCCCGGACGATGCGCGCTTCATTGTATAGTTTGCGCTCACCGTTTTTTTGAACCGACACCCTTTTTGAATCCTCCAGGATAAATCGCGTATGATCCTCTATTTCTGAAAAATCACTCAGGATCATATTGAATTGGTGCGCCATGATGTTACCCCAGGTAATGTGGCCCACCTGTCCTTCTTCATTCCAGTTCCAGTTTCCCCCGATGCGGGCCATTCGTTTATAGTCCTTGTGAGACTGGTCCATCTTCAACTCAGAAGTTGCATGTTGCCAGAGTATCAGGAAGGCGGCCACGCCCACGGAAAGTCCCAGCACATTAATGAAGGTGAAGAATGGACTTCTTACCAGCAGACGGAGGGCGAGTTTGAGGTGGTTGAGGAGCATATGGTGTGGATGCTTATATGCTTCCAGCGAAATCGATACCGGTCAATGAAAATAGCGAAAAATGCTTCACTAGGCGCTCCACCGTGTTCGGATTGCTCCGAAATGAAACACCCTGTTGTTTCATTTCGTGACAACGACAGGTAGCCAGTTGTGACAAGAGCACAATTCAACGTCTTTTCCAGGATGGCACCTGCTTTGGAAAGGGTAAGAGAATGAGGACAAGTCTATGCCATTGCCGCATTTCAACAGGCCGTTCCAAAACAGGAATAAACGATTTGGCTCGCGGGATTTATGTATTCGTTTTACTCCTGGCTTTTTGTCTTGAAGAAGGGCTCGCACAAGTCCAGTTTGCACCAAGAGTTCCTTATCCGGTCTCAGGATCGACATTCAATCTTGAATACGGGGATCTAAATGGTGACATGAACAGTGATTTCGTAGTTCTCAACGGGGATTATCTGAGCGTATTCATCGGTAACGGCGACGGCACTTTTGTGCAGATGCCAGATATCGATGTTGCCGGCACAGCCACCGACTTGGTTGTGAAGGATTTGAGCGGCGATCTTATTCCTGACCTGGCTGTGACCATGGCTGGGTACTCGGTATTGACTTTTCTTGGTGATGGACTCGGCAACTTCACCATCTCGCAAGTGTTGCCTACGACTGGCGTTCCTTCACAGATTGTTGCCACTGATTTCGATGGCGACGCTTTGCAGGATCTGGCCGTTGCCACGGATGGAGTAGTGCACATCTTCCGGGCAGTGTCCCTATTCAACTACGGAGCCGCGTCAACCGTTACGGCCGGGACATTTCCGATTGACCTTGTTGCAGCAGACTTCAATGGGGATAGTAACGTGGATTTGGCAGTACAAAACAGGGACAGCTATGATGTTACAATACTACTGGGAACGGGTGCCGGTACATTCAATTTCGCTCAAACAATCTCACAACTCAGCGGCTCCGGATTGACAGGTCAGCTGATTTGCGATGATTTTGATGGTGACATGATCCCCGATCTGCTAAGCTCCAACGGCTTCGAAATTATCTGGATCAAGGGACTTCGAAATGGAACTTTCGATCCGGCTATCTC
>JAIBBB010000101.1 GCA_019694905.1 Cyclobacteriaceae bacterium
TTTGTTGTACTCGGCGTCCAAAGCCCGATCCAGCCGGTACGTCCAGTTGGTAAAAAAAGGAAGCCCGACAGATGTCGGTGAGGGCGGCAATTCGGGCAATGCCGTGGCATCGCGTGTGATGCTGATCTTGCCATCGTCGCTGCCGGCCCATATGGTATTGATGTCGTGGAAGGAAGGGGCCAGCGCAAAGACCGTGGCGTAGATTTCAGGGCCATTCATGTCTTTGGTGATTTCTCCGCCCGAAAGGCCAAGTGTTTCTGGGTCGGCATAGGTCAGATCGGGGCTGATGACATCCCAGCTCTGGCCGTCGTTGGTTGTTTTCCACACATGCTGGGAACAGGTGTACATCGTGCCCGGATCTTTTGGCGAAAACACAATCGGGAATGTCCATTGCCAGCGCTCCGGAAGTGAGTTGGCCGGTTCACCAGAGAAGAATCGCGGGTACACCTGAATGTCGCGGATCTGGCCGGAGAGTCGGTCATAACGCGTCAGCAGGGCGCCCTGACTGCCGGCGTAGTACACATCGGGGTTGGTTGGATGCGAAACGATGTAGCCGCTTTCACCGCCACCGACGTCGTAACCCCATTGGCCCAAAACATTCATATGCTCCCAGCCGTCGCTGGGGACTGCGATGGTAGAGTTGTCCTGCTGTGCCCCTGCCACATGGTACGGGACATGGTTGGTGGTGGTCACATGATAGAACTGTGTGGTGCAGTAGTCCTGATCGGTCCATGATTTGCCACCGTTGACAGATACCACCGCGCCCCCGTCGTCCGACAGGATCATTCGCTGGGAGTTGTTGGGATCAATCCACAGGTCATGGTGATCGCCGTGTTTGGTGTTGATGTTCTCAAATTTGACTCCGCCGTCGGTTGACTTGAAAAATTCCACATTCAGGGCATACACTGTTTCCCGATCCAGCGGATCTGCCACGAGTCTGGTGTAGTAGAATGCGCGTTGACGCAATTTGCGTTCATCATTGGTCCGTTTCCATGTGGCGCCGCCGTCATCACTTCTGAACACGCCCCCTTCATTCGCTTCGACGATCGCCCACAATCGCTTGTTGTCGGCGGGGGATACGGTGATGCCAATTTTGCCAAAGGGTGCTTCCGGCATACCCGGGTTGCGTGTCAGTTCAGTCCAGGTGTCGCCGCCATTTTCAGATTTCCACAGTTTGCAGTCGGGGCCGCCGCCCCACATTTTCCAGGTGCGGCGATATACTTGCCATGTCGTTGCGTAGATGATCTTTGGGTTGGTACGATCGATCACGAGGTCGGCTGCGCCAGCTTTGGGGCTCACATACAGCACTTTTTTCCAGGTGTTGCCGCCATCGGTGGAACGGAACACGCCGCGCTCTTCATTGTCGCCATAGGGATGGCCCAGGGCAGCAACATAGACAACATCGGGGTTGGTGGGATGCACCCTGATGCGGGCGATCGCCTGCGTTTCTCTCAGTCCGAGGTGCCTCCAGGTCTTCCCGCCATCAGTGGTTTTGTACACGCCATCGCCTTGCGTGATAGATCCTCTCAACTGAGTTTCTCCACCGCCGATGTAGACGATGTCAGGATTTGTTTCAGCAATTGCGACCGCACCGATTGATGAGGATGTGATCTTCCCATCTGTTACCGGCTCCCACTCCTGGCCGCCATCTGTCGTTTTCCACAGTCCGCCGCCAGTTGCACCGAAGTAGTATTCGTTGGGTCGCCCCGGGCTTCCCATACTGCTCAGCGACCGGCCACCGCGGTTCGGGCCGATGTTTCTCCATTTGTAATTGGTATAAAAGGATGGGTCGAGTGACTGTGCACACACAAAGTGGCCAGCCAGCAACAGGAGGATTGTCAGAATACGGTACATAGGGGAAAGGTTAATCCGATAGTACATCAAATTAACATCTTTCTGTCCTGAAAGGCAGGACAATTACACCACCTGATGCAGTCTATTGCAAGCGGCCTGATTTGAAGAGTTTGAGTGTATGGGTATGAGAACGATCATTCACGCGGAGAATGTACAATCCATCGGGTGCCGAACGAAGGTCAATCTGACCGTGTTCGTTGCCTGTGACATTGACCTCTGCGCCTTTGCTGTCCCACACGCTGTGATTGGTACGGGTGAGGCTCACGCCCTCAACGGTAAAGATGCCGTTTCCTGGATTAGGGTAGGCCGTGACAGCGAGGGTACCCGGTGTGTCCTCAAGACCCGTTACCGTATTCAATGCCACATCGGTATAAAGCAGCGCATAGCCCGGATTGACCAGGATAGACGAAGCGGCTGTTGTTGCCTGGACAGATTGTCCTGTAAAGTACTCGTACCAGGTGCCAGCATGAGGGAAGGTCACGGAAATGGGTTTGGTCTCGAGGTTGAAGTTTGATACCACAACGGCATTCATCTGGTCAGCAGTGGTTGGCGTTTCCACATAAGGTGTTCCTTTGAGCGTAACTGTTTTCATCAGCGTACCCGGGTCGTTAATTGCGATATCACTGGTGGAGAATATCGGGTATTTGCTTCTCAGGCTCAACATGTCCTGATACCGCTTGAAGACTTCTGCGCGTTCAGTTGCGTTCTTATATTCCCAGTGCACGGGCTTTGGACTGAGTCGGCAATTGGAATTGTTGGTGCCATCTTCACACAGGTTGATGGATGCGTCATAGCCCAGTTCACCAAATTGCCAGATCATTTTTGGACCTGGGACAGACAGAAACACGGTAGCTGCTGCCAGAGAGCGTTTCAGAGCGATGGGCAGGCTCTTGGCGGAGTATCCGCCGAGTACATTTCCAAACTGGAGGTTCTTCGCCATGAGTCGTTCTTCATCATGACTTTCCATGTAGCCCACCAGTCCTGGCTGGGACCAACCGCGAGACTTGTATGAAAGGCTGGATACCGAAGAGTTGTCGGTGTAGCCCATGGTGCTCTGGCCGAAGGCGTTGGTGAGATTACCCCACAGCATGAATCCCTCATTGGCAAGTGTCGTTTCTTCGGTATTGTCGGCGAAATGTTCAAGGATCAGGTAAGCATCAGCGGTATGTGCCTTTATCTTATCCATCATCCGCGTCAAAATTGCAATGCGCGACGGGTCATTCGCACTCCATGCGCCGACATTGCTTCCGCTATTGGTCTGAGTGAATCCTTTGCTCAGGTCATAGCGGTAACCATCGATATGGTATTCATGGATCCAATAGTGATTGACTGAATCCACGTACTTCTGAGTGTAAGTGCTCTCATGGTTGAAGTCGTTGAAGACACTGAACGGGTGTGTAGCCGTCTGGTTGAACCACTTGTTGGTGGCCTTCGGCTGGGACAGATTAAAATCAAAGTCCATTAATGCCAGTGGGCTAGGCAGATCCTGGTGGTTCAGCACGATGTCGAGTATCACGGCAATTCCCTGTGCGTGGCATTTGTCGATGAACTCCTTCAATTTGTCTTTGGTGCCATAGTACTTATCGGGCGCAAACAGGAAGGTCGGATTATAGCCCCAGCCTTCATTGCCATTGAATTCCATGACGGGCATGAGTTCCACTGCGTTCACCCCCAGACGCTTGAGGTAACCGAGTGTATCAATGAGATTCTTGTAATTGCGCTGGCCATTGGCAAAGAAATCGCGGATGAGCAATTCGTAAATGACCAACTTTTCCTTCGGTTTGCGCACGAATGAGGATTTCCAGTCATAGGCGGTCTGGCCTGTCTGCAATACCGACACGCGGTTGAAGTACCACTTATCCGACAGAATCTTTGTCGGGAATTGTTTGAGTCCCGGATAGGTAGCCGCCGGAATGTACTGGTCATCCGGATCCAGGATTTTGTCGGCAAACGGATCAGCCATGAAGATGGTCTGATCCACTAGGTAGCGATAAGCATACTCGGTGCCTGCGGTGAGTCCGGAGAGTTCAATCCAGAAGTATTCGCCATCGCGATTCATGATATACTCCGGGAGCACATTCCAATCCGAGAAATCGCCCTGCACGTACACGGTAGTTTTTCCCGGGGCCCACAGACACAGCGTGGCTTTGGTGGGATCTGCGTTGTAGTTGATGCCCGGCCTGATGCCGGATGGCCGGGCTTGTACCGGACTTGACACCTGGATGATATACTGAAAGGAAGCTGTGGCTGAAATAGCATTTGCTGTGGCTTTGACTTCGACTGTCACGGCTCCGCTGGCCTCTGTGACGATGATGTCATGAGAATAAGTGGTAGAGGCACCGAGCGTGTGCACTGATACGCCGCCAACAAACAGTTCATAATCGGCAGCGACTGCTGTTTCGGCCTGTACCGTAATCACGCTTCCCGGATGAACAAACAACGGTTGTGTCGCGGGGGCAACGAGCTTCACCTGGAAACTACCATCCGAGAAATCAGTTACAAAATCCGTTGATTGACCATTGGGCCAGTCGTTGCCTTTGATCAACATCCCAATTTGCTTCTCAGCACTGATATCAGCGCCAAAAAAATCAGCCGGTTTGAATGTCAATGAGAACAGGTTCTTGTTACCATTGACCGACGCAGTGAATTTGGCATTGTCGGTCAGTGCCGTGTTGCTGCTGGCGGGGTTGACGTTGTATTTGGCGTTCACATTTTTACCAGGAATCCAGACCCAGATCCAGGCATTGCTCAGGCCCGCCAGTGAGGTGCCTGTGACATCATAGGTGACAGTGATAACATCGGATGACTTGAAGATCGCTGGTGTAACCGTGGGATTGATTGATACTTTCTGGGCCAGGCTGGCCGAAGTACAGCATACAACGAGCAGCCACACAAGATTCCTGAGTTTCATCATGACATCTGATTTGTAAAGCATAAAGTTAGTGCATATCCGTGTAAAGGCATTGTCGGTCTCTGGATTTGGTTCGAATGGAGCGGTGGTTTGGAAAGGGCCTCCGAAGCGTGTAACTTTTGATGAGCGAAAGACCGCCGCGCATGAACAAACTGACTCCTCACCTTCTGTTGGCCGCACTGCTGGCCGTTGTCCTGATTTCCGTTTACAATACCCAGCCACCCGATGTGGTTCAAGCTGACGCCCCCGACAGTGTCTTTTCTGCACAGCGGGCTATGAATGATCTTCAGGCCATAACGAGGTCACCCCATCCGACCGGCTCTGCTGAGAACAAACACGTGCGTGAATACATCATTGCCGCTTGTCAGGAGATCGGACTGGAAACCACAGTTCAGGAGACCATGGGGTACTATTTCAGATCTCCACGTGTGGTGGGCGGCCGGATTGTCAATGTGCTGGCCACGCTGCGGGGCACCGATCCTTCCAGGGCTGTTGTCATCATGTCGCATTACGATTCTGAGCCAAATGCAGGTGGGGCAGGTGACGATGGTGCAGGTGTCGCTGCGATGCTGGAGACCGCCAGGATTCTTGCACGGGGGAAGAAGCCGCTGAATGATATTGTTTTTCTTTTCACAGACGGGGAGGAACAAGGGCTCCTGGGCGCCTCTGCATTTGTCGAACAGCATCCAGTGGGAAAGAACGTCGGCGTTGTGCTCAATTTCGAAGGTCGCGGTAACGCTGGCATTTCAACCATGTTTGAAGTAAACCCAGGCAATGGATGGGTCATTCGCGAATTCGCAAAAGCAGTCAATGTAGCAGACGCCAATGCGTTGAGTTACGAGATCTACCGCAGTCTTCCGAACGACACAGATTATTCGCCCTTCAAGAAAGCCGGCATTGTCGGGCTTAATCACGCCTTCATTGATGGCTTTGTCTATTACCATAGTTATGCCGACAAGGCTCCCAAAATGGATCTGCGCAGTATGCAGCACCACGGTGAATACATGCTCTCTGAAGCGAAGCACTTCGGCAACATCCGGTTTGGCGCCGCTGCAGAAGGGGACGTTACCTATTTCACACTTCCGGTGGTCGGCATGATCATTTATCCGGCTGGTCTGAATATGTTCTGGACGGGCCTTTGCATCGCGGGTCTGCTCTTGTTACTGATTGCCGGACATCGCAAACAGAAACTCAGTTTGAGCGGAGTCCTTGCCACTGCCCTTATTTTCCTTGCCTCTCTGATTGTGGCAGTGCTTGCACTCACAGGCGTTACGTGGCTGATCGGAAAGATGTATCCCGAGATGACCAACTTCTACGCCTCCAGTGGATATCACCCTGAGTACTTCTTCCTTGTGATGACTGGTGTTGCGAGTATCGTTTGGATCCTGGCGCTTTACCTGATGCGCAAGAAATGGCGAATCATGACTATCATGGCCGGCACGCACCTGATACTGGCCTTGTTGCTGGTCCTTGCGCAGGTATACACACCCACTGCGGTATATGTGTTGTGCTTCCCCATTCTCATTCAATTGATTATCCTGCTGCTTCAATGCACAGAAAAACTTGTCGGCATGAAAAGTGAAGTGGTGGCAGCGCTTGCCTCCGTTCCCGGGATTCTGCTTTTCGCGCCGATGATCTACTTTCTCTTCATCGCCTTTGGTCTGGAGATGCCGGCGCCTTTTGCAGCGATCACAATCATCATTGGTTGGGCCTGGCTCACGCCCACACTCGACAACGCAATTGCCGATACACCCTACCGCTATCTGGCTGCTGTTGCAGGGATCTGTGTGATAGCCTGGGTGGTCGGACATTTACACGCCGGCTATTCAGCCGAGGAACCATTGCAATCCAGTCTGTGGTATGAATATGACGCCAGCACGCGCAAGGCGCACTGGAAGTCTGCTCAGCGTATGCCAGACCACTGGAATCAGCAGTTCCTTAGTAACGCCGAGAGACGCAAAGAAGGATTCTGGTCGCTGCTGACGAAGGAGACCCAGGTCGTAGACACACTGTCGTCGGTTGTCACGATACAATCCGACAGCGTCGCGGATGGGTCTCGCACACTCGTTCTTTTCGTCAAGCCCGCACCGGGTACTCTGAGTGCACAGATAGAGATGGACTCGGCGCGTGCTATCCACGTGGACACAGTGCCCATCCAGTCGGATGAACCCTTCACCCTTCTCACGCTCAGCGGTGACTGGAGCAATGGTTATCAGGTTCGGCTGAACTGCGCCACAGGTCGGCCTTTTCATCTCAGCATCACAGACCGGAGGCCGGGCTTGCCGGAAGCTGCCGGTTTCAAGGGATACCCTGAGGATGTGATTCCGGGCACTGGCCGGCGCAATCACACCACTGCCGTGAAGAAGTCGTTCGCGTTCTAGGATGCCGCGGCCCGTCGTGTCAGGAGCTGCCTAACATGTCGGTCGATCCAATTCATCATCAGGATCGTGACAATCATGGTAGCGATGACCACATAGCCAAGGATGTCGTAGCGGTCGAGGTGGCCACCTGCCTGCTGCACCACGATAAGTCCTGCGAAGGCCGAAGCAACACCGCCGGAGATCTGCTGGAGTGAAGCAGTCACTGACATGAATGCGCCGCGGTCACGCGCGTCTGGTATGGCAGAAACCAGTGCCGAGGCGCTGATCATGCGCGCCGTAATACCTGCAAACATGACCACATTGAGCGCAGTGCAGACCCACATGGGCGTAATCTCCAGGTGCGTGTAATATACAATCACGACCATGCTGAGTAATGTTCCGGCAGTGAAGACCTGAATCTTGCCGATGGAGTCGCTGAGGCGACCGATGAGCGGACCGAAAATCATGGTGCTTACACCAGTGATGCCATAGATCCATGGAAGTTGATCCATAGTGAGACCAAGGTTGTTGGTGCTGAAGGCGCTGCCAAACGGCATGAGCATGTAACCTCCTGTTGCCAGCAGAATAGTAGCGAGGAAGGACTTCTGGTAGTCGCGTGTGTTCACTGTCTTTAACAGGTGGCCGACGGCGTCGGGTCTGGATTGTGCGGTAAGGTGCGCATTCACTGGCTTCATATACAGCAGAATCAACACGCCCACCACTCCCCCAAGGCCGACGATCATCCAGAACGGTGCGTGCCAGTCGAAGCGGTTGGCCAGGTAGAGGCCGATGGGCAAGCCGAGGATCTGGCTGGCGCCGAAGGCCATCTGTGCAAAGCCCATGACCCGACCTCGTTTTTCAAGGGGAAAAAGGTCGCTGATGATGGCCATTACGATTGAGCCGATGACGCCGCCAAAGATTCCAGTGACAATACGGGCTGCGAGCAGGAGATAGTAATTCCAGGCAAGGGCACAGAAGGCGGTGCCGAGCAGGAATCCGGCAAAGAAGAAGATGAGTAACTTCTTGCGGTCAAACCGGTCGGCAAATCCTGCGGCGAGCAGGCCAGACGCGCCTGCGCTGAACGCATAGGCCGACACCACCAGGCCAAACTGGGATGGGCCGATCTGAAGAGTGGGCATCAGGATTGCTCCGAGGGGGCTCAGCACCACAAAATCCAGTATGACGGCAAACTGGAGGGTGGACAGGATGGCGATCACAAATTTCTCATATCGAGTAAAGGCAGGCACAGAGCCAAGTTCAGGAGAACGCATATGTGTGTTTGATGATCGGATATTAAGAGCCCAAAAAAAGGCACATCACCCTCTAACGACGGTGAATGCAAATAGTTCCTTTAGGGGTGGAAATTGCTTTCAGGATTGTTTGAGGTCTGCCAGTGCAGCCACAAAAGTATCCAATTCCTTCAGTGTCGTATAGACATTGGGTGTGATGCGACATCCATGTACCCCGGCGCCGTCAATGGCCACGGTCCAGATCTTGTACTTTTTCAATAACATTTGGGCGAGGTCGCCAGGTTTGATGCCTTTGATTCCCACATTGCCGATGCCGCAATGGCGGGCAGGATCTTCTGGGGTATTGACGATCACGTGTTCCATCTTTCGCACCCGGCTGGTCCAGTACTGCTGCAGGTACCGCAGGCGCGCTTCCTTTCTTTCCGGGCCGAGTTGCTCGTAGAAGTCGATGGCATCGCTGATGGTGAGGTCGGTATGCACAGGGTGTGTACCCGTGTGATTGAGGCGGGAGATCATTTCCGGCCGGGTTTCACCATCTGCGAGCAGGGGCCAGATGCCGGCGATTCGTTCTTTCTGCACATAGAGGATGCCGGCGCCGAGCGGAACACTCAGCCACTTATGAAGGCTGGCTCCATAGTAATCACAGTGGAGGTCCGGCACCTTAAACTGTATATGAGCAAATGCATGGGCACCATCGACCAGTACCTGCACGCCTTTGCTGTGGGCCATGTCAGCAATTTTTCTGACCGGAAGAATCTGACCGGTGATATTGATCATGTGGCACACCATCAGCAGCCTGGTCTTCGGCGTGATGGCTGAGGCGTACAACTGAACAATTTCTTCGTCGGAAGCCGGGTGGTTGGGTACCGATATCACCTTGTTGACTACACCGTGCCTGCGAGCCACGAGTTTAAACATGTCCAGCATGGCGCCGTAGTCCTGTTCGGCCATCACCGCTTCATCGCCGGGTTTCCAGTCGAGTCCACCGATGACCGTATCGAGTGACTCGGTGGTGTTTCTGGTAATGATCAACTCCTCGGGGGCACAGCCCGCAAGTCTTGCCAGTTTCTCTACGGCTGTCTTTTTGTTGTCATACTGGACTGTGCGCATGTAGTACGATCCTTCGAGGTTGACATCCCTGACGTGTTTGATGAATTGTTCAAGGATCTGTTCCGGCTGGAAACAGTAGTATCCGTTTTCCAGGTTGATGTAATCGGGCTTGAGTTTGTAGCCGGCGCGTACTGCTTCCCAAAAACTCTCGTCGGACGCCAGATCAGTTGCCGTGCGATGGCTATGAAGGGTAATGAGGTTTGCCAGTGATTCGAATGGCAGTGCGCTGCCCAGGCTGAGGGCGGCAGCACTTTTGAGGAAAGCTCTCTTATTCATATCGGAAGTTATGGAAAGATCGGCGGTAGACTCAAAATGTTCTGGAAAAACGTGGGTGTTTGTTGGAGTAATACAGAATTCACACCAATTTTATGTCAGTAACCATAAACACTTTAGCTATGTCAAAAGGCCAGGACAAGAAAAAAGAGGAGAAGAAGAAGCCAGCCAAGACCATGATGGAGAAGCGTGCAGAGAAGCGCGCCAAGAAGGCTAACAGGGGCTGATTTCACTTTCTTTTTCGAAAGACCCCGTGCTGGTTCATTGACTTTGGCACGGGGTTTTTGCTGTCTGCCGGCTCAGTCTGACGCGTGTTCGGCATTTTTTTGTATATTTGCGCTCCTTCCTCCCAATTCCGGCAGCCGCGATATCCAGGCTGCAAGACCCGTGCGGGTCAACTGATCCAAGAGGCGGTTTACATTAATCTTTAACATGAATTTTGAACATTTGAACTTGATTGAGCCCATTTTGCATGCGCTCAAAAATGAAGGTTACACCCAACCTACGCCCATTCAGGCGCAGGCGATTCCGGTATTGCTGCAGCGCCGGGACCTTTTGGGGTGTGCGCAGACTGGTACTGGCAAGACAGCGGCTTTTGCCGTTCCGATCCTCCAGCTCCTCCACACGGAGGAATTAGATAAGAAAGGACCTGCAGGCATCAAAGCCCTGATTTTGACACCCACCCGTGAGCTTGCCATTCAAATTGACGAGAGCATTGCTTCTTACGGCAAATTTCTGCGCATCCGGCACGCCGTTATTTTCGGTGGTGTTTCGCAGAAGCCGCAGACAGACGCTTTGCGTGCGGGCATTGACATTCTTGTGGCTACTCCAGGCAGGCTCCTTGACCTGATGGACCAGGGCTTTGTGAAACTCGAGCATCTCAACACTTTTGTTCTTGATGAGGCGGACCGGATGCTTGACATGGGTTTCATCCATGACGTGCGAAAAATCATCAGCCGCATTCCCAAAAAGCGACAGACGCTTTTGTTTTCGGCCACCATGCCTGATGAAATTGCCAAGCTTGCCCACAGCATTCTGCATGAGCCTGTGCGTGTAGAAGTGACGCCGGTGTCGTCTACTGCGCATACCATCCAGCAGGAGTTGTACTTTGTTGAGAAGGCAGAAAAGCGCAAGCTTCTGCTACACCTGCTGGAAACAGAGAATATTCCTACCGCACTGGTATTTACGCGGACCAAACACGGTGCAGACCGCGTAGCAAAGGACCTTAACAAAGCCGGTGTCTCTGCAGAAGCCATCCATGGAAACAAATCGCAGAACGCGCGGCAGCGTGCCCTGAGTAATTTCAAGGCTCAAACTACCCGCGTACTGGTTGCCACAGATATCGCTGCTCGGGGTATTGATATTGATGACCTCTCCTATGTCATCAACTTCGAACTTCCCAACGTACCTGAAACGTATGTACACCGCATTGGTCGCACGGGAAGAGCCGGAGCGAAGGGCTCTTCGATTTCATTTTGCGAAACAGAAGAGCGGCCGTACCTCAAGGACATTGAAAAACTGATAGGCAAGAAAGTGCCAGTCAAAGTACTGCCGGCGCATTTTGCAACGCCTCCCGCACACCATGCCACGCACAGTGCGCCGGTGGCGAAGCACCATGAGACCCGGGCGCATCAAAGCAGGCCGAAGACCGATTCGGTCAGCAAGCCTGCAAAGAAAAGCTGGTGGTCACGCCGAAGCAGCAGCCAACGGGCCGGTCGCTGATCAGGCCTGTGTTTCTTCCTTGATAACAACTTTTTCCATCACGTCACCCTGACGGATGGCGTCAATCACCTCGAGACCCTCATACACTTTCCCAAAGACAGTGTGGTGACGGTCGAGGTGTTTGGTGGTTTGTCTGGTGTGGCAGATAAAGAATTGCGAGCCACCGGTGTTGCGGCCGGCGTGGGCCATGGAGATTACCCCGCGGTCGTGGTACTGGTTGTCGCCATCCAGTTCACAGTCAATTTGGTAGCCGGGTCCCCCGTTGCCAATACCGTTGGGACAGCCGCCCTGGATCATGAAGTTTGGAATCACGCGGTGGAAGATGAGTCCGTCATAGAACCCCTTTTCAGCCAGATCAACAAAATTCTTCACGGTTTTGGGCGCATCCTGCTCAAAGAACCGGATTTTCATGACACCCTTGCGGGTGTGGATTTCTGCGATTTTCATATTTGAAACAAAATTGACCGGCAAGTTAGGCCAGGCAACGATCATCATTCTGATCGTCGGAAACAAAATTTATGCTATTTTGGGATAGTCAATAGTTGCAGGATGGAAAACGTCGAATGGTTAGGACATTTGGGTGCCTTTCTCACCAGCGTCACATTCATACCCCAGGTCTACAAGGCGTGGCGCAGTAAAAGTGTGGGCGA
>JAIBBB010000102.1 GCA_019694905.1 Cyclobacteriaceae bacterium
AAAAGTACGTAGCGAAATAAAGATTTTCTATATTCGTGCCGTCGCACAAGCGGGAGTAGCTCAGTTGGTAGAGCATCAGCTTCCCAAGCTGAGGGTCGCGAGTTCGAGCCTCGTTTCCCGCTCCATTAAAATTCAAAATAGCTGAGGGTTTGTTCAATGAGCAAGCCCTCATTTTTTTTTGAAAAAAGGTGATGCGCCTGCTGACAAGCAAGCACTAATACCCTACAGCAGACACAAAGACCTTCATTCAACGGGTTGAGATTTGACATCGGGGTTGTACATTTATAAAGCGGGAATCGGGGAGGGACTGTGTGTCAGGATAAACAAAAAACTCGCGTCATTGATCGCTAACCCTCCACGTTCCTATGATCTCCGTATTTCGCAAACTCCGACAGCAGGCACAGGGCAAGGCCGCACGCTATGGACTCTACGCCTTTGGTGAGATTGTCCTTGTGGTGCTCGGCATCCTGATCGCCCTGCAGATCAATAACAACAACGACCTGCGCAAGGAACGCAAAAGCGAGCTGCTCTACCTCGCCAGCTTGCGCAAAGACCTCGTGCTCAACATCGCCGAGATCAACAAATACCTGCAGGATCGCACGGTATGCATTACCAACGCCACCGCCATCCTCGAACACTTTGAAGGCAAGCCCATCACCGACGCCGTCGCCTTCAACAACCTCTGCATGCCCATCTACAACTGGCAACGCTACTACCAGGTCGACAACACGTTCCAGGAACTCATCTCCTCCGGCAACCTCGCCCTCATCGGCAGCGACTCCATCAAGACCATGCTCTTCAACCTGCAGTCCATGTACAAACTCAACAAGGCCGAAGAAGACCATTTTCGCTTCGACTCGGAAGTGCTGATCTATGAACCGATCTATGAATTCCTCGACCTGAAGTCGGTGGTGGAAAGCGTAGGTGTCGAAATTACCAAAGGCTACGCGGGCCGACCCATGCAACCCCGCGACTTCGATGGCTACCTGCGGAACATCAAACTCAAGAACGGCTTCACCTCCGCCGTCTTTGAGTTCACCGTGCTCAATGAACATCTCCTGAAAATGAAAGTCATGTCAGAGGCACTGATCAGGACAATCGATAACGAAATCGCGCGCGGGTAAACGTTGTCCAGGTTCCACGCAAAGGCCGCAAAGAAATACACGCGAGGTACGCAGCGTGTGAGTAGGTAAGCGGGTAAGCAGGTAACCTGATATAGTGGTAAGTTGGGGACTAGCACACGGTCAGATGCATTCACGCCCCCACCGTGCCTTTGCTGTTACTTGAATCAAAGCACCCTGGAAACTCCCCTTCGGACCTTTCGTCTCGGCTTCGCTATGGGTCGCTGTTGCTCATCGCCCGCCAAAACAACATCCATTGAAGTAAATGAAAGTGTGGGCACCTTGCCCACCGCCAGCGAAAGCTCAATGAGCTTCCGCAGCGTATAGTTGAACTCACCCTTCAGCACCTGCGACACGTAGCCTTTGGTAACACCAAGGTGCTCGGCCAGTTGCGTCTGCGTCATCCGATGCGCCTCCTGGTACTCGACCAATTGACGGTACAACTCATTTTGCGCGGCCTCAAACCAATAGTCTGGCGACCTCAATAGCTCATTTCGCTTCATACGGAATACGTCATTTTCAAGTATTGCGCGACAACTAATTTAAATATAGAACTAAAGTTTAGTTATAACTATCCAACAAAGCATGGATTTTTCGTAACGCTACGGTAGCGACGCTCCTGGTACAATCGTAGTCCTACTCGAATCACCTCGCTAACTTCACTCGACACCCCATCCCTCCTCGTACCTGCAGGGCCATCTCCATTCCACCGGATTTTCTCACCTCTGTGCCTCCGTGGTTATTTGCGTTCGCCTCCGCCACTGTGGTTAAACACTTGCCACATTCTGTTTATCTTCGCTTTAAGCCCGATCACATCAGACCAGAACCCCATGCTCCCCCGACGCAAATTCATCCAACAAGCAGCCATGGCTACCGGCGCACTCTCACTCATTTCTCAGGCAGTACCCGGCGCTCAGGCCGGCTCTGACCCGCTGGGCGTCCGCGGCGACTTCCCCATCACCGGCAAGCGCATCCACCTCAACGCCGCGTACACCGCCGCCATCCCTAACGCTGTTGTCGCTGCCGCCACCGCCTTCGCCGAAGGCAAAGCGCTGCAGCCCGCCACCGTCGGCGACATGCTCAAGGTCACAGAGAAAGTCCGCGCTCAATACGCGCGCCTCATCGGCGGCAGCTCCGAAGAGATCGCTTTCGTCGCCTCTACCTCCGAAGGTGAGAACCTCGTCGCCAACGCCATCGCATGGCAGGCCGGCGACAACGTTGTCACCGACGACCTCCACTATGAATCGGGCTTCGTCATCTTCCGCCACCTCGCCCAAACCCGCGGTGTGGAACTGCGCGTGGTGAAAAACCAGGGCGGCGCCGTCACCGCCGCCGACTACGCCCGCGTCGTCGACAAACGCACCAGGCTCCTCACGCTCTCCTATGTCTCGAGCCTCAACGGCTACCGTCACGACCTCAAAGCGATGGCCACCCTCGCCCACCAGTTCGGCGCCTGGCTCTACGTCGACGGCATCCAGGGCGTCGGCGCGTTCCCGCTCGACGTGCATGATACCGGCATCGACTTCATGTGCTCGGGCACCTACAAGTGGCTGCTCAGCACTTACGGCATCGCGCCTTTCTACATCCGCAAAGACCTCATCGAAAAACTCCCCCTCGACCGCTATGGCTGGAAGCACGCCAAAGAACTCCCCGACGGCAACTTTGAAATTTCGCATACCGCCAGCCGCTTCGAATACGCCACGCTTCCCTTCAGCGAAGTGTACCAACTCGGCGCCGCCCTCGACTACCTCGAACGCGTCGGCGTTGACCGCATCGGCACCCACGTCCTCGCACTGGCGCAGCGCATCCGCGAAGGATTGTCCGCCCAGGGCAAACGGCTGTTCACGCCGATGAACAACGCCTCACCCACCGTCACCTTCTACTTCGACGGCGATCCGGCACCAGTACACGCCGCCTTCAACTCCGCTCAGATCGACGTCACCATCCGCGACAAAGAGAAACAAATCCGCGTGTCTCCTGCACTGTACAACAACCTTGAAGACGTAACGCATTTTCTTGAAGTAGTACGCAAACTGTAAATCATGCAGCTCCCCCTCACGCCTATTCAGCGAAGCCGGCTTCGCAAGCACAAGATCCGCCTTCACGACATTGCAGAGACTGCCGCTGATGAACTCGCGGTGATCCTGGGCACCACGCCGCACAAGGCCCGGACATTGATTGCGTTGGCGGAGTTTCAGTCCATCCCCTCCATCGGGATCAGGTTCGCCGAAGACCTCGTGTTTCTCGGCTACTTCCGTCTGGAGGACCTGCGGCACGAAGACGGGGCGGCACTCACCCATGCATATGAAAAGAAGAAAGGATACTGGATCGACCCTTGTGTCGAAGATCAGTTCAGACTCGTGGTCCATGTAGCCAGGACCCGTGACCGCTCTATGAACTGGTGGGACTTCACCGCCACCCGCAAGCAATACCGCGCGAAGCACGGCTACCCTGCCGACAGGCCCACACGCGCCTGGCATGAAGTCCGCAGCCATCAGTAGGCTGCACGAAAGTGTACAGCCCACTGTATCAATACCACACACACTGGCTTGCACTCAATTCCCTCAAGGTCAATCAGCAGGTCAGTAAAAACGATTAGCCCCTCCTGCAATTGCATGGGTCAGAGGTCTTTATATCTGACTCCCTGCAACACATAAGACACAACAGTTCAGTTGCGCAAATAGTGGCCCGAAAGTGGCGTATACCGGGTCGGACTAACAACAATACTTATGGACAAATCGCTTGAGAAAAAGGTCAACTTTCTGATGGCCTATGCATTCGTTACTACATTGATACTCGCCGCTTTCATCTTCATGTCCTTTTCGCCGGCGCGGAAGCTCCTGCAGCTTGAAGAGTTGGAGTTGAAGAAGATCACCATCGTCGGGGAAGATCACAAGCCCCGGATGGTGCTGAGCAACGAAACACGCCAGCATCCGGGGCGCATGGACGGCAAGGAGTTGTCGCCACGTGAACGGCCTGCGGGAATCCTGTTCTTCAACGACGCCGGTGATGAATGCGGCGGACTCGTGTACCAGGTCAAGGACAACGCAGGCAAAATCATTTCGGGCATGTCATTCACGATGGACAACTATCGCGACGACCAGGTGATACAAATCGTGAATGACGAATACTACGACAACGGCCAGTCCAACATTGAGCGGGGTCTGAAGATCAATCAATATCCGGCAGGCACCACCATGACGTCGCGCAACCGGAAGATCGCAGAGGCCAGCAGCATCGCCGACGAATCCGAAAGAAATGCGAGGCTGAATGCCCTGTGGGAGGCAGAGGGTCCGGTCAACAGGTTGTTCATCGGCCGTACGCGGGGCAACAGCGCGGGGCTGTTCCTCGCCGGGCCGGACGGCAAGCCGAAGATGATGATATACGTTGACGAGAAAGGTGATCCGAAAATTCAGACGTTCACCAACGACGGCGAGGTGCGGGACTTGCTTCAAGCGAAATGAGAGACGTACTGTCTATCAACAGCAGTGCCGGGCTCAGTTTCAATCCTGTTGGCATCATCCGATTCGCGTCATCACTTAGCCAAAATCTCCTAACTTTAGGTAAACCCCCATGCGATGCATCGTAAGAATTGCCTTATTACCGGGGCCAATTCAGGTATCGGCAAAGCCGCTGCGCTTCAATTGGCTCAATTGGGCTTTCATGTATTGGTCGGTTCCCGGAGCATCGAACGGGGTATGTCAGCAGTTGCCGAAGTGAAAGCGATGGCAAAAAGTGACTATGTCGAACTCGTTCAGATCGACTTGTCTTCCAGAGATTCCATCCGCGAGGCATCACAATTTATCAAAAGCAAGTTTCATAAACTTGATGTGTTGGTCCACAACGCTGCGGAATTTGACGTTTCCAGAAAAAAACCTGCGCTGACCCCGGAAGGGATAGAATCTGTGTGGGCCACCAATCACCTGGGACCTGTACTCCTCACACACCAACTCATGGACCTCCTCCAGCAGAGCGACCAGGGCAGGATTGTGACGGTTGCCTCCAAAGGCCTGGTGCTGCATCCCGGACTCACCATCAACCTCGAAGACCCCGAATTCAAAAGGGGTGGTTATAGCGTGCCCGGCGCATACTACCAATCCAAACTGGCACAGGTCATGTATACACTCTGGCTATCAGATAAACTGACAGGGACCCGCGTCACGGCCAATTGCATCAGAGTCACCAATGTTCAAATCGATATTTCCCGGTACCCTCATCTTACCCGTTGGATGAAGTTCATGTATTCCATCAAAAGGCGATTCTCCATCACCCCGGAGCAAATGGCAATGACCTACGTTCACCTGGCTGCATCTCCGCAACTCAACACGACTACCGGTAAGTACTTCGATGAGAAGAATAGAATTGTGAACCCCTCCCGCTACAGTCAGAACAAGGCAAATATTGATCAGCTCATGAGACTCACCCATCAATACCTTCCCGAAATAGCATTGGAGGTGAACCCGTAGTGTGAGTCCTGCTTCCCGGCTGGTCAGATTCTACCATCCAACATAATTATAAAAATAGTTGCACGACTATATTTATAGTTATATGTTTGTACCATGGCAAACAAAGAACTCACGCGCGCGGAAGAACAGGTCATGCAGGTACTCTGGGGCCTCGAAAAGGGCTTTCTGAAGGATATAGTGGAGGCATTTCCACAGCCGCGCCCGGCCTACACCACCGTTTCAACAGTGATCCGTGTGCTCGTGCGCAAGCAATTCATCGGCTTCAAGACGTACGGGAAAGTCAATGAATACTACCCGCTCATCTCGAAATCAGCGCACTTCAAACACAAACTGAAACCCCTCATCACCCACTACTTCAACGGCTCCAAAAGTGACCTGGCTTCCTTTTTTGCCAGCTCCCAACTCAGTCTGACCGAACTCGAAGAAGTGAAGGCCCTCATCGACGAAAAGATCAAACAACTCAAACAACGAAAATGATGACGGCATTGCTTGTTTACCTCCTCAAGACAAGCCTCTATCTGGCTGCGGTCTACATTCAGTATGCGCTCATCCTCCGGCGCACTACCTTTTTTACAGTCAACCGGATCTACCTTGTCTTCGGGCTGCTGTCGTCATTTTTATTGCCCCTGTGTTCGCTGCCCACATCGGTCACCAGCTCCCTCCCAGTCAGTACGCTGCTGTTCGAGCCTGGTGCCGGCATTGCGACTCCTTCTGTTGAAGTGCCGGTCGCAACACAATTTGTTCCTGATTGGCAAACGTTTGCCTTGATCGCTTATCTCGCTGGCATCGCCATCCGCACCGGTATGCTCGCCCGGGGGCTCCGGCAGATCATTGCACTTCACCGCGCAGGTACTGAACAAATGGTACACGGCATCCGCTGCATCACTACCCACACACAGGCTCCGTTTACCTTCTTCAATCGCGTGTATCTTCCTGCCGGAACGCTGGCACCGGAAATTGTCGACCATGAAACTGCCCACGTCAGCCAGCAACACTGGATCGACCTGCTGATGGTCGAAGTCAGTGCGCTGCTGCTCTGGTTTCATCCGCTGATGCCATTGTACAGACGCGCGGTCAAACAACAACATGAATACCTCGCCGACAGGTTTGTCATCGACCACGGCACCTCCATAGCATCCTATCTCCACGCCCTCCGGCACCAGATCGAACATACGATCAGTCTTTCTCTCACCAGTGAGTTCTATTTCCAATCCATCCAAAAACGAATCCACATGCTCACCACCCGTCGCACGTCTGCAGCAATGATTCTTGCCTACACCATGGCTATACCCGCCCTGGCCTTCATGCTCATGGCCTTCTCACCGCGCCCGATTCCCCCGTCTTTTCAAATAACGGATGCTGCGATTGTCCTCACCTCTCCCATCAAACAACCTTATCAGATGGAAAGCGGATTTGGCGAACGCATGCATCCCGTCTTACATGTTCGCCGGATGCACACAGGCATTGATCTGATAGCCAGCGAAGGCACGCCCGTACTGGCCGCACAGTCAGGCGTGGTTGTCAAAGCACAGTATGCCGACGCCTGGGGCAACCTCATCGTCATCCGCCATGACGACATTTATCAAACCTCCTATTCACACCTCAAATCCATGAATGTGAAACAAGGCGATAAGGTTTTACAAGGACAGGAAATCGGCCTGGTAGGAAACACCGGACTCTCCTCGAAATTCCATCTTCACTTTGAACTTCACGAGCGAAACAAGGCTGTGGACCCGGTGGGGTATTGGGAGGTGGGGAGGTGAGTGAGTGAGTGAGTAAGTAAGTAAGTAAGAGAGTGAGTGAGGAAGGAAAGTAGAAAGTGGAAAGTGGAAAGTGGTGGTGTGGAGGTTCGGGAACTGATGGTCTGAGGTGAGGCTGCGCGGTTTTATTAACTTCGTACACCATGAAGCCGGTCTTTCAGCACAGCCGCACTCTCCGAAGTGCACTGCTGCTTTGCATTTCTATTGCTGGTAGCGCCACCGCGGCGTACTCCCAACTGGGCGTCCATCCGGACACGCTGTACACCTTCATCCGATACAACTCTGTCCAACGTGCGGGTGCTGATTGGCCGACCATTGACCGCAACTTCAAAGCCGAACTAAGTCAGGCACGCAACATATCCGATACGATGAAGTGCTTCGTACACGTGCTCGCACAATTGAACGACGTTCACAGCCAGATCTTCCTTCAGGGCAAGACCTACGGCCACTATCCCTCCTACCCGGACAGCACCTTGGCACGGCTGTCGCCGATGGTGAGCAAGTCCAATGCCATCGTCAACCGTATTGCGACACGCATCTTGCCAGGCCAGGTTGCATACGTGCGTGTTCCAGGCATGCAGGCTTACGGACCGGAACAAGTCAACAGTCTGGCGCGTGCGCTCTATGACAGCGTACAACATTTCAATCCGGACAAGATAAACGGAATGATCATCGACCTTCGCCTCAACGGCGGAGGCAACCTCTACCCCATGCTCGCGGGACTCAGTCCGCTGCTCGGTAACAGCAAAGTGGGCCAGGAAATCTCACCCGAAGGTGAAGTATCCCGCACCTGGGAAATCCGCGACTGCAATTTTTATATGGGGACCTACCAAACAACACATCTTCCACAATGCCACAGCTCCGGCTGGAAAGAGGTAAAAGTGGTTGTGCTCCTGGGGCCTGTCACACTCAGTTCCGGCAGCATGACCGCCATCGCACTCAAGGGCCGGCCAGGTACCGTATTCATTGGTGAACCCACGGCAGACGGATACACCACGTCCAACAACTATTTTCAGTTTGCTTCCCAACTCACCTTGAATTTCGCCACACACTTCGTCGCGGACCGGAATGGAAACGTCTATCGCACCGTCGTTCCTCCGGACATCCTCGTGTGGGGTGGTGACAACTTTGACGACCTGCCACACGACAAGAAGATTGCAGCAGCCCTGCGGTGGCTTATAGAAAACCACAAGCACAGTGTGCACGATCGCAAGTAATCCGATTATGCTATGAGAAAGAAACTACTTCCAGCACTCCTCTTCCTGGTCCTGACCGCCTGCCATCCGGCCATCGACGAGGTTGAAAGAGCATCCGCCGTGTATGACCGGCTCATACAGCACATGAGCGCGGACTCCATCGCCAACATGTACACCGCAGACGGAAAGCTGGGCAACATCACCGGCCGCGATTCCATCCGCCAGTTTCTTCAGTCGTTCACCGATGTGCGTGTGCTGCACTATGCATCAAAAACCAAAAGCATCACCATTCACAATGATCTCGCGTGGCAGGAGGGCACCTATCAACAGGACGTACTGGTGAAGCAGGATACGCTTCATCTGCGCGGCGGCTTTCGCACGGTCTGGCAACACACCGGCGACCGATGGCTGGTCTTCGAAATGACTACCCAACCGGATACCAGTCAGACAACCGCTCACTAGCAGCAGATTGTCTATCAGATCACCGCAGCCGGTCTGGGTGTTGCTATCCACTTTCGGAACGATTCTGCAAATTGCAGCACCTGCCCGCGCGTGTTTGCATCCTTCCATGTTCCATCGGCGTTGAATTTTCCCTTGATGCCTTGTATCAGCAAGCTGCTGGTTTCAGACAAGGAGGCCTGCAGCGTGCGCAACACCAACTTCAACTCAGCGTGACCCATCTCACCGTGCGCGGATGCAGTGATGATGCCAGTTCGCTTCCCGCTGAAGACGGTAGTCGATACGCACCACTCCAACGCGCACTTCAACACACTCGGGATACTGAAGACGTATTCAGGCGTACAGATGATCACACCGTCAGCGCGGTGCACCTGCTCGCGAAAGTGCAGCACGGATGCCGGTGGATGCGCATCGGATGCCACAGGATCAAAATGCGGCAGCGACTTCAGGACCGGCGCGCGCTCAATGATACAGTCTGCCGCCAGCACTGTCTCCAGAAAATTGGCCAGGTGGTGATTCGAAGAAGCGTCGCTGGCACTGCCAATGACTATTAATATAGTGGGTCGCATGAATGCGGTGGTTTGATAACCTGCTGACCGGGCAGGCTCTCCGTTAACGCACGGCGGGCGGGAAGGTTGCATTGGACGTACATTGGTTATCTTTGGCGCTGTCAATGCCCATGCAAGCCACTGCCGCCCAACTCGCACCCTTTAAAGAGTGTCTGCGGACCGTCTCCTTCCTCACGGAGGCGGACTGCGCCCTGTTTGAGCCGCACCTGCGCGTGCGGACCCTGACTGTACGAGATTACCTGCTCACCGCCGGCAAGGTCTGTTTGGAAATCGGCTACATCAACAAGGGATGCTTCCGCACTTACTACCTGTCGGAAGGCAAAGAGATCAATACCCAATTTGCCTTTGAGGGTGACTTCGTCGTCGACTACGACAGCTTCCTCAATCAAAAAGCAAGTCCCTACTATATTCAGCCACTCGAAGACGCGGAGGTAGTGACGTTCAATCTGGCGGCACTTCAGCAAGCGTACAATCAGTCGCAGCGCTGGGAGCGATTCGGGCGTGTGATGGCCGAAGAGGCCTATCGCAGAACCACTGCCCGCGTGGAGAGTTTCCTGTTCATGGGCGGCGAAGAGCGGTATGTAGACCTGCTCACCCACCAGCCTCACATTTTTGAGCGGGTGCCGCTCTACCACATCGCTTCCTATCTGGGCATGGAGCGCGAAAGCCTGAGCCGGCTGCGCAGAAAAGTTAGTCGCTAAGGCGGCCAGCAAGGCTTTCGAATGTAACAAATGTCAATTTTCAGGACGCTGCCCGATGGCACCTTTGTGCTATCAAAAACAACGCGTCATGAAAAAAATCCTCATCATCAACGGACATCCCAACGCCTCCAGTTTCAACCATGGTCTTCAGCGCGCCTTCGAAGAAGGAGCCCGCGCATCAGGCAACATTCAACTCGATGCTATTGATGTGGGGTCGCTTCAGTTCAACCCCAACCTCAGCAAAGGGTACAGTTCAGGGGTGGTGATGGAACCCGATTTGCTGGCGGCACAACAAAAGATTCGCGAAGCTGATCACATCGTGTGGATCTATCCGCAGTGGTGGGGCATGATGCCAGCGATTCTCAAAGGATTCATCGACCGCGTGTTTGTTCCCGGCTTTGCTTTCAAATACCGGCCGGGCAGCAACCTGTGGGACAAACTGCTCAAGGGCAAGACCACGGAAATCATTTGCACCATCGACTATCCGGTATGGTACTTCAAATACTTCCTTGGTGAAGGAGGCATCAAAGTGATGCGCAAGATGATACTGGACTTTTGCGGACTGAAAACCCTGGGTACTACTTACATTGGTCCGGTGCGGCCTTCTACAGATGCAGACCGACGCCAATGGCTGGACCGGGTGCAACGGCTGGGGTCGAAGCGCGCGCGGAGCCTTTAGATCTTTTCACTTCAATGCCTTCAGGTAGGCCTTCAAACTGACAGCCACCTCGGTCATAGCCTCAATGGCATCTTCGTTTTGGCGGTAACACAGCTTCTCGGTGATGATGAGTTGATTCAGGAGATTGCCATACTTTGGCTGTTGCAACTCTCTTGCGAAAGCCTCAAGGTCCGGTTGCATTTTGTCAAGATCGCCAAGTGGCACATGCGTCAAGGAGGGCACCATGGAGTGATTTCGGAATGAGGTAATATTCTCCTGTTGCTGATCATAAAGGAGTTGCAAATAGCGCAAGCGTCCCTCGTACACCGTGTATAGTTTCTTCCGCACCGTGTCCGGCAACTGGCCATACAAACTCGTGCTCACAGACGAAGAGTAGGTAGGAGACTGCGGATCAAACAAAAACATTTCCTGGCCTGTAAGTACCGCGTACAACCATGACAATTGCCTTGGAGAGACCGTGTTGGATTCCCTTTGTACCCTGAGCGAATCCATGCGTTCCACCCACTCAGCTGAAACAGGAAGGTCCTTGATTAACAAAGCCCTCTCAGTCTCCACGTCCGACAACAACGACTGCGCAAGCAAAAGAAGAGCCTCCTTTTGCCTTTGCTCCTCGCGCGATTGCTCGAACAGAAACGAAATGGTGATACCCGTAAAAATAATAAGCACCTCCGCTGCATACCGGCCGGCAAGCTGAAGGAAGTTCCTGGATATAGAATCTCGCAAAAGCATATAGGCAAGCTCGAACAATATACTTATTCAATTCCGGAATCAAAATGTGCCGTTTTCATTTTCAGCGTCCACGTCAGACAGGACACCCCCGGAAAAAGTTGTAACTTGAACAGCCAGCCTAAATAACCATGCATATCATCAGAC
The DNA here is from genome assembly GCA_019694905.1 of Cyclobacteriaceae bacterium. GTDB lineage: Bacteria > Bacteroidota > Bacteroidia > Cytophagales > Cyclobacteriaceae > ELB16-189. The sequence continues at coordinate 11,825 of JAIBBB010000102.1, forward strand.
TCGTGATCCTTTTCGCCTTGCCTGCGCTGACCTCAATAGCACAGCCCATCGCCCTACCGGTGGCATCATTCACCAAGCCCGCCACGAACCCGGTGCTGAAGGCAGATCCTTCTTTTACATTTACCGATCCGATTTCTCACACCACCGTGCAATGGCAGAAGGCCGATGTCTTCAATCCTGCCGCGATTGTAAAAGACGGAAAGATCTTTGTGCTCTACCGGTGTGAGGACAACCCCGCAGCGGGCTATTCAGGGCGCACCTCCCGCCTCGGGCTCGCCGAAAGCACTGATG
>JAIBBB010000337.1 GCA_019694905.1 Cyclobacteriaceae bacterium
CTGAACTCACACTGCTGACGCTGAAGCGCGGTTAATCCGTCTATTGAATTTCCTGACCAGGACGGGTTTTCCAGCGTTCGTGCATCCATACCCATTGATCGGGGAAGCGCCGGATTTGTTGTTCGATGAAATCGGTAAAGACCTGCGTGTTCTCCACCATGTCCTTCTCGTCATCGCCGGTTACCACTACTGGAAGTGCCGGAAAAATCTCCATGTGTTGCTTGTGGTCACTTCCCAGGTGGACAATGGTAGGTACGATGGCTGCACCCGTTTTCATGGCCAGCACAGCCGCACCCACCGGAGTAGCCGCCTGCATGCCAAAGAACTGCACAAACCGGCTTTTCACTTTCGTGTCCTGATCGATGAGAATGGCAACCGATCCACCTGATTTCAGAGCCTTGATCAGCCTGAATGTTTCCTTCCCTCGTTCGATGGCGATGGCACCGTGCGCATTTCGGTATTCTACCAGCAGTTCATTGAGTCTTGCATCTTTGAGTGCCGTGCCGATGATGTTGGGTTGCAGACCGCGCATGGCCATATTGGTAATTTGCAGGTCAAACGCACCCAGGTGGCACGTCAGAAAGATGACTCCCTTGCCTTTGGCGTTGGCCGCTTCGAAGTGCTCGTAGCCGTGTGTAACGAGAAACTTGTCGAGCTGGGCACGGGAGCGCACTTGTGAGGAACGGAAGATATCGCCGGCATTCTTTCCCAGCATGACAAAGACGCGCCGTGCGAGGTCCACGATCTGACGGGTGCTGAGTTCGCCGGCATATGCCAGGCCCAGGTGGCGGATCACACGCTCACGGGTTGGGGGAGAGGTGGCATAGGCAATCTTGCCGAGGAATCCGCAGAATGCGAGCCACCACCGGCGTGGGAGGGCATTGGAAAAAGCCAGCAAAAACCGTACAAACCAGTAGAGGGCGAAGTATTTAATGCGCTTCCGAAGAGGTCTCTTTTCCACGGTGCGAAGATAACCAGAAGTGTTGAGGGTGAGGCTTTCGCATTGTATCTTTGGTGACAGTGAAAACGCTTTATCTGGTACGGCATGCGAAGTCGAGCTGGGACAACCCGGGTCTGGATGACCGCGACCGGCCCCTGAACGAGCGCGGCCTGAAAGATGCTCCCAAAATGGCCAGGCGATTGAAGGAACGCGATGCTGCACCCGGGCTTCTGTTGTCAAGCCCGGCGGTGCGTGCGCTCGAGACGTGCAAAATGATTGCCGCTGGTTTGGGCATGCCGGCAACGGCAATACATACAGATGCCCGCCTGTATCACGCAGGTCGGCGCACCTTGATGGAAGTCGTCCAGTCGCTGGACGACAAGTACCGGTCTGTCATGATCTTTGGCCACAATCCCGGTCTCACCGATTTCGTCAACCAGCTTCTTGATGAGGATATTGAGAACATACCCACTTGCGGAGTGGTTGCGGCAGAACTCGATCTCAAACATTGGAAGAAAGCCAGTGAAGCCTGTGGGTCGCTGGAGTTTTTTGACTATCCCAAGCGTTCCAAGCATTCCTAACGTGTCGTAGAGCCTTATCACTTATATGATCCTCCATCCCTGGCACGAAGTTTCACCCGGTACCCGGCCCCCCGAGTGGGTGAATGGAATCATTGAGATTTCCACCGGTATGCGGGCCAAGTATGAGGTGGATAAGGAGAGTGGGCTGCTGAAATTGGATCGTGTTTTGTACTCGAGTGTCTACTATCCTGCCAACTACGGATTCATTCCCCAGTCCCTGGGTGCCGACGGTGATCCGCTTGACATCATGATACTCTCGCAGGTAGCCATTCAACCCGGAGCACTGGTGGCGGCTCACGTGATCGGTGTAATGCGAATGATTGACCAGGGACTTGAAGATGAGAAGATCATTGCAGTAGCTGTGAATGATATGAGCGTGAGCCATATCCAGACGATTGAGGCACTGCCGACTCATTTCAAACTCGAGTTGAAGGAGTTTTTTGAAACCTACAAGAGGCTCGAAAACAAAGTTGTGACAGTACCCGATTTTCAGGGCAAGGACACGGCGATGCAATTGATACGTACGGCTCTGGAGCACTACCAAAAAACCTATCCCCGTTGAATCCGCGAAAGCTTCTTGTCATTCAAACGGCCTTTCTTGGTGACGTGGTGCTGGCCACCGCCCTGATCGAATCACTTCATGCCCGATTTCCTGATGCCAAGATTGATTTCATGGTTCGCAACGGCAATGAAGGACTGCTGCTGGGGCATCCCATCCTGCGGCATGTACTGGTGCTGAACAAGAGGAGAAAGCTACATGGCATCTGGACGATGGTTCAACGCCTGCGCAGAGAAAAGTATGATGTGGTGGTGAACGTGCAACGGTTCTTTCGCACCGGTCTCATTACGGCACTTTCTGGTGCGAGGCACACAATTGGCTTTTCGCAAAACCCGATGTCTTTGATTTTTTCGGTTCGCGTACCCCATTCGATTGGTTCCCTTCATGAGGTGGAGCGCAACCATCGACTCATTGCGTCATTGACTGGAACAGAGACGGCAGGAAAGCCCCGGCTCTATCCCACAGAAAAGCAACGTGACAAGGCTGCAAAAGTGTCTACCGGCAGTTTCGTCACGCTGTCACCCGCCTCTGTGTGGATGACCAAACAGCTGCCTGAGGCCCAGTGGATTTCACTCGCAAAGGCCATTCCGTTGCATTTGCAGGTCTTGCTGTTGGGTGGTCCGGGCGATATTGAGCTGTGTCAGTCAATCGCACAACAATGTGGTCGGGATCACGTCAAGGTGTTGGCAGGTGAACTCAGCCTGCTGGAATCAGCCGCTGTCATGGGTGGAGCAGTGATGAACTATGTCAACGACTCTGGCCCCATGCACCTGGCTTCAGCGCTGAATGCACCGGTCACGGCAGTCTTCTGCAGCACTGTACCAGCGTTCGGTTTCGGGCCCTTGTCTGAACAGTCGTTTATAGTAGAGACCACAGAGAAACTCAGTTGCCGGCCTTGCGGACTCCACGGCAAACGCGCTTGTCCTCAGGGACATTTCAAGTGCGCAACCACCATTAGAACGGATCAACTGATCGCCACGTTGGCACAGTGATGACCCCGGGGTCAGGTGGCAGCACGCTGGATCCACGCTACTGTTTCCATCATCCACGCAAGTCCTATGTGGACCATGATGCCGCCCCAGATATTGCGGGTGTAGTACGCAATGAGGCCGAGCAGGTAGCCGCCGAAAATTGAACTGATGGCTTCGCCAACAGGCTTGCCAAAGTGCAGGGAGCAATACAAAACAGCCATCGGGAGTATGGCGTGACGCCCTATGACTGATCCCATGCCAATGACAAAGAATCCGCGGAACATCAACTCTACATCCACAAAATCCAGTCCGTAGCCGATTTCATACAGCACCATGGGCACCCAGGCCGGGTAGTCCTGCTGAACCGGCGCGTGCTGCTGATAGACCGGGTAATAACGGGCGAACCCTGGCTCAAAGGAAGCGATGATAACGAGTGGCAGTACCAACAGCAAAAGGATGCTGTATGGTTTCAGGTCGAGGTGATGGGCATTGAGTCCAAGTTTCTCTGATCGTTCGGGCAACACCCACCACGCAAAAAGAAGCAGGGGCACGGCAACCCTCAGAAGCCCCATGATATTGTTGGCGATCTGGTAGCTCCATGCATAGTAGTTATCCTTGTAGCCAATCA
>JAIBBB010000338.1 GCA_019694905.1 Cyclobacteriaceae bacterium
TCCAACCCACTTTTACCCAGTTTTCTTACCTTCATATTAATCGAGTATTTGATCACAAATGTCCCCCATGCAATCGGACGGATGGTAATACAGATTACTGCTTTCCCTACCAGTTTTACTGAATTTGCCCGCCCAAAACGAAATGAGGTCCGCAATTGCCTACTTTTGAACAGTCAACCAGAGAGGCATGCAAATACACAAAATCAAGAGTGTGGGTGAATACAGCCAGCTCAGGGGAGCAGAAACTTTGCACCCATTAATTACTATTCTGGACTATAAAAACCTGAAGCTTCTTGAGCCCGCCTCCTACAACTTTGGGTTCTATTGCATCTTCCTGAAAGAAACCAAATGCGGCGATTTGCGCTATGGCAAAGAACCCTATGACTACCAGGAAAAAAGTCTGATATTCGTTGCACCTGGACAAATACTCACAGTAGAGAACTATCTGCCCGGAGTTAAACCAAAGGGAAAAGTACTGCTATTCCACCCGGACTTTCTGAGAGGCACAGCCCTGAGCAATATCCTCACGGACTACAACTTTTTCTCTTATTCCATCAACGAAGCGTTGCATCTTTCAAAGAAAGAAGTGGAGATGATCCTTCACTTGTTCAGTACCATTGAGGATGAGCTGCAGCAAAACATGGACAAGCATACCAAAACGCTGGTAATTTCTCATCTGCAGGTGCTCCTGAATTATTCCACCCGCTTTTACGACCGGCAGTTCATTACCAGAGAACATGTCAATAAAGGAATCCTGGAGAGATTTGAAAGCCTCCTGAACAATTACTACTCTTCCGACAAGCCCAAAAGCATTGGCTTGCCAACGGTGTCTTATTGCGCCGAAGAGCTGCACCTGTCAGCCAATTACTTCGGCGATCTGATCAAAAAAGAAACAGGCATTTCTGCACTGGAGTATATCCAAGCCAAAGTGATTGATCTCGCCAAAGCCCGGATCTTTGACATGGAGAAGTCCATCAGTGAAATAAGCTATGAGTTGGGCTTCAAGTATCCACAACACTTTAGCCGTCTGTTCAAACAAAAGACAGGTACTACACCGGTTGAATACAGGAGCCTCAATTGAGGGTTACCCCTGCAATTTTTCCGCTCTCCGCGCCAACGCCGTAATATCCTTCACCTCCACCACCCTCTTCTCATACCCCTGCTCGCAGGCCTCCACCATCGCATTCCCCACCTGCTCCAGCGTGTTGATCCAGCGCGGCGTCACCACCTTCATCACCGAGGCCAGCCACGCCATATATTTATAGAGTTTCAATAGCCGCTGCTGGCCGGGGACGGCCTGCATGAAGCCGGGGCGGAAGGCGAACACTTGCCTGAACGGCAACTTCATCAAATCATTTTCTGTGCGTCCCTTCACCCGCGCCCACATCGTGCGCCCCTTCTCTGTGCCGTCGGTGCCAGCGCCACTCACGTACACCAGCGACATCGCCGCCTGCGGACTCAACGCTTTCGCAAAACCCATCACGGTATCATACGTCAGCCGCGTGAACTCGTCCTCCTTCAAGCCGATGCTGCTCACGCCCGCACAATACAGGCACGCATCGTAGCCCGCCAGCTTCGGATCGCCAGGCTTCAAGGCCGTGAAGTCCGCCACCAGGTATTCACTCAGCCTGGGATGCACGATGCCCACCGGCCGCCGGCTTACGCTCAACACTGCTTCCACACGTGGATGCGCCAGACAAGTCAGCAACACGCCCTCACCTACCATCCCCGTCGTACCTGTAATGATCAATTTCATATTTGATTCAATTGCTTTTATAACACCTATTCGCGCGCGTTCGCGCGCGCCTCCAGGCGCGTGCGCAACCCATCTTTACCACCACCCATTAACGCGCTCCCTAGCGCGTGCGCAACCTCAACATATTTTTAGTCCACCCTCCGCCACGTCCACCCGTAATACACTGTCGCGATCAACCACGGCCCCACCACCAGCAGCAACTTGTCGGTGGTACCCGAAGTGGTCGCAAATACATTCATGGAATTCAGTATCCACAACATCACACACCACCCCACTGCGACCGCTGCATACGCGACATAAAATGCCCGTCCTTGCTTGCGCGAACGCCACGCCACGACGGCGCTCACCAGTTGCCACGGACCCAGCAACAATTCGGCCCACACCAATCGCAACGGCACCCATTCGAGCGCATCTCCAGGCGCGTGTGTGGTAGCAAAAAAGATGATCAGCAGCCCGAAGGCGTAGAACGAACTTTGGCCAACCACATCGACATAGCGCATAGACTTCCAGTAATGATACGAATTTAGTTGTTGCCGGCGATTCAAGTTAGGTAAGAGCATTCCACCATTCGCGCGCGATGGCGCGCGCCTCCAGGGTTTGCGCGCGCCTCCAGGCGCGTGCCCGTGCCCTATGTAAATACCCTCCATCTTCGTAATTTTCACCAAAACCTGCATAGCGATGGCAACTATCAACCTGAACGTCAATGGCAAAACAGCGGTGGTGGACGTAGATCCCAAGACCCCTGTGCTGTGGGTGCTGCGTGAACACCTGCACCTCGTCGGAACCAAGTACGGCTGTGGCGTGGCCCAGTGCGGGGCCTGCACCATTCACCTGGAAGGCACCGCCGTCCGCTCCTGCTCTGTGCCGGTGTCGGCGGTGGGCAACAAAAAAATCACCACCATCGAGGGCCTCTCCACCAACGGCGACCACCCCGTACAAAAAGCCTGGCTGGAGCACGACGTCGCCCAGTGCGGCTACTGCCAGACAGGCCAGATCATGCAGGCCGCCGCTCTGCTCAACAGCAACCCCAATCCGACTGACTCACAAATTGAGAGCGCCATGTCGGGCAACATCTGCCGCTGCGGCACTTACGTGCGCATCAAAGACGCCATCAAGTCAGCGTCATCACAGAAATAATCGGATCCAACTACCATCGTTTAAACAACTAACAATGGAACAGTCAACAACCTCACAGACCCGCCGATCTTTTCTGAAGTCCTCGCTGCTAGCCGGCGGCGGACTCATGATCAGCTACAGTGGCCTTGCCAAATACATTCCGGGTGCACTCGGCGCCGACGCCCCGGAGCAGTGGAATGAAATTACGGGTTACATAAAAATCACACCCGACAATCTCATCAAAATCCTCAACCCCAATCCTGAATTCGGGCAGAACGTGATGACCTCACTGCCGATGATCGTTGCCGAAGAACTGGATGTGAACTGGCAGCAGGTGATCGTGGAGATGGGTCCGCACGACAACGTGAAGCTGGGTCCGCAGTTCACCGGCGGCAGCAACTCCGTCAGGATGTACTGGAAGCCGCTGCGCGAAGCCGGCGCCGCCGCCCGGCAGATGCTGAGAGACGCTGCCGCAGCAACCTGGGGTGTACCCGTAGAAGAAGTCACAACCAAAGCGGGCGTGTTGTACCACGAGAAAAGTGGCAAGTCCGGAAAGTACGGCGACTTCGCATCGAAGGCTGCCGCCAACCCGATTCCCAAAGGAGTCAAGCTGAAAGATGTCAGGGGTTTCAACATTGTGCGAGGCTCCGTTAAAAATGTGGAAGGCCAGAAAATCGTTACTGGCCAGCCGCTCTTCTCCATCGACCAGCACCATGAAGGTATGCTCATCGCCATGATCGAGCACCCGCCGGCCTTCGGAAAGAAACTGAAATCCTTCGACGCCACCGAGACACTGAAGATGCCCGG
>JAIBBB010000339.1 GCA_019694905.1 Cyclobacteriaceae bacterium
AGTGTGTGTGCTGCTGTCCTGAACTCTCATTCCGGTACACAAAACTCGGCATGTTCACATTGTTCACCACCAGATCAAGGTCTCCGTCATTGTCCAGATCCCCATACGCACTCCCGTTGCTGAAACCTGCATCCCCAAGACCCCAATCCGCTGACCTGTTCTCAAACTCAAGTTTCCCTTTGTTCCTGAAGGCGTAGTTGGGTAAAGGTTCCGAAGGGATATTATCAATCAGTTTATTAAGCACCGCCTTCTCCCGTGACAGAATTCCCCTGATCGTAGCCGGGTCGGCGAGGTAGTTGATGTAGTCCTGATCAAGCAGGTCTTTATAGATGGCATTGGCTACGAAGATGTCCTTTTGTCCATCGTTGTCCATATCAAACATCAGCGCACCCCAGCTCCAGTCTGTTGCCTCGACGCCGGCAAGGCGCCCTGCCTCACTAAAAGTGCCATCACCATTATTTACCTGAAGCACATTGCGAGGAAACTGGTGGAAATATCCTGCGCTCAGATTGAGCTGGTACTTGTTCCAATTATCGAAGGAAGCCTTCGTTTTCAGCCGTCGGTTGTCACGGGGCAGCATTTCCGTTACAAAGATGTCAGGGTAGCCATTGTTATCAATGTCTGCTATGTCAGCTCCCATAGACCCCATGCTCATGCTGCTAAAATATGTATCGCCCACTTCTGCAAATGTGCCATCTGCCTTATTGATATAGAGGTAGTCTCTTTCAAAAAAGTCATTAGACACATAGATATCAGGCCAGTTGTCCTGATTGATATCTGCAATAGCTACACCCAGACCAAATCCGATGTGACTGGTGTAGATACCCGCTGCTGTGCTGACGTCGGAAAAATGTCCATTGTCATTCCGCAGCAGTTTATTGCCTCCGCCGGCAGGGTCCGGCACCTTGCGTTGGTCCTTAACGAGATCGAAGTTGCCTACCGACTTGATTGAATTGGTGAGCAGGTAGCAATCCAGGTCGCCGTCCTGGTCATAGTCGAAAAAGGCCGCGTGGGTTGACAGGCCCGTGATATCGAGGCCGTACTCATGTGCCTTCTCAGTAAAGGTCAGGTCGTGATTGTTAATGAAGAGTTCATTGAATCGTCTGGTGCCATCGGGGGAACCAGACTTGCAGACGTATATGTCAGTCCAACCGTCGCCGTTGATATCGACCAGGCTCACGCCTGTAGACCATACGTCGGGGCAGGCCACTCCTGCGCGGCCGGCAATCTCTTCGAAACTCAGGTTACCCTTGTTAATGTAGAGTTTATTGTTGACCAGGTTGCCACAGAAATAGATATCTGTGAGCCCATCGTTGTTGAAGTCAGCGAGGCCTACTCCGCCGCCGTTGTAGAAGTTGCGGTAAGTATAGACGTTAAACGATTCAGTATAGTCGACCTGATTGACAAAGTCGATGCCGGTATGAGAAGCGGGAAGAAGTGTAAAACGCAACCCGGCAGTTTGCTCCTGATGGGAATTGCTGCATCCGTACAGCGCAAGAATCCAGCCAAGGCGGACGAGGAAATGCTTCATACACTGCAAAATTGCACCGGCTTTCTTAAACAAAAAAAGAAAGCAAGCGGTGAGGCTTGCTTTCTTTTCTTAAGAATCAGACCTGATTAGTTGGGATAACCAGGGTTCTGAGTGAGTGCAGTAGGTGTACCACTGGTAGCGGTGATCTGCGCGATCGGAATAGGGAACACGTTGAGGTGTCCATCTGCGTTGTCGCTTGCATTCTTTCCAAACCAGGGTTGACCATATTTACCAAAGCGGATGAGGTCATTTCTTCTCCAGGCTTCAGCAAACACTTCGCGGCCGCGTTCTGCGAGGAATTCATCCTCAGTAACGGAATTCACATCAGGAAGACCGGCGCGGTTGCGAATCTTGTTGAGATAGAGAAGGCCTGTAGCGTCCGTATTGTTCCAGCTGCCGCCGGCACGGAACGAAGCTTCAGCTTTCACCAGGAGGATATCGCCAAGGCGGAAGATCGGAAAATCGTTATCCAGATCAGGCTGTGAGCCGATCGCAAACTCATACTTACCGATACGGGCGCCTGCCTGACGGAGTGCGTTAGGGGCCAACTCATTCACAGTAGGAGTGAAATTCAGTATAGCTCCATCGGGGTCATTGGCTTCAGCACTACCATCGGTCACAGGATCGGTGGTACCATACTTATACTGAGTACCTACAACGAAGTTGTTCTTCTTGCGAGCGTCAGCGTCGTCGTAGCTATTGTAGAATTCCTCAAGCGAGCAGTAGCCGTTCCAGGGCTGTGCAGTGAGCTTGTAGGTATCCTGGCTACCATAGTGCAGGGTCATCTGCGCCAGGTTAAAGCCTGTACCGAAGCTTCTGTCGTAGGGAACTACCCAGATATGCTCTTTTGAACCATTGTTGGTCGCCTTGAACACATCGAAGTACTTGGCTTCAAGTTCGAAAGGACCAGCCAACACTGCATCTGCCTGTTCAGCAGCTTTGGTGTATTGGGTAGTACCTGTATATACGCCGGCGTTGAGGTACAACTTTGCCAAAAGTGCGTGTACGGTGTACACGGTCATGTGTGCATAGTTGGTCTTCACGTCTTTGAGTGGCTCCAGCGTAGAGAGCAATTCACTTTCGATGAATGCGAACACTTCAGCACGGCTGCTCTGGGGCTTGGCTTCACCCAACTTGGTTGTTACAGGCACGCGACCAAAGTTGTCCATCAGCACCCAGTAGTAGAATGCGCGAACAGCTTTCAACTCGGCAATGGCAGCCGCATCGGTGACAGCAGGGTTTGCGAGCAGTCGGTTACATGCGCTGACACCAGCGTAAGCAGCCGTCCACAGGTTGTTCACTGCATCATAGTTAGGAGCATATGAGTGAGTGTGCATACCAGCGGGCTGACCGCCATCGTACCAGTCACCACCACGCTGAGGGATCATTGCTTCGTCAGTAGTAACTTCCTGAAGCGTGAAGTAACCGTTATGGCCAAAGAAGCCAAACAGGTTCGAATACGGAGCCAGCAACAAGGCGTCAAGTTCCTGGCCTTTGCCGAAGTTGGCATCCGTCCAGGTATCATTGAGCTTCTCGTCGAGATTGGTACAGCTACCAACCAACAGGGCGGCGCTGAACAATGCCGAAAGTTTCAAATTTATTCTTTTCATGTCCGTTATTTTTCAGATTAGAAGGTGAGGTTCACACCAAAAGTGAAGGTTCTCGCGCGGAAGTAGTTGCTTCGGCGATCGATACCAGGTGCGAGCGGGTTTGCTGTTGACGAAGTAAATCCGCCGTTGTCGGAAGATGCTTTGTCCTCCAGACGTGCTTCAGGATCCACACCTGTGTAGTTGGTGATAACAAAGAGGTTGTTACCAGAAACATAGAGACGCAGACGGGAGATGCCGGAAGACGGGTTCACTTTGAAGTTATAACCCAGTGTTGCGTTATCCAACTTCAGGAAGTTTGCCTTCTCCACATAGTAGCTGGAGAATTGAGCATCCTTGATATCACTGCGAGAGTACTTGGTGTCAACACGGTTGTACGAGTTGATCTGACCAGGCACAATAGGCTCATAGAACGCTCTCCAAGAGTTCACCAGGCTGTGGCCAAGGCTGCTGCGGAAGAACACATTGAAATCCCAGCTCTTGTAAGTCAGCGCGTTGCTCCAACCAAGTTCTGCCTGGGGCAGACCGTGTCCAAGGAT
>JAIBBB010000103.1 GCA_019694905.1 Cyclobacteriaceae bacterium
ACAGACACCACGTACACGCCCTGGCCATTGCGCGGTGCGGGCACATACACGAGGTGGTTGGCAGTGAATGCCTGGTATTGCTTGTCTTTGGTGGATTCCTGCAGCTCCACCATGCCCGCTACCTCGTGTCCGTTGTTGTTGAGCAACCGGAAACGGAAAGGTTTGCCCGCGGGCTTCTTCACCTCGACAGCAGGACGGGTCGCCACAGAATCCTTATGCGGTTGAACCACCACTGGCTGCGGTACCACGGGAGCAGGCTCCTCTTCATTTCTGGCCAAAGGTTGCTCCACGGTTTTTTCTTCCACCACCGGCAAAGGTTCAGGCCTGGGTTCAACCACCACCTTCAAGGCAGTCTGACCAGCCTGTGCATCGCGCAAGGTGGGTAACTCCACATCAATCAACTCTTCCTCCGAAGACTGAATAGGTTTGCCATCGATGGCCAGCACCACCTTGCCCTTCCTGCTGTTCACCGTCACCATCGTCCGGAAGCGATGGCGGAGGCCATCAGCATCGTGTTGCCAGGTCACCTTCAGCGGCTGCTCACCCAAGGTTGCTTTGAGTACCTGGTTTACCAAAACGCTGTCGGCCGCTTCCGAAGTTGTGAGTGTCCCTGACAACTGACGCATCGAACTCTGGCCGGTCTTCTCCAAAGGGTTCACGTCTACCTTGATAAGCTGTGGTTTGATCCTGAGCGTCAAAGGAACGGTGGCGAACTGCGGAGGAACGTCGTCAAACAGTGAATTCAAGTTGAGACCCAGCTGATAGGTCGTACCCATTTGCCAGCTGCTGAGGGGCGTGTATTGCAGCGTCTTGTCATCCAGCCATTGAGCATTCACCTCGGCTGAGGGACTAAATGAAAGGAAATCGTTGGTTGCCTGAGCGGCGGCAGGAACCGGCTGGGCAAAAGTGATTTTGAACGATTCTCGCGGACCAATCTCACTTTGCGGATAGTCCGAGACAAAGTCCATCAGCACCCGAGGATCGGGTTCCGTGGTGGTGCCGGCACTGAAGTAGTACCAGCCACCTGCCAACAATGCGATCATGCCCGCAATCAGCAGGACTCTTCTTGTTACCGGTTTCATGGGATGGGAACTTGGCCCTAAGATAGGAATTCCGTTGCCCGTCGCCAATCCGGGTCCGGGTGCCCTGTCCCGCGCCAGGGAGCGTTGACCGGTCCTATTTTTTCTTCACCTCAATCTCTATCCGGTCATTTCTGCCAGACACCGTGCTGGTGACGGGATAGATCATTGCGTTGCCCCCTTCGGCAACCACCTTCATGCGGCTCTCTGTGATGCCCTGTGTCATGAAATAAGATTTTACCGTAATGGCCCTGAACATGGTCAGGTCTTTGGCGGTAGCCTTCTGCCGTTTCTCATTGGATGGATCGAGTCCGAAATAGTTCTGACTGCCGCCCATGATGGTGATGTCGCGGGTGTTTTTGCCATTGCAATGGGCGTGGATCACGATCCGGTAGTTGGGATTCTCTTTCATCAGGTTGATGAGGCCATCCAGTTCCGGCTGACTTTCTGGTGTCAGGATGGAGGACGCCTTGAAGAATCCCACATGGTTAAACTCAATGTAGTCTCCCACGCTGGCCGGCTCCAGATCAAATGGTATGATGAATTCCTGCTCCGGACCGACGCCGGCAGAACTGGGGCTTGGGTCTTTGTAGTCGATGTTGACTGATTTCTGTTTGTAACCAGGAGCCACCACAGTGATGAGGTACGCGCCCCGTTCATTGCGGGGAGCGGGCAGGTACACCACTTCATTCGCCTTGAAGGCCTGGTACTGGGCGTCCTTGGGAGATTCCTGGATTTGTATCTCTCCGGGCACTTCATTGCCGGCTCCGTTGAGGAACCGGAAGCGGAAAGCTTTTCCGGCCGGTTTCTTCACCACCGCGACAGAATCGCGTCTGGGCTCAACCTGCACCACCGGCTTCTCCTCTACTACAGGTTTGATCTCTTCGGGCTTTGGTTCGACTACTGCAGGCTTCTCTTCCACAACCACGGGCTTCTTGTCTTCAACCACGGGTTGAGGCTGCGGCTCCTTCACCGGGGGTGCATCTCCCAATGAACCGGCAAACACCCAGGCCTTTTTGTGTTCTGTCTCCACCCGCAATTTGATCATCAGGTTATAGGCCTCCTGGCGATTGGCACTCGACAACACAAACACGTAATAGAGATTTCTGTTCGCGTTGAATGCCGACACAGCAGGATGATCCTTTACGTTCGTCATGCTGACAAAGCGATCGGCATTCTGCCGGACCGCAAAGGCGCCGACCACCACGTAATACCGCTGTGTCTGCTGCGCCCAGGAAGTCGAAACCATCAGCGCAAGCAGGAACCCAAGTAACTTTATCTTCATAGCTATGCGTTTGTCAATACTTAAGGCACACACACGTGCGATCAGTCCTGAAGAATCTCCACCTCTACGCGTACATTCTCATGGGCCCGGTTACTCTTCTTGTCGTGAATGGGCTTCTTTCCTCCCCAGGCCGTCACTTCAATTCTGTTGGCATCCACACCATTGGCAACCAGGAATTCCTTGATCACCAACGCGCGCTCCTCCGACAACTTTTTCGAGGACCCATAGCCTTCTTTCGAATTGGTCAGCGAAAAGAAATTCTTGTCGTCGCCCATCTCAATGATCGTACCCATTGAATTTCCGTTCGTGTGCCCGTGAAGCATGATGCGGTACTGCGGATTTTCATTCATCATGTCCAACAAGGTCGTCACTTCGTATTTGGAGTCCGGTCGCATGATGGCTGCATCCTTGTAAAATAAAACGTTGTACAGAATAGCGATGTCACCTTTCTTCAACCGCACCATTTCAAAGGGCACCACCACCACTCCATTCTCCTCCTTCACACCCTCCGTGGTCAATGGCGCGTTGTAATTGATCTCAATCTGCTGCTTTCGGTAACCAAAGGCATTGGCCACCAGGTGAAGATTTCCTGACTTGTTGATTGGCGCCACCGACACCCGCTTGTTGGCGTCATAGTCGCGGAACTTTTTGACCTTGTCCGCATCCACCATCTCCACTTCGCCCTTCAACTCCTGGCCCTTGCCGGAATACACTTTGAAATAGAAACCCTTGCCGCCGGGAACATCCGTGGCATCTCCGTCCAGCCGGGTCGCAGGCACAATGGAGAATGGTTGCGACGGCGTCTCTGTCACGGGGTCCTTGTTGACCTGTACCTCCGGTTGCTTTTCTTCCTGCACCACAGGAGGCGACTCCTGCACTACAGGCTGAACAGGGATTTGCTCCTGAACGACCGCCACCGGTTCCTCCTTCTTTTCAACTACCGGCTTCTGCTGCCCACTGAGCGGATCAATGTCGCTGCCCGATCCCGCAGCGCCGAGATAGCCGATGAACACCCACGTGTCATGCCACGGTGAATCCTTCTGCAATTTCATTGCCTGGACGATGGCAGCGCGGATGTCTTGCGTCTGAAGGACGTACACGTAGAAAAGTTTGCGCGCCGGATTGATCTCATACTTCGCCTCGTACTTCAGGTCCCTGGCACTTGCCGTGAAGTGTTCAGCATTCTGCTCACTGGCAAAGGCACCGATGACGACGTAACCCGGCGGCGTGGCGGGACGTTCAGCAAGAATTGCAGGAGCGGCCGTCGACAGCAACAGCAGCAGACCCGCGCGCAACAGGCGTTGTACAGTCATAGGGGGTTACCATTAAGGTTAAAAAAATCAATCCGAGCTTAAAAAATAGCTCTGGAAAGATAGAGAAAATTCAGTCAGCATGAAATGTCAGCGCGCAGCCTCCACCCGGAACGTCCGACTCAGGGTATGACCCTGGTCGTCCAGAATGGTCAGGCGGTGTTCACCGGGTGCAGGCGACAGAACCAATTGATGCCTGCGCCTGGTCTCGCCCAGGTATTGCCCGTCCATGTGCCAGTAAATCACACTGCCCGCCGTCCGGTGAGCGGCCTCGGCGAGTATAGCGCTCTGGCTTCCGTCGAGATTGCGCGGTATCACCACCACCGACATGGGTTTGGGATAAATCAATTCCAGCATCGGCAACGCCAGTGGATCCTCACAATCGCGTCGATAGGGTGGCAACGATTGATAGTCCGTGTGCTGCTGTCTGTAATAGTACTCCATCAGCGGAGGCAGCGTAAACCAGATTTGTTCGATTGGATTGGCTTCACAGGAACGGTGCACGCGGTGCTTCCTGTCCATCGACAAATGAACCCGGTGGTGGTAGGTGCAGGAGGGCAAGGTGCGGGCCGCCACACCCACTTCCACGACGCGTGTCTGCGAACACAGTTCGGTCGCACGAAAACCACTTGCGGCACAGACAGTTATTTCAACGAGGTCACCAACCGGTTTGGTGAACCACCTGCCCGCAGGTAGTGCGGAGAAAAGGTCGAGCATCAATGGTGCGGCTGTCTCTGTACCCGTCAATCCAGGTCGCCCTTCACCATCAGCATTTCCGGTCCAGACGCCCACGACATAGTCCGGCGTGACACCCACCGCCCAGCCATCCCTGAATCCAAAACTCGTACCCGTCTTCCACGCTACCGTACGGCTGCTGCTGAAATGTCTCCAGCCCGTGGCCTCTCCGGGGCGATTCAATTCACGGAGCACTTCCATGGTCTGCCAAAGGGTGGCAGCGGAGAACAAGGGCTCGCCATCCTGCCGGTCCTTGATCTGATCCTCTTTCAAAAAACGCAGCGGATGCACGGCTGCTGCGTCATACATCCCTGCGCGATAAGACTCCAGCATCCGGGCCATTGAAGCGTACATTCCTGTAATATCCCACAGGGTACCCTCTGCACCACCCAGCACAAGGGAAAGACCGTAGTGATCCGGAGGGCGATGGAGGGTCGTCATGCCGAGGCGCTGCAGGAGCGCATGGAATTTTTCATAGCGGTACTGCCGCAATTCGTGCACAGCAGGCACGTTGAGCGAGCGGATCAACGCCTCACCTGCAGGTACGGCGCCGTCAAACTGTCGCGAAAAGTTTTTCGGTGCAAAGCCGGCGATGTATGTCGGCACATCCGGCATCAGCGTCTGCGGAATCAATTTGCCCTCCTCTGCCAATGCTGCGAAGAGAAAAGGCTTAAGGATACTGCCTGTACTCCTTGGTGCCTGGATGACATCCACGTCTTCCTGGTGCGCACGGCCTGCCCGCACATTACCGGCATAGGCGAGCACCTCGCCTCCTTGCACGGATGCAATAACCACCGCCGCGTTGTGAATCTGGTTTGCCTCAAGTTGCTTGCGGTAGCCCTCCAGTTTTTGCTCCACCAATTCCTGCAGGTTGATGTCGAGTGTGGTGGTGAGTCTTTGCTGGGCCAGGCCCTGCCGCCCGGCATACGCCAGCAGGTGATGGGCCCATTGGGGAACGGGCGATGGCTCCATTGGAATGGGTTCTGCCACTGCCAATGTCAGTGTCTGCGCGTCCAGATGTCCTGCGGCATGCAGTCGTTGCAGCAACTGGTTCCTGCGCACCGTCAGTCGCTCCCTGGATCGGCCAGGATGCATCAATGAAGGATTGTTGGGCAACACAGCAAGCAGGGCAGCCTCCGCCCACGTGATATTCACCGCCGCGTGGTTGAAGTAGCGCCAGCAGGCGGCATCGAGGCCCACGACGTTGCCGCCAAAAGGTGCATGCGATGCATACAGCGCAAGTATTTCATCTTTTGAATACCGCCATTCGAGTCTGGTGGCCAGAAAGATCTCCACGGCCTTCTGCCATAGTGTGCGCGGTGGATTGCGCCTGTGCAGCCGGATCACCTGCATCGACAAGGTGGAGGCACCGCTCTTCACACGGCCCTCGGTGATGTTCTCTTTAAAAGCCCGCCCCAACGCCAGCAAGTCCACACCTGGATGCGAATCGAAACGCTTGTCTTCGAACAATACCACGGCTTGTTTGTAGCGGTCGGGAACATTGCTCACCTCCGGAAAACGCCACTGGCCATCCATGGCAATGGAAGCCGACAACAGATTGCCGTCCCGGTCGAGCAGCAATGTGGAGTAAGAATCCTGAAAGAGAACCGACGGCAACGCCAACAGCCAATAGCCTGCCAGCAAGCCGCACAAAACAACGGTTGTGTAGACGAGCTTCCTTCGCATCAGGGCATCCTGCTCGCGTGACGCGACACCAACTTCCAGCGTTGGCTCAACCGCACGTACACTTCCGTGTACCGCAGGTCCATCCTGAATGCATTGCCTCCCATCACACCGGCGAATGTGGCGAGACCCACTACCACGGCAGTGCGGTCGTGCACATGAACATTGCTCTCCTTCACGGTCACCGACTCATATCGCAATTTGCCACTGCGGAAGTCGTCTACAATATCCTGCCGCGTTTGCACCCAGCCATTGGAGTGAACATACGTAGCCCCTTCGTCAAGCAGGCTGAGAAGAGAATCCATCTGTTGCCGGACCAGCCAGTCGAACTTCACCCGGGAAAGTCTGTCGACAGTTTGTTCTGCGGTCTGTGCCTGAGCCAGCATCTGGAAAAAACAAAAGAAAACCATCAACAGGAATCTCATAGGTTTTGGGTTTGGTTAAAATCGCTAAGAGTATTTTACAGGCGCATTCAGTCGGTACCACTCGGCTTCACCGTGAGTCGTTATTTCACGGCGCACTGTTTCTGACAGTTTCTCACGGGCGCGCTCGATCGATTTGGTGATCATGGCGTGCTCCAGGCGTTCCTCAGGACCCAGGCCCAGGCGCTCCAGCAGTACCAGAAGTTTGTCACCGGCAAAATGGTGAATCAATGGCTCGTCCAGAGAGACGCCAACCGGCACCGGCCATTGGATTGCCTGCACCTTCGACAATGCTTCCAGCAATTTATCTTCCGGCGCCGTGAGCGGGTAGTGCCCGTCGAGTATCACCGTGATGCCGGCTGGATGCGCAGAGAAAAAAGTGTGATAGGTCATCAGCTTCGACGCATCGGCCAGCCAGATCCGCTTGTCATCGTCGGGCTGCCAGTCGGCAATCTCCCCTGATGGCACCGCGTTCGTATCGAAGAAATGCTGCAACTCGGTGCGTCGGTCATCAAACCAAACGGCCATCACCACACGCCGGCCCGCTGCAACCGCCTTGAGCGCCTCGGTGGACAGGCCCTTCATGGTCACCGCCCGGCTTCTCCAGACGAGGTCCGTGGACCGCACAGGTTTGGACTTCCCAAAGAGCGAGAACATATCAGTTCACCGTTGGTTTGACTACTTCCGTCACCATGCCCTTCCGCCGGACATACACACTGTGATCGTACATCGCCTCACAACTCACGGCGGGCAGATAGTAAGTGCCGGCATATGTTGCCGTCAATGAGACCTTGAAGACTTTCCGCTGTCCGCGGTTCAGACCGAAGTACATGTAAACACGATCATCGCGGATGTCTGTATAGTCCGCCTTGTCGCCACCCATTGAGGCTTCATCACCGGTCAGTCGCAGGTTGTTGATTTCCCATCCTGACGGGAAGATTTGCGTGAGGGCCAGGTTTTGCAAATTCCCGCGGACGCCCGGGTTGGTGACGGCAACAGCCGCGATGAACTGCTGGCCTTGTTCAAGCCGGGAGGGGTCAAGGTCGTTGCCCTTCAGGTCAGTGTAACTGATCATCATCGAGAGGTTGTTGTCAGCGTCGGTCTCTGCACCGCGGGCGGGTACACCCTGCTGAATCACGCGCACAAAGAGGGGTCCGCCGCTGCGGTTGTCGACCTGCAGCGTACCTTTTGAGTCTGCCAGCGTCACCGTAGCGTAAGGAAGTTCGGTAGTGGCGGACACACGCTTGCCATTCCAGGAATAATCAAACGACAACGGGCCCTTCTTCTCGCCGACGGTAAACGAAGAGATGGCCTTCAGCGACCATGCGGTGGTCTGTGTGCTCATCCAGTATGAATTGTTGCTGAGCCGGCCTGCAATCTCCTTGACAAGGTCAAAACCTCTGGTGCGATCACCGAGTACCACCAGGGTCTCAAGAATGATTGCCTTGTCACGCAGATCAGAGCCATACGAGTAGTCCATCTCCTGGTACGCGCTCACATGGGTTGCCGCATCCTTGATCAATTGTTTGGCAGCCTCGGGTTGCCCTGCTTTTGCGTAAGCCAGTGCAAGCATCCAGCGGGCACCCAGGGAGAGTGGCCGCTCCCGCATTCTGTTCATGGCACCGAGGTCCGACTCACCTGCCAGGGCCAGCGTGTAGAGCCGGTATGTCTGGATCAACTCACTGCTGCCTGCCTCGCGGGGGGTAAGCCCGTTGTTCACACGCCATGAATTGGCGAGCTTCTTCTGGAAGCGCTTCCATTTCCTGAGGAGGTCATGCGGCACGAAATAACCTTTAGCATCAGCTTCCACAAGAAAGTGCCCGGCATACGAAGTGCCCCACTCGTCGGGCAGCGAATTGCCTGGCCAGTAACCGAATCCACCATCGGCAGTGACAAAAAGACGAATGCGATCAATGGCAGCCTTCACATTTCTCTGTGTAGCAGCCGTCTCCTCCGCAGAAAGCAGACGAAGCTGATCAACGTACAACTGCGGGAATGCCGCTGAGGTTGTTTGCTCAATGCATCCATGCGGGTACTGAATCAGATAGCGCAACCGCTCAGTGAGATTGAGCGGCGGCATCGACGACACTTCCAGCACCGTCTTGTTGGTACCAGCAACACCCAAAGGCTGCACGGCAAGGCTGTAAGATTTGCCGGCTTCCATCAAACCATCAGTGACCGTAGTAGTGACAGGGTTCGCATTTCTCACCTCCACATCGATGGCATCCGTTGCCTTATAGCTTCCGGAAGTTGCTGTTACCTCGAGATGGATCCACCCAATCTCCGGCTTCACTTTCACCGGGAAGGATACAGTGGTTTCACTGCCGTTCAATGAAACGGTCTGACTCAACCCTTCGGTGGCAATCATCGGACCCGTGATTTTCAATTCCACTTTTGCCTGTTGGATGGACTTGTCGAGAGAGAATAGCGTCAGTGGCAGTCGCAGCTCTTCTTCCGGGCCGAGCACGCGCGGCAAAGTTGCCAATACCATCAGCGGCTTGCGCACAGGGGTGGCTTTGTCAGCTTTTCCATAGGCGCCTTCATAGCCGGCAACAACCATGGTCTTCACAGAGCCGATGTACATGGGCAAAGTGTAATGATGTTCAGCCGATCCGCCGTCGAGTGTGAAAGGCCCGAGGTACCTGACGACAGGTTTGAATCGGTTTGATTTTGCATCATCTTCTTTGCCTGCGGCCAGGTCACCACCGATGGCAAGCAGTCGCTCCAGTTTGCCACCGATGGAACCGATGACTGCGTCGTACAAATCCCAGGTGCGCACGCCCAGCGCTTCTCTTGCGTAAAATCGGCTCCAGAGATCTGGTGTCTTGTAACGCGTCAGATCGAGCAGGCCTTCCTCCACAATGGCAATCGTGTAGGTCATCCGGCGCTTGCTCTTCTCCGACACCTTGATCACGACTTCCTGACCTGGCTCCAGTACATCCGGCATGCTGATGACAGGTTCAAGCCGAGTCTCAGGATCCTCCACCTGCACAGGAATCACACCGTACAATCGGATGGGCAGGTCATTCGCGGTCTGCGCATGGGGCTGAAGCAGCGTCACGTGCGCGAAAATGTTTGGCGCCATTTCAGGCTTCACATCAAAAGTGATGCGGTTGTCGCCCTGTTGTGTTTCCACCCAGAAATTTTCGAGTACGGTGCTCCCGTTTTCAAGGCTCACGAGTGCGCGGCCCTGTCCGCTGCCGGGAATCACGAGAGTGGCCTTCTCACCAATGGTGTAGACAGATTTGTCGGAAGAAAAATTCAACATAGTGGCCGCAGACGCTTCCCCGCGGGCGCGTCCGGCCCAGCCGGGCCAGTCGATATACACAACTTTGGAAGTTGCGTGGCCCGATGCCGGATCGTATGCACGGATCAGGAACCGGCCCCATTCGGGTTGCCTTACCTTGAAGTTCCAGGCACCCTTCCCGTTCGCAGTGGCCACGGTGCCGCTGGCGATCACCTGCTCCGTGCGGCCAGTGGAATAGTTGGCTCCGCCCTCGGAGGTATCCCACCACCAGCGCCAATCCAGTTTGGTCAGCGTCATCTGGATTTCGCCACGCGATACGGGCTTGCCGTCTGCGTCAACAGTGACCACATCCACCCGATGGGTTGTGTCGGTGAGCAGCATGCCCCGCGCCTTGTCGCCGGCAGGTACGCGGATGCCTGTGAAAGATTCGAATGGATAGTAAGGAATGCTGAAGCGGTCGATGCTGAAGTTGCCACCCTCTTCAAACACCTTGCCGCGAAAGACTGCATTCAAAACGCCGGGCGCACCATTGGCATCGGGCATCTCAAAATTGACAACGGCATTCCCCGAGGCATCTGTGTACCCCTCAAAAATCTGCACAGGCTCCCTGCTGAATGCCTGTGCGTCTTCAAAGACGTACTCGCTGTACCTGGCAAACTTCGTTTCTGCCTTGGTGAGGATGAGCTCAAACTGCGACTTCAGGTTCTTGCCCGGCGTTCCATGGAGCCAGTCCACATGCAGGTTGCCTGAAACGCCCGACACGCCTGTCGTCAATTTGTCGACACCGAAGTCGAGGTTGATCTTCAAACGGTTCGGTTTCACCGTCTCTACGCGGAGAGACTGTGTGAATTCGGTTCCGCCAACCTTCACCCGCGCCAGCCAGTTGCCCGTGGGCGCATCTGATCTGGTAACCATTGCAAAAGGATAAAAGCCATTCTCGCCTGCCGACCGCACCTGCCGGCTCGTAATCTGTCCCTGTGGATTCTGCAATTCCATCACCACCGGATGCGCCGGCGGCAGGAGCTTCAGCTTGTCCTCCAGCACAAACGTGAGAAACAGTGAATCACCCGGTCGCCATACGCCGCGTTCGCCGTAGATAAAACCCTTGATCCCGCGCTGCACGTGCTCGCCACCCACATCAAAGTTGCTGAGCGACAGGGACTCGCCATCCTGCAGCCGGAGATATCCTCGCTGTGCGCCCTGTGAGGCTACTGCAAAGAATGGCGTCTCTGCGCTCTCTATTTTGACCAATCCGTCAGTGCCCGTGCTCGCAGTACCCAGCAGCTGCTGCTGGTAGCTGAGCAGATCAACCTTCACACCACTCAGCGGCGCCGCCGTCCTGAGATCTGTGACTACCACAATCGTGCGTCCGTCTCCGCCGCGCTTCGCCAGCAGGCCAAGGTCGGAGGCAATCACGTTGCGACGAACTGTGCGGCTGCCGGTATAGTAGGAGATGTGACATGGATTGTCGCGCTGATCCCAATCATATCCATCCACATAATAGTAATCTTCATAGCTGTCCCACGCACTCGACTCATCCAAATCACTACCCGACCAGTTCTCTTCTTCGCCGGCTACCTCAGACTGTACCGGTGTGTCGCAGGCATACAGTGAGTAAGCGGGCTTGAAACTGAGTCGTACATGGTACATCGCCCCCGGGTCAGACTCGATGAGCTTCGACAAATCCAGGGTAAACCGGTTCCACTTGCCGGGATCCGTAATGCCCGTGTTGTCCAACGCGATGGTCTTCCGCAACACAGACTTGCCGGTGCGGCGAAGCTCCTCCTGCCCGTCATAGCTGTTGACCTGCAGGAACTGCAGCATGTTGTTGCCAAACACTTTGATGACGTTGACGTCTATCGCCCTCAGGCTCACCGCCTCGAAAGGCATGACCCATCCGTCAGTGGCCGGCAGGATGTTGCCCTTGCCCAGAAAGCGCACAGCGGGGGTAAGCTGTTCAAACAGCACTTCGATCGAAAGGTCAGACTGCAGCGCATAGTTTAACACGTTGCGCAGTCCGGCCTGCACGGTGAGCGTGCGGGTACCCGTCTGCCGCACGGGCGGATAAACATGAATTTCGTTGTCTCGAATCTCATAGTCCAGCGATGCCAGCTCGCTGATGGAGATGAGTCCCTCGATGGCCTGCTTCTCATCCAGTGGATCAGAAAACTGGATGACCAGGTGCTGATTGCCGCCCTGCTCCACGCGGACGTTGGTAATTTTGAAATCGCTGAGCGAAGGAATCTCCACGGTGAGGTTGTCGCGTGTGCCGGCGTCGATCGGCCCTCC
>JAIBBB010000340.1 GCA_019694905.1 Cyclobacteriaceae bacterium
GTACACCGAAGCCAGGGCCTGGAAGGTTGTCAAAAATGGAGCGGGCAGTGCGTCAGGGCCACGCGTCAGCGACGAACCGATGGATATACCACCCGCCGGCACCGACGATTTGCCCTTTTAGGCACGGAAAAGATCAGGCTTTAGACTTCTTCTTCTCTTCTACGCGCTTGCCATTGCGATGTTCGCCGAGGATGATTACGTCCTTGGTAGTCTGGTATTGGCGTGCCGCCAACATCATGGCATCTTCCGTATCACGGATGATGATTGTGCCGGACTTGGCGCCTTTGTTGCGAATTTCGAGGTAAAAGCCGTCTTTCTTCTTTTTCGGTAATACTGGAGGTCTTCCCATAGTTGTGTGATTGGTAAATAAACCATCAAAAACTGCTCAAAACCGCCTTTTCGGACGCTTTCCGAGTATTGAAAGCGGGGAGTGGGTGATTCTGGAATTCTGAGCCGCAAAGATACGCTTTTTCCGCCAGTTCTCGCCCCTCAGGTGACAGGCGGCTGCCTAGCGAAGATAGGAGGGGACTGGCACGCCGGCCTTCAGCCGATCATCCGGAATGAGGGCACTGGCCGTCAGTTTGAGGGGGAGCACCCCTGCCCACACGTTCAAATCGTAGTCTTCCTCATCGTCCTTTGGGCCCCCGGTGCGCAATTTGGCCGATGCCTCGGTAATAGGGAAGGAAAGCAGCATGGTGGCTTTCCACTCACCAGGCGTGGGTTTGCGCACATCATCCCAGCGGCCCGGGCACATCTTGTTAGTGAAAACCTCCAGGGCTTCATACATCTCGGCATCGGCTGTGACCCGGGTAGGTTGTCCGAACAGGATGACCGACCGGTAGTTGACGGAGTGATGAAAGGCAGACCGCGCCAGCACAATACCGTCCAGCCAGGTGACACCAATGCAAGCGGTCAGTTTTTGCTCGGCCAGTTGACGCATGTAGTGGCTGCCTACTGAACCGTGGATATAGAGTTTATCACCGATGCGGCAGAAACCCGTAGGGATCTGGAAGGGTTGTCCGTCAACAGCGAATGCGACTGTGCACACCAGCGCCTCATCGAGGATGGCGTGTATGGTGGCGAGATCATAATCACCCCGCTTGGGCAAACGGGTTATACGCGTGCGGTCTGTGGGTTCCAGGTGGTTGGTGCTCATGTGTTCAGGCGGGCAAGGTCCAGTTCCACTGGTGTTTGTCTGGAGCTGTACCCATGCGCATGTCGTGCAGCTGTTGTTTGACCTTCAACTGAAAACTGTCCGGCTTCACTGCGGGTACTTCGTAGTTGGTGCCATGGATGTTGATCAGGGCAATGGGTGCAACGACAGCGGCGGTGCCGGCACCAAATACTTCCTGCAAAGACCCATTGCGGAATCCTTCTTCCACCTCGGCCACAGTGACGCGTCGTTCCTCCACGGGGTAACCCATGTCGCGTGCGAGCGTGAGAATGGAATCACGGGTGACGCCGTCCAGGATGGCCGTGTTGAGCTGGGGTGTCACCAGTTTGTTATTCAGGACGAAGAGCACATTCATCATGCCTACTTCATCGATGTACTTGTGTTCCTTAGCATCGGTCCAAAGAATCTGGTCGAAGCCTTCCTCACGTGCAATTTTCGAAGGATAGAATGCTCCGCCGTAGTTGCCGGCGCACTTGGCAAAGCCGGTGCCACCTTCCGCCGTGCGTACAAACTTGTCCTCGACTTTCAGTTTGTACGGTTTGGCCTGATAAGGTCCTACCGGACACAGGAGAATGATGAATTTGAAAGTGTCTGAAATTTTTACTCCCAGCCGGGCTTCGGTTGCGAAGACAACCGGACGGATGTAAAGTGATGCACCTTCACCGGAGGGGACCCAATCGCGGTCGACGTCCAGCACTGACTGCAGGGAAGTCATGAAAAGTTCTTCGCTGATTTCAGGCATGCACATGCGGTCCAGTGACTTGTTGAGACGGGCAATATGTTTCTTCGGACGGAAAACGATGATCGAACCGTCCTTGCGGCGGAAGGCCTTCATTCCTTCAAAGATCGCCTGGCCATAGTGGAGCGATAGCATTGCGGGAGAGAAGGACAGATTGCTGTAAGGTACGACAAGGGGTTCATGCCAGTGTCCGTCGGCAAAGTCGACCATGGCCATGTGGTCACTGATATATTTGCCGAATTCCAGGTTGCTGAAGTCAACTTCTTTCAATCTGGATTGTGCGACGCGCTGAACGCGGACAGGGGCAGTGGTGGTTTCCATATTACGTTGAGTTGTAGTGAGCAATTTAGTCGGATTTTTTCTTATTACAGCAGTTGCGACGGTTGGATCCCAATCTGTTAGCGGGAGGTGTTGCGACTGACTCTTGAATTCCAGAATTCTGTTAGGGTCGTCCCCCGGTTCACAATGAAAATACCAGCCAGAACCACCATCATGCCGGCAAAAATTCCGACACTCATTTTTTCATCCAGGATGATCCACCCCAGCAAAAATGCAATGGCTGGATTCACGTAAGCGTACAAGGATACGAGAGTCATTGGCAACTGGTTGATCGCATAGAAATAACAGGCATAGGCCGCCACCGAACCCACGAGGATCATGTAGGCGAGTGCCATCACGATATCGGTATTCCAGGCGATCTGGCTATAGTCGTCAAACACAAGCGAGATGGGTATCAGGTAGAGCCCGCCAAAAAACATCTGCAGGCCCGCGTTCAGGAAGGGATCCGATTGATGTCCTGCTTTCTTGGTGAGAATACTTCCGATGGCCCAGCACCCATTGGCGAGAAGAATGGCCACGATCCCGGTGAGGTATTCGCCGTGAGTAAACTCCACCAGGTGCTCAGAGAAAATCAGCAGCACACCCGCCAGCCCGACGACCAAACCGGTGACAATAACGGGAGTCGGACGCTCTTTCCGATTGATCACGAGGTTGATCAGCAACACCCAGATGGGCATCAGCGAACACAGGATGGCCGCTACGCTGCTGGAAACAACCACCTCCCCCCAGCCTACCACACTGATGCCAATCGTGATCGGAAAGAACCCGATGATGGCCTGTGTTTTGATTGTTTGCCAGGAGGGCCATCCGGCACGGCCCGAGAGAATTACCAAACCGGCCAGCAAAGGTCCTGCAATGAGGAACCTGATCATTGAAAACAGAAAGGCAGGAAACTGGGTAACCCCGATGCGGAGCACCAGGTAGGTGGTGCCCCACACAATGCAGAGCACACCTAATGCGAGATAAGCTTTACCGTTACTTTTTGCTGTCATGAGATCCTGTATTCAATTCTTATTCTGACAATCTTTATTCATGTCAATGCACAACGCATACGAGCGTGAGAAGAATTCCATTCCGGGGCGGAAATTCATCCGGATGGGAGGAGTGGGGCATCTTCACACCTGTTAATCCTGCCGACAGCAGCACGTGCGGAGAGACGGGCACCCTGCTGTAGTATACGGTGACCCCACCTGAATAGTATTCCGTGGGATCCAGCACTTTGTTGTTCTGCCACGCAAGCAAGGTCACATCCCAGTGTTTTTTGGAGTAGAGCAGGCGGACTCTGTTGATCCAGTCTTTTTCGGCGCGGTCGAAGACGAGGTTGGTAAAGATGGACGTGTGATCAATTGTCAGAGTGGGCGAGATCTTGTAGCTCGTGATCAGCAGGAAAGAAAGATCAGATCCTTTGTCGGCCA
>JAIBBB010000341.1 GCA_019694905.1 Cyclobacteriaceae bacterium
GATTAGGGATCTCACTCAGAAACACCGGTATATAGTCGCCCCGGCCATCATTCACAGCCTCGCGCACATTCTGCGAAACAAACAGTGAATTGATCCGGAAGGAATCTTTGTACTTCTTGTCTGCAAAAGAAACAGGGCCCTGAAGGCTGATGCTTACCAATTCAACACTCCACAACTCTGAGGCTCTCTCCACCATTTTCTCGAGCAAAAAGTGAGGGGTTGCCGCACCGCCATGAATGAACACCCGGTCTTCAGGCTTGATTGCTTTTACTGCTTCCTCACCCGACACGTATTTCACCATATGGATACATTTTGATTTGCAAATTAGCACCCGTTCGATCCATGCAGGCATGATGGATATCAGCAGCGATGGTGACCGGGTTTACTAAAATACAACCAAACAAGCACACCCGCACCCGCAGGAGAAGAATTTCACCAAGCGATACGTACAGTTTCAGCCAGGTTCAGGCTGAATTCCGGGCAGCATTGATGATGCCGAACATACAACGCACTACCAGTTTGCGATAGACGGTCTCGTGCGCCTTACCCTTGCCATTTCGCAGGTGCTGAAGTGCATACTGCTGAATAGCGATCACCGGCAGGACAATCCACTCGCGCAGCCGGATCGACTCGCGGATAGACGGATTGTTCTCCATGAGTGCTGGCAGTCCGGACATTTCAAGCAGTAATGCATGTGAGCGCTTGTATTCATCGAACATGCGCTTCCACAACGGCCCGAACTCCTTATCCCGCGCCAGATAGGCGGTTGCGGGATAGTAGGTCTTGGTCAACGACATCATGGAATTGCCCATCAGGGTGCGGAAGAAAAGTGACCGGTTGTAAAGACTCTGGAGGTCCTTCAACTTTCCCAGCTTTTTCATTCGCTGAATCCCACTGCCCACTCCATAGAACCCGGGAACGTTCTGCTTCATCTGTGCCCAGGATCCTACAAACGGAATCGCGCGAAGGTCATCAAGCGTTAACTGCCCACCCTGACTTCGCTTGACCGGCCGCGACCCAATGTTGGAGTCACCAAAATAGGGCAAGGGTGTCACCTTCTCGAGGTACGGAATGAACTTAGGATGTCTTTTCAACTTGAGATAGGCCTTGTATCCTTCCTGGGCCAGCTGTTCGAGCAACTCTTTGTCTTTTTTAGAAAACTGTCCGGCGGTCTCGAACACAGCGTTCTCCACGCCTGCAGAAAGAAGTTGCTCCAGGTTATACCGACAGGAAGATGGCTTGCCAAAATTGGAACTGATGGTTTGACCCTGAATGGTAACCTGCACCTCCTTGTCCTCAACTGTACCGCCAAGAGAAGCGTAGAAGTCGTGGGTATTGCCACCCCCGCGTGCAGGAGGTCCACCGCGACCGTCAAAGAATATGGCTTCGATATCATATTGCCTGGCGACCCGGGTGAGTTCTTCCTTCGCCCTGAAAATGCTCCAGTTGGCTCTCAGGTAGCCTCCATCCTTGGTGCCATCAGAAAACCCAAGCATGATGGTCTGACGATTGCCGCGTTGCTTGAGATGCTCGCGATAAGTATCAATCCTGAACAACGCATCCATTACTACCGGTGCCGCCGCCAGGTCTTCTATGGTTTCAAACAGAGGCACAATGTCCAACGGAAGTGGATCACCAAGAATCAATCGCGACAAGTGAAACACCCGGATCACATCAATGGCTTCCCCGCAGTTGCTGATTACATACCGATGGCAACCTGCCTCGCCGTTGGTTTGTTGCACCCCACCGATGCTCATGATTGTATCTACCACCTCCGAAACAAACGGGTCGTTGAACTTCATCGCAAGCGGATCGAACGTCAATTCCAGCAAATCCTCTGCTGTATCTGCCCGTTCCGGGGCATGATCCAACTGTCGGAGCATCTCCTCCCATGCATAGCCGTGCTTTCTGCTGTCCTGGCGAATGTCCATACTGGCCAGGTGAAATCCGAAAATGCGAACCTTCAGAATGAAAAGGTCAAGCTTATCGAGAAACAGTCCCTGGTGGTCGTGGATCAATACTTCCCGCGCTGCTTCGAGTTCCTTCAGCAATTGAAACGGCGTCTGGTATCGGTCGCCGCTGTCGTGAAGTGTGTTGTAGATGCGCTTCTCCGCGGCAATGATGTGGTCCTCCACTCCTCTGAAGGTGAGCCGGCGTCGAAGGTTCCGGATGTCGCGGTGATAACAACGCAATACAGTCTTCCGGAGATGGTCCGCCACCTCCAATGTCACGTCATGTGTCACAAAGGGGTTGCCGTCGCGGTCACCACCTGGCCAGAATCCGATCGTAAAGAGGCCCGTATTGTCCCATTCATCAGGAGACATCTCGAGCCCCCTGATAAGCCTCATGACGATATCCGGAATCGTTTCATAAAAGACATTCTGTATATACCACGACAAACTTATCGCCTCATCGATGGGCTTGGGCTTTTCCTTGTTGATAAAGGCGGTCTTGCCCAGTTGCTGCAGCAGGACATTAATCGAGTCCAGATCGTTTTGACGGATGGCCGGCTCCAGGTCATTGATGATGGCGAGCACCTGCCCGGGATAGAACTGGGTGGGATGCGCAGTCAGCACAATTCGCACGCAAAAATCCCGCAGCTTCTTTTTCAACTGCTGCTGCAGGCCCAGGGTTGTGGCCCTCAGCAATAGCGCGGATACCGTGCCCCTTCCATTGAGGTCATTGACGGAATCAAAGGCAGCATCTTCCACCGAGTCAAACAACACCACCTGTCGCTCAGTGTACTTGATAAAATGGAACAACAACTCCAGTCGCGCCTCTTCTGAGGCCTTGGGCATGAAATCGCGAAAGAAGGAATCAAGGATATTCTTCGGTGACAATCCCTTTTCGAACCCCTCTGTCGTTGCCTGCTGCAATAACGGAAGAAGCGTGCCTGTTCTGTAAATATCCTGGAACGGAAGATTCAGGAACAGACTGTTATAAATATGAAACCGCGAGGTGACGGCCGTACTGGTACTTGACAACATGTTGTTCGGGATGTCTGACAAATCTAAGGCGGAAATTTGAAAAACAGTCGATCAGGCCCAAACATGGTCGTCAATCGCCCGCGAAGGGCAATCACAATCGATTACGTAGAGGGAGAACTGGCTATTTCCGGGCCGGTTGCTTCTTCTTGATCTCGTCAAATTTGGTTACCGGTGCCCGCTTGGGAAACACGTTGTCTTCCACATTCACGTCTGCTGTTTCAAAATTCGGATCTACGACGACGTTCACGACTTCCTTGTCTTTCACAAACACCTTCTTCACTTGCTGTTCATTGGTCCTCCATATCTCAGCCGGTATGCGCTCGATTTCCTTGGATCCATCCTTGAATGTCCATTCAATGATAACCGGAGACACCAGGCCGCCGGCGTTTTTCAAAGTGATTTCGTACAGGTTTTTCCCTTCCAGTTTTCCGCGAATCTGGTTGTCGTCAATTTGATTCTGGAATTCGCCATAGAAATAACCAGGCGTATTGATCAATTGAAATTCCTGGGGACCACCTGAGAAGTCTTCCGCTTTGGCTCCCTTTCCCTTCCTCGCCAGGTCACCTTGCTGAACCTTAACCGTTTTCTTTTCAGGGTCAGCCTGTTGCTGTTTCACTTTGAACCACTTGACTTCGTCAAGTGTCACATCTACGTTGTCAGTACCGAAAAACCAG
>JAIBBB010000104.1 GCA_019694905.1 Cyclobacteriaceae bacterium
CGCAACAGCACCAGTGAGCACATCGATGCCAACAATTACGTCAAGAAGCTGGAGCTCGCCATTTTTCAGTCTGGCCTCGCCGACCTGGTGGAGTCGGATGCCTTTCGCGACAAATTGCGGGTAGAGCGTGTGCAGCAAGCGGATTTTTCGGATCCAGCCACTGTGGCCCAGTGGGGCAAGGAAACAGGGGCCAGCCTGATGCTGTTTGGAGAGATGACTTCCGAGACCGATGTAAGTGGCCGTCGCCGTGTGGTAAATTATGTCACTACTCTTTTTCTGACCGACATGGAGACCAACCGCCGTGTGTGGTACGGTCAGGAAGAAATCAAGAAGTACATCCAGCGCTGACTGCTTTGCTAGAACAGGTGAATGTCCTGGAAGACGTCGTTGGTGACGTTGTAAAACTCTTTGTGGATGTTGAAGGGCGGTTCGCCATTCTGCTCCTTGATCACATAGCGCCCATCTTCCTTCAAAGTGTACGCGTTGACGTTGTCCATCAGGTTGTATCGCAGGATGTTCATCGCCTGCTTTTTCAGCGAGGGCTGCTCGAGCAGGAAGAGTGATTCAATCCGGCGGTCGAAGCTTCGCACCATGGCGTCGGCGCTGCCAATGTACACTCTGGGATCGCCGCCGTGGTGGAAGTAGTAGATGCGGGAGTGTTCAAGGTATTCGCCGACGATGGAGATCACTTCAATATTCTCGCTGAGGCCTTTCCTGCCCGGTCGCAGGCAGCAGATGCCCCGGATGATCAACTTGATGGGAACGCCCGCCTGGCTTGCGTCGTAAAGCGATTCGATAAACTCTTTGTCCTGAAGAGAATTCAGTTTGATGACGATTCCGGAAGTCTGTCCGTTGCGGGCATATTCTGCCTCACGGCGCACCATGTTGCAAAGCTGAATCCGCATATCACGCGGTGATGTGATCAGATTGCGGTATGCGGATGGCTGCGAGTGTCCGGTGATGACGTTGAAGAACTCCGACACATCATTGGCATAGGTCTCATTGGTTGTGAGCAGCCCGATGTCGGTGTAGAGCCGGGAAGTTGTTTCGTTGTAGTTGCCGCTGGACAGATGTACGTAGCGGTACACGCGGTCGTCGGGCTCCTTGCGCACAATGAGCAGCAGTTTGGTGTGCGTTTTCAGGCTGCTGACACCATAGATTACGAAGCAGCCGGCCTTCTGTAATTTCTGTGCTTCGCGCAGGTTGTTCTCTTCATCGAAGCGCGCCTTCACTTCAAACAGCACGGATACGTGTTTGCCTGCCTCTGCCGCGCGCAGGAGTGCTGCAGTCACACGCGATTCCTTGGCAACGCGATAGAGTGTGACTTTGATGGAAAGCACATAGGGATCGTCGACTGCCTTTTCGAGCAGTTCGAGCACCGGCTCCATGGAGTCGTAAGGATGATGGAGGAGGATATCCCGTTGCTTCAGTATTTCCATCAGGTCACGACTGCCGTTTTCCGGGTAGAACAGCGGCTTGCGCGGGGGTCTAAGGGCAGCACGGCGGTCCTTAAACTCCCGGTTGCCGATGATTTGTCCCAGGCCGCTGAAGTCGATCATGCCTTCCTTCGGGATGACGAAAACATTGAGGTCGTCGAGGTCCCACTGGATCTTCAGCAATCGCACCATCCAGGGGTCAGCGCCTTCCTGTACGTCCAGGCGCACTACGCGGCCTGTGCGGCGTGTCTGCAGTTTGCGTTTGAGTTCTTCCAGGAAGTTGGACTCGATGTCTTCACTCTCTTCCAGTGTGAAGTCGCCGTTCCGGTTGATGCGGAAGAGGTTTACGCTAAGCACTTCCACATTGCGGAAGAGGTGGTGAATGTTGTGGCGGATGATCTCCTCAATAGGAACAAATGCGAGCGTGCCGTCTGGCTGGCGGATTTCGTAGAATCGTGCCAGGTTGCTCGGTATCTGGATGAAGGAAATCTTCTGGGTTTGAACGCCTTCGCCTGCCTTGGTGACAACGCCGAAAAGCAGGCGGTTGTTCTTCAGGAGCGGGAAGGCATGGTAGCCATCGAAGAGCATGGGCGTCAGCATCGGATAGATCGTCTGCTGGAAGTACATGTCTACTTTGGCAGTGTCGCCCGGGAACAGCGACGGGTAGTCGCTGATGAAAAAAGCATTCTTCTCGAAGTGCGGCTTGAGTTTGCGGATGTAGAACTCATTCTGTTCGCGCACGAACTTCTGGAGTTCTGACATCAGTAGTTCGCGAAACGGCAATTCGCGCTGGCCGCTGTAGTCGAAGCGTTCTTTGCCATAGTCCAGGTAGTTGTAGAGACTCCCCAGGCGGATGGTGCAGAATTCGTCGAGGTTGGTGGAGGTGATGGAAAGGAACTTCAGCCTGTCGAATATTGAACGATCGATATGGCGGGCCTGGTCCAGCACGCGGTAGTTGAACTGTAGCCAGCTCAGATCACGGCTGATGTACTTGCTATCCAGTACCTCCTGAGGGTACGTGGTGGGGGTGGTAATTCTTTCTTCCATGTGTACTGTGCCTTTAGAGGGCACACAAATTCGGAACGGCGAGTTCCATTTCTTCAATTGCAGCAGGTCAGGGCCTGCTATACATCGATTTTTGCGTATTTCGCATTCTTCTCAATAAACTCCCGGCGCGGGGCCACTTCGTCACCCATCAGCATGGAGAAGAGGTGGTCAGCTTCGACAGCCGACTCAATGGTTACCTGCTTGAGCGTGCGGCGTGCCGGATCCATGGTGGTGGTCCAGAGTTGCTCGGGGTTCATTTCACCGAGACCCTTGTATCGCTGGATGTTCACACTTTCTTCCTTGCCATCCTTGCTCATTTCTTTGACCAGCGCATCGCGTTCGGTTTCGTTCCAGCAGTAGCGTTCTTCTTTTCCGCGCTTGAGAAGGTACAACGGCGGCAGTGCGATATACACATAGCCCTGCTCGATGAGGTCTTTCATGTAACGGAAGAAGAACGTGAGGATGAGTGTACGGATGTGACTGCCGTCTACGTCCGCATCCGTCATGATGATGATCTTGTGGTAGCGGAGTTTTGTCAGGTTGAGGGCTTTCTCATCTTCAGGAGTACCGAAGCTGACGCCCAGGGCAGTGATGATGTTCTTGATTTCTTCGTTCTCGTAGATCTTGTGTTCCTGGGCTTTTTCCACGTTGAGGATTTTTCCGCGCAGCGGAAGGATGGCCTGGAACTTGCGGTCGCGGCCCTGCTTGGCAGAGCCACCGGCGGAGTCACCTTCCACCAGGTAGAGTTCACAGATGCCGGGATCGGAACTGGAACAGTCGGCGAGTTTGCCAGGGAGGCCGGTACCGGACAGTACATTCTTGCGCTGGACCATCTCGCGCGCCTTGCGGGCGGCGATGCGAGCCTGGGCGGCGAGTATTACTTTGCTGACGACGAGACGCGCTTCTTTCGGATGTTCCTCAAGCCAGGTCTGCAGCACATCGCCAACAGACTGGTCCACGACGCCCATGGCTTCGGAGTTTCCCAGCTTGGTTTTCGTCTGGCCTTCGAATTGTGGTTCCGCCACCTTCACCGAGATGACGGCTGTGAGTCCTTCGCGGAAGTCGTCGCCGCTGATTTCCAGCTTGGCCTTTTCCAGCAGACCGGTCTTGTCGGCGTAGCTTTTCAGTGTGCGTGTGAGGGCACGGCGGAAGCCAGCCACATGCGTGCCACCCTCGTGGGTATTGATGTTGTTGACATAAGACACCAGCGTTTCACTGAAGGAGGTGTTGTAGCTCAGCGCCGCCTGTACCGGGATGGAGCCTTTGTCGTTTTCAATGAAGATCGGTGCCGGGATCAGTTTCTCCTTGGTGGAGTCGATGTATTCTACGAATTCGCGCAGACCGCCTTCCGAGAAGAAAGTGTCTTTGCGCGGTTCACCGTGTTCGTCTTGCTCTCGCAGGTCGGTGAGGTTGAGGCGGATGCCGGGATTGAGGAAGGCCAGTTCGCGCAGGCGGGAGGAAATGGTTTCGTAGTTGTATTCTGAAACGGTGAAGATTTCGGCGTCAGGTTTGAACAGCACGGTAGTGCCGTTGCGGTCAGACTCTCCAATGACGCGGACGCTGTATTTGGGTTTGCCGCGTTCGTACTCCTGCTCAAAGACCTTTCCTTCGCGGTACACGGTGACGTGCAGCATTTCTGACAGCGCATTCACGCAGGATACACCCACGCCGTGCAGCCCGCCGGAAACCTTGTAGGTATTCTTGTCAAACTTGCCACCGGCGTGGAGCACAGTCATGACCACTTCGAGGGCTGATCGCTGCTCCTTCTCATGCAGGTCGGTGGGGATACCCCGGCCGTTGTCTTCTACCGAAATCAGGTTGCCTGGGAGGACCTTCACGCTGACTTCATCGCAGTAGCCTGCCAGGGCCTCGTCGATGGAGTTGTCTACCACTTCCCACACCAGGTGATGAAGGCCTTTCACGGCCACATCGCCAATGTACATGGCAGGTCTTTTTCGTACGGCCTCCAGCCCTTCCAGGACCTGGATGTTGGATGCCGAATAGTCACCGGCCTGCCTTGCTTTCTCTTCGCTCATATCAGGGTTTTACAAACCGACAAAAATAGGCTTTTTAAGCGCGTTTTCGGTATTTTTCGCCCATTAAATAACGTGTTTATTTCACCCTCAAATTGGGTCTGAAAAGTGGGTCAAAACTGCCCTGAAAACGCAATGAAAACAGCTTCATCTTACCCTGTTCCCGGGGGCTTTTTCCGATGGTCACTGGGTATGGTCATCCTGCTTGTTGCGCAGGCGGTGCACGCACAAAATCCGGGCCAGCCACCGCGGTCGGGCTACCGGTTTTCCAACACCGCTACCGAGCCTGTTTTTCGCTCTCGGGAAGACTCTGTACAGCACACCAGGGTGAATGAAATGATCCGGCAGGAAATGCAAAGACCGAAAGTCCGGAAGATACTCGTCGACAGTCTCTCGCGGGAGTTGGACCGCATCATGCGGGAGGGCATTGTGGGTTCCCGCACAGTTTATTTCGGTTCTGCCGATTTCGTCCGGTTCCATGACCTTGGCCAACACCGGCCGGATACCATTCGAAGGCTCACGCTTGATCACTATACCGGAAGCCGGTTGCCGAAGGAGATTTTTCAATGCACACAACTGGAAGAATTGGAGATCCTCAACACGCAGCTTTGGTCCCTGCAGTCGTTGCGGAGGTTGCCCGCGCTCAAGCGCATCATAATTCTCAATAACCGGTCGCCGCGCCCGTTGCGGTTGTCGCGCAGCAAAACTGTTGAAGTGGTGACTGCGCGCACGAGTCACCCCGAATCGCTGCCACGGCACTATGGCGCCTTGCGACAACTGCAGCGATTGGACTTGTCGCGATGTGAATTGAAAAAATTTCCGAGACTCGACCGGCCCAAGGCACTTCGCGAGGTGGTGCTGGTATTCAATCAACTCACGCTGGAGGAGCCGCCCGCAAAATTCAGCGACAAGGTGGAGCGAATCAATTTGCAGTACAATAGGATTGAATCAGTCCCGGCCTGGATTTCGAAATTCCGGGGCCTGAGGAAACTGGACTTTAACAACAACCAGATCAGTCAGGTGGATCCCGCCCTCGGGACGCTCAGGCTGGAATCGATCGGTTTCTATCGCAACAAACTCAAACAGGTGCCGGCGGCGCTATTCGCCATGGATAGCCTGAAGGAGGTTGACTTATACTACAATGACATAGAAACGTTGCCAGACGACATCAGCCAATGGAGGCGGTTGCAGCGGCTCTATCTGTCCTACAACAAGTTGTACAAGATTCCAGAAGCCCTGGGTACGCTGACATCGCTGCGGGAATTGTACCTGCATGACAACCGGCTTTTTCAATTGCCAGAGTCGTTGTCGAAGTTAGACCGGCTGGTGGTGCTCAGGATCAACAACAATCTGTTTTCTGATTTTCCTGCTTCGATACCGGCGCTGACCGCGCTGGAAAACCTGGACGTGTCGCGCAATCAGCTGGAAACGGTGCCGGAGGCACTTTACAGCCTCAGGCACCTGAAGATTTTGTCGCTTGTCGCCAACAAGTGGGATGAGCCCACACGGGGACGACTGGCGGGCTGGGCCGATCAACTGCGGATGCGGCAAGTGGTAGTGCACCTTAACTCCTTTGACGAGTCGGAGTAAGTCAATGCGCGGTTGGCTGGTTAACCGAAGCGGCAACCAGTGCCTGTAGCTTTTTCAAAAGTTCTTTGTATTGCTTGTGTTGGTTGTTGCAGAGCATGATGATAGTGCGCTGCTGATCAATGCAACGCAGCACGTGTGTCCTGTATCCGGGGTTATCGCCGCTGTGCCGGATGAGTTTGCCGAGGGCGGGATCTGAATCCGTCATCCAACCCAGAGCATGCCCCTGGAAGTCGTAGGTTCCGGGTTTGCCGGATGGTTCCAGATAGGCCGTCAGGGTCTCTGCATTCAACAACCGTGTGCCATACAGGGCCTGGTCCCACTTGAGCAGGTCGCGCGCGGTGGAACTTACCCGTCCCGGACCCTTGCGGGCACCGAGCCAGATGGTATAGTTGGAGGAAGGGAACGAATCGGCGCGGACGAAGTTCTTCTTCTCTTCGGAGAAGATGTAGCCATAGGCGAAGTTGGGGAGCGCATCTTTTTGCTCTCGGCTGCGCAAGTCAGTATCAACCATGCCGAGCGGATCGAAAATCACTTCGTGGCAATAGGCGACGAAGTCCTTGCCGGTTACTTTTTCTACAATGCTTCCGAGGAGTACATAGCCAGTGTTGCTGTACGTGAATTGCGCACCCGGTTCAAACAGTCTGGGGGGATGGTAGCGGATCAGGTATTCAAGAATTTCCGGGTTGCCGGCCACTTTGGATTTGTCCCAGTGCTCGTCCATGACGGCCTGGTAGTCGGGCAAGCCACTGGTGTGGTTGAGCAATTGGCGGATCGTGATGCCGGGATAGGGCAGACCGGGCAGATATTTTTCGACAGCATCGTCGATGTTGAGTTTGCCCTCCTGGTGCAGCTTCATCACGAGTATGGAGGTAAAGGTCTTGGACACCGAGGCCAGTTCAAAGACATCGGTGGTGTCGAGTGGGGAGCGGATGTCGAAGTTGCGATATCCGAATGCTTTGTAGAAGACTGGTTTGCCGTGGTCGGCCACCAGCACCACGCCGCTGAAGTCAGGCGCTGTGGCAAAGAGCGAGTCTGCGCGCTCTGAAAAGTTCTTCGTGGCTTTTGGCTGGCAGGCGACCCATAGCAGTGCAGCGGCCACAACGACTAGTTTTACGGCTGATTTCATTTTAATTTTGGGTTTCAACAAGTTTACCACAGGGCCCCACGGTTTGCAAGACGCCAGTATAATATTCCAGCATTTCCCCGACCTCACTTCCCAGCAGCGGATGCAGTTTGAGTGGATGGGGTCACTCTACCGCGAATGGAACGAGCGGATCAATGTGGTTTCCCGTAAGGATGTAGACAATATCTATACGAATCATGTGCTTCATTCGCTGGGAATTGCCAAGGTGATTCAGTTCAAGCCCGGCGCGGTGGTTCTGGACGTCGGTACAGGTGGCGGGTTTCCGGGTATTCCGCTGGCGGTGATGTTTCCGGAGACGCATTTTCACCTCGTAGATTCCATCGGGAAGAAGATTCACGTGGTGCGGCAGGTAGCCGATGCGCTGGGGCTGAAGAATGTGAAAGCCGAACAGGTGCGTGCCGAATACACCAAAGACCGCTATGATTTTGTGGTGAGCAGGGCGGTCACGCGTATGAAGGAGTTTTACGGTTGGATCCAGCACAAATTCAGAAAGGAATCACTGCATGAGTTGGACAACGGCATCCTGTATCTGAAAGGCGGCGACCTGGATGAAGAAATGAACGAATTGAAACGGCCCTGGCGTGAGTACCTGCTGTCGGCGTACTTCCAGGAGGAGTTTTTTGAAACCAAGAAGGTGGTGTACGTGCCGCACTGAGCACCCTCCGGTGACTTCTGATTTTGATCATTTACACTTTTTGTCTATCGTTGCAGTGTGCTAAAGAAGGCTACATCCGGAATTTTGCTTGTTTTGTTCCTGGCGAACATGCTGGGATACTATGGCATTTACCTGGGTGCGCGTTTGCACACACAATTGCAGATCTCTCAGCAACTTGAGCGCGATGACCTGCGCGGTTTTGAGTCCGTGACTTTCCGGATCCCCATTGCTTTGCCCTATAAGACCGACAGCCGCGTTTTCGAACGCGCCAGCGGTGAGTTTACCTACGAAGGCGAGGTATACAGGCTGGTGAAACAGCAACTAGTTCATGATACCCTGCAAATTGTCTGCGTACGCGACATTCGAAGTAAGTCCATTGACCAGGCTTTAGCCGATTACGTCCGCACTTTTACTGATCAGCCCAACACAGGTGCCAAGGGCCCTTCGAAGATTTTCTCACAATTGATTAAGGACTTTTTATCTGAGACCGTAGCCCTTTCTGCTGGTCAGGCGGGCTGGTCTATTGATTTAGGCGATGCGCGTCCGCTCGCCGTCCAACCTTCGGCAGAACTCTCCTGCGAATATAATCCTCCGGAAGCAGCGTAAGTCATTTTGACTTCACAGGTGTGGTGTGTGCATTGTATGCTGACCCACCATGGACCGCGTTTGTACGCGGCATAGTTTATTTCATAACCAAACAATTTTAAATCAATTGTACATGAGAAGATTGTACATAACCCTTTTCTTTTTCGGCAGCGTATCGTGGCTTCAGGCACAGACGCTCACAGACGGCTGGATGATGAAGCCTAAGACTTTTTGCACAGGCTTCATGTTTGGCCACGACCAGTGGAAAAACTACTGGGAAGGATCGCTACGGCGCTCTAACGACAATATTGGCAAGCTCACCACACAGAGTGTGATGTATGCAGGTACCCTTGGGGTGACAGAAAAGTTGAACATCATTGCCATGTTACCCTATATCTGGACCAATGCAAGTCAGGGAACGCTGCACGGGCAGCAAGGTATCCAGGATCTTACACTTGGTGCCAAATACCGGGTGGCGCATTGGGAACTTGGTGCGGGCAGCCTGAAGGCCTTTGGTGTGCTGGCGCTTTCTACGCCGCTCACAAATTATACACCGGACTTTCTGCCTTTGTCCATTGGCCTGCAGACGAAGCGTGTATCCTGGAGAGGCACACTCAACTATCAGTTGGGCAACGGCTGGCAGGTGAATGCCACGGGTGCATACACATGGCGCTCCAATGCCACGCTTGACAGACCCTCGTATTACACGGATGGCCAGTCGATTACCAGCAGCGAGGTGTGGATGCCCAATGTCATTGATTACGCAGTGACTGTGGCCTACGTGAAGGGCAGTATGCAATCGTACCTGAGTTACCTGCAGCAGAATACGCTGGGAGGTGGTGACATCCGCCGGCAGGATATGCCTTTCGTTTCGAACAGAATGAATTATTCAAAAGTTGAAGTACTGGTAATGAACTACCTGCCGTGGCCGAAGGGCCTCGCTGTGCGTGCTTCGGCAGCTTACACTGTCGCCGGACGTAATGTAGGCCAGTCATACACGCTGATGGGTGGACTCATGTACACCATTCAGTTTAAGTCCAACACAGATAACACAACAGAACATATTTACGAATAGACATATGAAATCATTGAGCATATCCAAATTGAGTGTGGTTTTTTGCCTGTTCACGATGTTCGCCGTTGTGTCAGGTTGTGACAAAGCCATTGATTTTACAGAACAGTTGAAGCCTCTTGCGCCGGCGAGCGATGATGCCAACGCCGGAACCTGGAAGCCGGTGGTCATGACCAGCGTGAGCCAGATTGCCGTGCCGGTGCCTGCGGACATCACGACGGATGCTTACAAGGCAGAGCTTGCCGCGGTGAAAGATGCGCAGAGCAAATTGACGAGCGAGCGCCGCAAAGCGATTGAATACTGGAGTGGAGGTGGTATTCTGCGGTGGAACCAGATTCTCCGGGAGCTGGTGGCGCGCTACAATCTTCCACCGGCCCCTGCGTCGGATGGTACCTATCCGACGCCCGATGCAGAGAACCCTTTTGCTGATCCGGGATTTCCGTTTGCCAACCCACCCTATGCAGCGAGGGCCTATAGCTATGTAACGGTCGCACAATCTGACGCACTCAAGGCATGCTGGTATTATAAATATCAGTACAACCGTCCGGCGCCTTATGTTACCGATTCAGGCATTAAGAGTCTGATGACGGCATCGCAGTTGCCCTCCTATCCGAGTGAAGAGGCTGTCATGTCGGGTGTAACTGCCGAACTTCTGAAAGCGCTGTTTCCTGCGGCGGTTCAGGAGATCACCATGAAGGCAGCAGAGCAGCGCAATGCGGCACTCTGGTCAGGTAAAGCAACATCCAGTGACATCGCAGCAGGACTTGCGCTCGGAAAATCCGTTGCAGCCTTGTTTACCGCACGCGCGGCGGGCGATGGCATGCGGAATGCGATCGGAAACAAGACCCTGTGGAAGGGACTGGAGGACAACGCTACGTCACGCGGTGAGATTCCCTGGAAGAGCCTTGACTTGCCTGCGCGACCCCCGATGCTGCCTTTCTTCGGGCAAGTGAAATCGTGGAATATGACTCCGGCGCAGGTGGTGGCCGAGCGTCCGGTGCCGCCTCCGTCGACTTCCTCGGCTGAGATGAAGAGCGAAGTAGATGAAGTGAAGTACTTCTCCACTCATTTGACACGCGAGCGACTGAAGATTGTGCACAAGTGGGCCGACGGGGCCGGTACCTACACACCACCCGGTCACTGGAATGATATTGCAGAAGAGTATATCCGTGATGCCAACATGAGTGAAGTGCGTGCGGCAAGAACTTTCGCTCTGTTGAACATGGCGCTGCATGATGCGGCGGTCGGCTGCTGGGAGAGCAAGTATTTTTACTTCAATCCCCGGCCCACACAGTTGGATCCTTCTATTAAGACCGGAACAGGTATTCCCAACTTCCCCTCCTACACTTCAGGGCACTCGACTTTCTCAGGGGCAGCAGCGACAATCCTGTCGTACTTGTTTCCGTCCGGTACAACGTACTTCAATCAGGAGGCCAATGAAGCTTCGTTGTCGCGTTTGTATGGCGGCATTCACTATCGCATCGACACCACAAACGGACTGGATCATGGTAACCGCATCGGTGGCTACACCGTGCTTTGGGCACAAGGCGACGGCGCCAACTGATATAGGGTTTGTTTAAGTTAGGTTGATTGGGCAGGGGCGGCGGATATATTTCGCCGCCCTACCTGATCCAGCGCAGTGCGTGCGCACAGACAATTTGATACATTGCCGGAGATGAGATTGATTTTCTTGGTTTTTTTGATTGGTACCTGCTTTCATGCGCCAGGCCAG
This sequence comes from Cyclobacteriaceae bacterium, assembly GCA_019694905.1. Taxonomy (GTDB): domain Bacteria; phylum Bacteroidota; class Bacteroidia; order Cytophagales; family Cyclobacteriaceae; genus ELB16-189. The sequence continues at coordinate 11,295 of JAIBBB010000104.1, forward strand.
TCTGCTGATACGCTGCGCAGCAGGCAACTGGACACGGTTACTGTAAAGAGCAACCGTTTCCCCTCTGAAATGTCAAGGCTCCCGGCGGTGCAGTCGGCATTTCTGTTTGCCGGTAAGAAGAGCGAAGTCATCAACGTGGGCAACCTCAATGCGGCCATCGCATTGAAAACCCCCAGACAGATCTTTGCCAAGGTGCCGGGTGTCTTTGTCTATGACATGGACGGCACCGGAAACCAGATGAATATTTCACTTCGCGGCCTCGACCCCCATCGAGGCTGGGAACTCAACACGCGCCAGAACGGCATCATCACCAATTCGGATATGTATGGCTATCCCGCCAGCCACTACTCTATGCCGATGGAAGCGGTGGAGCGCATTGAACTCGTTCGGGGAACAGCCTCACTTCAGTACGGCGCGCAATTCGGGGGAATGGTCAACTATGTTTCAAAATCCGCCGACACCACACGAGCGATTGGGTATGAAGGGATCCAGACGGTAGGGTCGTTCGGGACGCTGAGCAGTTTTCATGCAGTAGGTGGCAAAGTGGGCAAGTTCACCTACTATGGCTATGCCAACAAGCGTGTCAGCGATGGGTACCGAAAGAATAGCTCCACACACTACGACGCCGAAGGTCTGGCACTCACCTATTCACCGCTGCGGACGCTGCGCTTCACAGCAGAGTTTGCCCGATCCAACTATGTGTATCAA
>JAIBBB010000105.1 GCA_019694905.1 Cyclobacteriaceae bacterium
AAAGCTGGCGTATCACGGCATCTGTAAAGCTCTCCCAACCTCTCTTCTGATGTGATCCCGGCGTGGATGCGCGGACGGTAAGCGTTGCGTTGAGCAGCAACACACCTTGCCGGGCCCAGCGTTCAAGGTTGCCGGACGCAGGAATGGGCTTTCCGAGATCCGTCTGAATTTCCTTAAAGATATTGACCAGCGAGGGTGGAATCCTCACGCCATCCCGAACCGAGAAACACAATCCGTTGGCCTGACCGGCACCGTGGTAAGGGTCCTGGCCGATGATCACGACGCGGGTCTGTTCGAAGGGACAGGCATCAAAGGCCTTAAAGATTTCCGGACCTGGCGGGTACACCGTTTGTTGCTGGTATTCGGCTTTCACAAAGGCGATCAATTCATCAAAATAAGGCTTTTCAAACTCCGCCAAGAGGCGGGCTTGCCATGATGGGGCGATATTGACACGGGCCATTGGGCTGTGAAAATACGGTCGTTATGTGGGCTTTTGGTTTGAAAATGGAAAAAATTGATACTTTTGGTCGCATGGTGACCGAGATAACACAGGGTATAAAGGTCAGCGTCGAAACAGAGTATCAGCCTTCCTACTCCAGTCCGTCGCAATACCACTATGTATTTACTTACCGGATTACCATTGAGAATCAGAGCGATTTTACCATCCAGTTGTTGAGAAGGCACTGGCACATTTACGATGCCGGATTCAGTGTGCGCGAGGTAGAAGGTGAGGGTGTGGTAGGTCAGCAGCCGGTCCTTGAGCCCGGACAATCACACCAATATGTTTCCGGATGCAACCTCAAGTCCGGCATAGGAAAAATGGCCGGCACCTATTTAATGGAGCGAATCGTAGACGGAGCTCGTTTTTCTGTGACCATTCCTGCCTTTACACTGATCACACCGCTGCGGCTGAACTAAGTCCTGTCGGGTGTCACGGCTTTTCCCCATACAATCCTACCTCCGTCATTGGCTCAATGCTGTAGACGAGCATTCCATTCATTCGCCCTATTTCTTTGAATTATACCTCTCTCTGCTCAAGAGCGACTGGGTGCCGGACCAGGCGGCCGACTATGAGAAGCTTCGGCAGCACTTGCTCGGACAATCTCTGGAGGTAACGGTGACGGACTACGGGAGCGGAGCGAAGGGTGATGGTACTCACAAGCGCATCCTGAGTGAGATAGCCGCCACGAGCCTTGCGCCTGCCAAATGGGCTGGCCTGTATGCCCGAATCATTCGTCGCTGCGAGCCAGCAGTCGCGATTGAATTGGGAACCTCCCTGGGAGTCACCAGTCTTTATCTGGGTGCACGGAAGGCGACGCGGGTATTCACTTTTGAAGGGAGTCCCGGCACGGCCCAAATAGCCTTGACCAACTTCGAATCACTGGAAGCCAGCAACATCAGCCTGGTGGAGGGCCCCATTGAAGAAACCCTTCCCGACTTTCTTCAGAATCACCGAAGGATCGATTTCGCTCTGCTCGATGCCAATCACAGGTATGCGCCTACGCGGCAGTATTTTGAATGGCTTGCCCACCGCGCGACCGACAAGAGTGTCTTTATTGTTGACGATATCTACCGTTCTGCCGAGATGGCGCGGGCCTGGGATGAAATCCGGCTTCATCCATTGGTCTATGGCAGTGTGGATTTGTTCCGCTGTGGATTGGTTTTCTTTGATCCTGCCCTCAACCGCCAGCACTTCCGATGGTCGTACTGAAAGTTTAATTTCTGTCCCATTTGTCTCAGTTATCCAGTAAATTTCGGATGTGAAACTTGCTGCGATCGACATCGGTTCCAACGCCATTCGCTTTCAGGTCTCGTCCGTACTGGACAAAGGACCTCAGGTGCTTTTCAAGAAGATGGAGTATGTGCGCTTTCCGCTGCGTCTGGGACATGACGTTTTCACAAGCGGAAAAATTACAAAAGCGAGCGCAGACAAATTCAAGAAGTTGATGAAGACGTACAAACTCCTGCTGGAGTTGTACGAAGTGGATGACTACATGTTCTGTGCCACTTCGGCCATGCGGGAGTCAGAAAACGGCGAGGAACTCGCCCGGGAGGTGTTGGACGAAATCGGCATTACCATTCACATCATCGACGGGCATCTCGAGGCCGAGCTGATCAATCGCGCCATTGCCTCCTACCTGTTTGACAAGACCTATTTGCACATCGATGTGGGCGGTGGCAGCACAGAACTCAACCTGTATGTTGGCGGCAAGAAAATAAAGACCCGTTCGTTCAAGATCGGTTCAGTGCGCGTGCTGGAACACAACGATTCGCCCCTGATGTGGGAGGACATGGAACAATGGGTTCGCAGCAATGTCAAGAAGGGATATGGCTCCGTAACGGCAGTGGGTACTGGTGGAAACATCAGCAAGCTCTATGAACTTGCCTCCCGAAAGGCAGGCAAGCCCATGTCGCTCAAAAAGGTCAAGGAGATCAAGCGAAAGGTGGAGTCATTTACCATGGATCAGCGGATCTACGAAATGCAGATGAACCCTGACCGCGCCGACGTAATTGTGCCGGCCAGCGACATCTATATCAAAGTGATGGAATGGGCCAATGCCAAATCCATTCTGGTGCCGGAAGTGGGATTGAAGGATGGCATCCTTCTCTACCTCTTTGAAAAAAATGCCAATCAGAAGAAGATTGAGTTCGTCAACACGGCCGACCAATCGCGCGGCAGGAAGACCATGCCGGTCAGAAAGAAAAAGTAATCACTGCTCCAGTTTCAGACGGAGTTCATCTGCCGCCTTGAGCAGCACTGGCTGGTCCTTCAGGTATTCCTTCAGTCCTGACCACATATAGTTGGGAACCGTTTGCCTGTCGGCCACCTTTTGCTGAATGTCACGCAGCAGATCCAGTGCATCCTTTTGACCGGAAAAAGCCACAGTACCCACCTTGTTAACCAGGGCAGCCACAGACTCCAGCTTGTTTTTTGCCGCCGCATCAATCGCCGGTTCATGTCTTGAATTCGACTCCACACAGGCATTGTAGGCGATAAGGACAGAATCCAGATCCGACCGATTCCAGGAACCGTTTCGGATCTTGTCGCCAATGTCGCCGCAGTCGCCAAGCAAATCACCAATCACGCGTTTGAATCCAAAACCTGGCACTTCAACACCTTTGCCATCCCGCTTGAGCAGGTAGGGAGTGTTGTATAGCGTCTGATTGGGGGAGCGCATGAGCATCAGTGAGGCATAACCGGGGCGAACCACCTTCATCAGTCGGTAGGTTTGCTCATATCGCACCGGAAGGTAAGTCTCCTTGTCAATCACAACCACCCGCACTTTGGTGGCGACAAGGTTGATCTTTTTGACATCCCTTACCTCCACGCGATCAATCACATCATATGAGAGGATATCAACCCTGCCCTTGAGTGTATCGCCCTGTATGCCGACAACGTAGCCCATCTGCGCATGCGAAACGACACTTGCCAACAGGCCAATCCCGGTAAGCAGGTGTCTAGCGAATGAATGAAGCATATAAGACGTAAAGGATTATCACGATAATGAATACACCGTACATGATGAGATCTCCGCGCACGTAGTCTCTGTATTCGTTGTACAGTTCTTTCAACTTTCTGAACATAAAAACCGATCCGAATGGCAAAAGTGCCGGAATGGCGCGAATATTCCAACCTTTGGAACAGGATTGAACGATAGCCTGAATTAAGCGAACAATTCATAACCATTTGGGCACTGTCAGCGTTTACTTTAGCGTCCAAAGAACATCCATGCAACGAATTTTACTTCTGCTGCTGACCGTCCTGCCACTGATCGCCCGGGCGCAGGAAAAGCACACGGTCAGCGGATACATCAAAGACAGGTCCAATGGCGAAGCGCTCATCGGCGCTACCGTATACATCCAGTCCCTGGGAACAGGGACCATCTCCAACGAATACGGGTTCTATTCCCTCACGCTGCCGGCGGGTACCTACCAGCTCAGCTACGCGTATCTCGGTTACAAAACCCAATCCGTTGCGCTTGACTTTACCAAAAACACCCGTTTGGATCTGGAACTGGAACCAGAGAGTTCTCAGCTTCAGGAAGTGGTGGTCACTGGAGAGGCCGAGCAACCCGCGGCGCAAACAAACGAAATGAGCACCAGCAAGCTCGACATCCGCACCATCATGAAAGTACCTGCCTTTCTCGGTGAAGTGGATGTGCTGCGCAGCCTTCAACTATTGCCAGGTGTGAGTACAGTCGGCGAAGGAGCCTCAGGCTTCAACGTCCGCGGGGGCAGTGTGGGTCAGAATCTGATCCTGCTGGATGAGGCGCCTGTATACAATTCATCCCACCTGTTTGGATTCTTTTCCGTTTTCAACCCGGACGCAGTCAAAGACACCAAGCTCTACAAAGGTGCTGTCCCGTCGCGGTATGGCGGAAGGCTTGCCTCCCTGCTGGATGTGCGCATGAAAGAAGGGAACAGCAAGAAGACGGAGGTGACCGGAGGTATCGGCACCATCTTCAGCCGACTGGTGGTAGAGGGCCCCATCAAGAAAGACAAGGCTTCCTTCATTGTCGCTGCGCGTCGTTCCTATGTGGACATCCTCGCGCGCCCGTTTGTCCCCTTGCTGAAAGAGGGAGGTGCCCTGAACTTCTACGACCTCACGCTCAAAACCAATTACAACATCAATGCGCGGAACAAAGTATACCTGTCCGGATACTTTGGACGCGACAACTTTCTCTTTGACAAGTCGCAAGGGTTCAGTTGGGGTAACGCCACTTCCTCCCTGCGCTGGAACCATCTTTTCAATGACCGCCTTTTCTCCAACGCTACGCTGGTATACAGCAAGTATGACTATAAACTCCAGTTTGGCAACGATGACAAGAACCGCTTCAACTGGAATTCCTCCATCACCAACTTCATCTTCAAGCCCGATTTCAGCTATTTCATCAACCGGACCAACGAACTGAACTTCGGCGGAGAAATCATCTACTACACCTTTGAACCGGCCAATGCGTATGGCATCACCAACGGCAAGAAGGTAGATATCAGTCTTCCCAGAAAGTACAACCTGGAATCATCACTTTACGCAGGCAACAGCCTGAAGCTCTCTCCCGCCCTTTCGATTGATTATGGGGTTCGTTATTCTCACTTCAACTATCTCGGGCCCGGCACGGAGTACTTCTATAATGATACTGTACCGGGCATCCGAAAGTCAGTTACAGGATCCAAGACCTACACATCGGGTCAAACCATCAAGACCTACGACAACTTCCAACCTCGCTTTTCATTCAAAGCGCAACTCAGCGAGTTCACTTCTGTCAAAGGAAGTTACAACCGGATGGTCCAGTACCTCCACCTGATCAGCAACACCACAGCCTCCAATCCGCTGGATGTGTGGACACCCAGTACGCGCAACATCAGGCCCGAGTTGGGCGATCAGTACACGCTTGGGTATTTCAGAAGTGCAGGTACCGGGCAGCAATACGAGTTTTCGGCTGAAGCCTATCTGCGATACACCCAAAACCAGATCGACTATATCGATGGCGCTGACCTTCTGATCAATCGGTTTCTGGAGGGCGATCTGTTGTCCGGAAAAGGCCGGGCCTACGGCATGGAGTTTTATGCACAGAAAAAAACCGGTCGTCTCAACGGCTGGGTGAGCTACACCCTTGGGCGCACCGAACTCAAAGTGGATGGCATCAACAAGGGTGATTGGTATCCGACCCGATACAATCAGACGCACAACCTGAAGATTGCGGCATTCTATGAACTCAACAACCGGTGGTCCGTGTCCGGCAATTTCATCTTCACGTCAGGTACACCCACGACTTTCCCGACATCGCGCTTCTATCAGCAAGGGATTCTGATTCCCTACAACGCCAACGAATCAAGGAACAACGTCACACTGCCAGCCTACCACCGGCTGGACATTTCGTTCCGACTTGAAGGCAAAACAATGCGCAAAGGCAAGGAACGAAGGAACCACGATTACTGGGTGTTCTCCATCTACAACCTGTACGCGCGGAAGAATCCCTTTTCGATTTACTTCTCGCAGAAGGACGACCGCATCAGTACAGACACACAAGCCACACAGTTGTCCATTATTGGCACCATGGTGCCTTCTGTCTCCTACAACTTCAAGTTCTGAAACATGAAACCTAACTCACGATATATCCTTGCCTCCCTTGCAGCTGCTGCACTTTTCAGCAGTTGTGAGCAAGTCATTTCACCCAGGCTGCAGCAAGCCAATCCGGTTGTTGTGGTCGATGCCTGGATCAACAATCAGCAGGAGACACAGAAAATCTACCTCTACGAAAGTCAACCGTATTTTGACAACAGTACGCCACAACCCCTTACAGGTGCTTCCGTGCTGGTGGTCAATCAAACACAAAGCAAGACATACACCTTTTCAGAGGCCCCGGGGGGTGCCTACCTCTGGACTCCGGCGGTGGCCGATGAACTTGGTGTTGCCGGTGACCAGTTCTCGCTCGCGATTCAGTACGGTGGTCAGACATTTTCCTCTGTTTCGCGCATGGGTCGGGTGCCTGCGATTGACAGCATCACCTTCAAAAAAGACAAGCGCATCGGAACAGGTACCGAGATTTTTCTCGGAGAATTCTGGGCCACCGATCCGGTCGGCGGCGGGGACACTTACTGGATCAGGACCACAAAGAACGGAACACTACTCAACAAGCCCAGTGAACTGGTTCTGGCCTACGATGCGGGTTTCTCTGCGGGTAGTCTAACCGACGGCGTTACGTTTATCTCACCCATCCGCACTGGCATCAATCCCAACGAGACTGCACAGAACGGCAAGGAACCTCCTTCCCCTTACACGCCTGGCGATTCCGTCCATGTGCGCATCTATTCCATCACGCTGGCGGCGTTCAACTTCCTCACAGAAGTATCAACCCAGACAAACCGTCCCGGAGGTTTTGCCGAATTGTTCTCCACTCCTCTTGCCAACGTGTCTACCAACATCACGACCAGTGGAAATCAGTCTGGCGCAGTTGGGTTCTTCAACGTGTCTGCGGTATCGCAACGAGGTCAGAAATTTGTTCCCAAACCCTAACCGGTGTTTTAATTGTGAGCTTCATCCGGTAGATTGTGACACAAATACCGGTGATGATTGCTCGCATGTGGCGGACTTGTTTGCTCATTCAGCTGTTCCTTGGGACAACTGATATAGCTCTGCATGCACAGGAGGTAATCCTGCAAGATGTCAACCAACCGTCATTGAAATGGCGACAGGTGCAATCTCCCCATTTCAAAATTCTGTTTCCCCAGGGTTATGAAAGCCAGGCCCAGCGTATGGCCAGGACGTTGGAAACCATCCGGCTTCCGGAGGCACGCACAGCAGGAACAGCTCCCCGGCGGATGACGGTGTTGCTGCAAAGTCAGTCTGCGCTTTCCAATGGTTTCGTTACGCTGGCACCACGACGGGCGGAGTTCTTTGGGATGCCTTCCCAGGACTACAACTTCATGGGTACCAATGACTGGTTAAACATGCTGGCCACACACGAGTACCGGCATATGAGCCAGTTTGCAACCAGCAACAGAGGTTTCAACAAATTGATCTACATACTCTTTGGGCAGCAGGCCCTCGCTGGAATGAGTTTCGTAGCAGCTCCACAATGGTATTGGGAAGGTGATGCAGTGGCGACTGAAACAGCGTTCACATCAAGTGGACGCGGCCGCATCCCACAATTCGGGATGGTGTTCCGGACCAACTTGCTGGAAGGCAAGACCTTCAACTACAACAAACAGTACCTTACCTCCTATCGCAACTTCATTCCCAATCATTATGTATTGGGTTTTCACCTGGTGTCCTGGCTGCGAAAAAAGACCGGCGATGCTGCCATCTGGGGAAAAATTGCGCAACGTTCCTGGAGTGTTCCCTTCATTCCGTTTGCCTTTTCCAACGCAACACGGAAGGAGTCCGGACTTCGACTGCCCGCACTGTATCAGGAGATGGCCAGTTCACTGAGAAATTCCTGGTCAGAAGAATTGAGCAAATTGCAGTTGACCTTCTTCGAAAGGATTACACTCAGGAAGAACCATACCTACACCGACTATGCATACCCTCAGCCTCAACAGGATGGAAGTGTGATCGTATTGAAAAGTGGCATCGGCGACATTGAGCAGCTGGAGTGGATCAACCAACAAGGTACGGTTGTCAACTATGCCACCGGCCCCATGAACAAGTCGGGCATGATCAGTGCCACCAGCCAGGGGCGAGTGGTCTGGAATGAGTACCGTTATCACCCCCGCTTCACGATGAAGACGTATGCCGTTGTAGCGGCATACGACCAGTACGAAAAGTTGCCGAGGGAAGTGAGTCGTCGATCGCGGTATGCGGGTGCAGCCATCAGTCCCGACGGCTATCGGGTGGCGACCATTGAAACAGATACCTCCTACCGACCCCGACTGGTGATCCTGGACTACTTCAGCAAGAAAGTAGTCAGGTCGATGGAAACACCAGATCAGGCGCTGTTGTCCATGCCCCATTGGACGTCGGACGGAAAATCTGTTGTACTACTGTCAACCACCGCTCAAGGGAAACGTGTGCTGAGCATAGATACGGGCAGCGGATCCACCACTGAACTTATTCCTGTCTCACAGGAAAACATCGGTTACCCTGTTCCATTCGGGCACTACCTGTTTTACAATTCGCCCTACAGCGGCATTGACAATATCTATGCAGTGGACACGTCGTCAGGACAGAAATACCAGGTAACATGCAGCAAGTACGGGGCCTTCAATGCTGCGCCCTCACCCGATGGCCGGTACCTGTACTACAACGACCAGTCGCCCGACGGGCTGGACGTCGTGCGGATACCACTCAATCCTTCCCAATGGAAACCGCTCGAACAGGTGACGAAGGCCTCATTCAATCTCTATGAACATCTGGTGGCGCAGGAGCAGCATGAAAAGATACTGGACAGCATACCGGCAGGTGTCTATCCTGTAGCGAAGTACAACAGGTTCAAGTCCATGTTGAATCCGCACAGCTGGGGTCCATACACAGACTACAACCTGTCCAACTTTTTTGTGGGCATGACTTCGCAGAACATCCTCAGCACCACACAACTCAGTGCGGGCTACAACTACGACCTGCTTGAGCGCGCAGGATCTTTGACCGGGAAGGTCAGCTACCAGGGGATTCTGCCGGTGATTGATTTGTCCTTCACCCAGGCGCATCGGGCCGTCGACGAGGGCGCCATTGAATATCGCAAAGTTGTCGGCGCAGACACTACTACCGTGACGGAGAATCTCAAATTCACGTGGGACGAAAAAACTATTGAAACCGGATTGAAGATTCCTTTGCAATTGACTCGTTCGCGATACAGCAGCGGCCTGACAGCAGCGACGATGGTTGGGATTACGGAGACGACCCATTTCACCAACTCCATCGATGGTGGTGGCAGAATCATTCCCGCCAACTACCCTCAGTACTTCTTCCGGAACTACACCGACCGCGGCACGCTCGCCTACCAGCATTTTTCCCTCGAGGTTTACAGGTTGCTCAAGCGCAGCCACCGGGACATCAACAGCCGGTGGGGTCAGGCGGTATTCCTGGATGCTTTCAATACAGTCGGCGGGCAATTCCAGGGCAACCAGTTCTCATTGTACGGCCTGTTATACTTTCCGGGATTGGCCCGGCATCATTCCCTCTGGGGCTGGTGGGCGTACCAATACAGCCAGATTGATCCGGCCAATATCAAGACTGGTGCGGGCCTGGATAACTACCTGTTCAGGAACCAGATTCCGTTGGTTCGAGGGCAGTCGGTGTCCCGCTTTCAGACGTTCTATTCAATGTCGGTCAACTATACCCTGCCGGTCTGGTATCCGGACCTGGCTGTGGGCCCGCTTCTGAATGTTCAGCGGGTGCGGCTCAATGGATTTCTGGACTACGGATTCGGCACCAGTACTTTCGGAACGAGGGTGAGTTCGCAAGCCTACACGTCGGTGGGTGGCGAATTGCGATTTGACTTCAACATCATGCGTTTTCTTCCGCAGTTCAACGCAGGCGTCCGCTATACCTATGGCCTTGACCCGGCTGCGAACCGGTTTGAAGTGCTGCTGGGGGGCTTCAGTTTCTGACCAAAATTATCCTTGGGAATCCCCTCATTTGCCGTATTTTTGAGGTTCAAATTTTTCCATTTGGATTCTAACTGACTGTAAATCAACATGGCTGAAATAATACGCATGCCGAAGATGAGCGATACGATGACCGAAGGGGTAATCGCAAAATGGCATAAGAAGATCGGCGACACGGTGAAGAGCGGCGAATTGATGGCCGAGATCGAAACGGACAAGGCCACGATGGACTACGAGTCGTTCAACGAAGGTGTGGTCCTATATCAGGGTGCCAAGGAAGGTGAAGCCGTAAAGATCAACGGCATCCTGGCCATTGTTGGAAAAGCGGGTGAGGACTTTCAGGCACTGCTAAGCAGTGGTGCGGCGGCGGCACCTGTTGCTGCCTCCACATCTGCAGCAACCACGCAGGCTGCTCCTGTGGCTGTGGCTGAAGCCATTGATACCACCGGTATCAAGGCTGAGATTGTACTCATGCCCAAGATGAGTGACACGATGACGGAGGGAGTAATTGCCGCGTGGCACAAGAAAATTGGAGACACGGTGAAGTCCGGTGAATTGCTCGCCGAGATCGAAACCGACAAGGCTACGATGGAATATGAATCGTACAACAACGGCACGCTGCTGTACATTGGTGCAGAGGCGAAGCAGTCAGTTGCGATCAACGGCGTACTGGCGATTATTGGTGAGAAGGATGCTGACTGGCAAAAGTTGCTGAAGGCACACCAGGCAAAAGGTACTGCGCCCGCCAAGGTGGCTGCCGCGGCAATCCCTGCGGCCACGGCCGTAGTGGAAAACACCGGCACCTCAACGGGCCACAGCAATGGCAGGCTGAAAGCCTCGCCGCTGGCAAAGAAACTGGCGCGCGACAAAGGAATCGATTTGTCAAAAGTGCAAGGCTCTGGTGAGCATGGGCGGGTCGTACGTCGTGATGTAGAGAATTACAAACCTTCGGCTGCTCCGGCAACGCCTCAACCTGCTTCCACCGGTGCTGCCAAGACCAGCGCCGCACCCGTTGTGTTGCCGACGGTGGTTGGCAAGGAGAGTTTCGAAGAAATCAACCTGTCGCAGATGCGAAAGACCATCGCACGTCGGTTGAGCGAAAGCAAATTCAGTGCGCCTCATTTCTACATCACCATGGAAATCAACATGGACAAGGCGATTGAGGCCCGGAAGAGCATGAACGAAATCTCGCCTGTCAAGATCTCCTTCAACGACATGGTCCTGAAGGCGGCTGCTGCTGCCCTCCGCCAGAATCCAGACGTGAATGTGAGCTGGCTGGGCGACAAAATGCGCAAGAACCACCATATCCATATCGGTGTTGCTGTTGCTGTACCGGAAGGTCTGCTGGTACCCGTAGTGCGGTTTGCCGACAACAAGTCGCTTTCGCACATTGCAGCAGAAGTTAAGGATCTTGCCCAGCGCGCGCATGACAAGAAGCTGCAGCCGAGCGATTGGGAAGGCAGCACCTTTACCATCTCCAACCTCGGCATGTTTGGGGTGGAAGAATTTACAGCTATTATCAATCCACCCGATGCGTGCATCCTGGCCGTGGGTGGCATCAAGGAAACTGCCATTGTGAAGAACGGGCAGCTGGTTCCTGGCAACGTGATGAAAGTTACCTTGTCTTGCGATCACCGGGCTGTGGATGGAGCCGTGGGTGCGGCATTCCTCAAAACGCTGAAGAGTTACCTGGAAGATCCGGTTCGCATCCTGATCTAGCAATCGTATTTGACCATTCATGAAATGCCCTCGCCGAGGGCATTTTTGTTGGACCTCAGGTCACTGTGGCTGGCTTATCAATGGGCTAATTCAGTAACTTTCGTAGCACAGCCCCTTCCTTATGAAAAACTCAACCTTATTGATTCTTCTGTTGCTGACGGCAGGCTTGTCACTGGCGCAACTGCCGGAGAAAAATCTGACCATGAAATCGGTG
>JAIBBB010000342.1 GCA_019694905.1 Cyclobacteriaceae bacterium
TACTTTACCACCGAAGGAGCCCATCACATCGTTGTACAGGTCCCACGTCTTCACGCCCAGTGCTTCGCGGGAGTAGAAATAGCTCCACGCATCCGGCGTCTTGAAGCGGGTGAGGTCCAGCAGTCCGTCTTCGACTACGGCCAGGGTGTACGTCATCGTGCGGTTCTTGGCCTCGGCGACCTTTACGGTAACCTGTTGCCCCGGCTCCAGCACATCCGCCATGGTGATGGTGGGATTGAGGTGTGTCTCCGGATTCTCCACGCGCACGGGTATCACGCCATACATGCGGATGGGGAGGTCGTTGATCGTCTGTGCGTGCGGCTGGAGCAGTGTCACGTAGATGAAACAGTTGGGCGTCATTTCGGGTGTCGCATCCAGCGTGATGGTGTTCAGGCCTGCCTGTGTTTCCACCCACCGCGATTCGATGACGCGGCTGCCGTTCTCCACGGTGATCAGCGCGCGACCGTTGGCGCTGCCGGGAACGGCGAGGTTGATCTTCTCGCCCGTGTTGTACGATTCTTTGTCGGAGGTGAAGCTGAGCAGGGTAGCTCCTTCACGGCCGTCGGGCCCGTTGCCCGACCAACTGATGAAGACCATCTGGCCTGTGGTGTGTCCTGATTCGGGATCACGGGCGCGGAGCAGGTAGCGTCCCCATTCGCCGGCGCGGAATGTCCACGTGCCTTTGCCGTCGACGGTCTTGATGGTTGCGGTCTTCACAGTCTTTTCCAACTGACCCTGCATGTACTCGGCATTGTTGATGTCGTCGGAATCCCACCACCAGCGCCAATCGAGTTTGTGCAGCGACATCTCGACGCCGTTCACGGAAGTGGGATTGCCATTGGCATCCACGGTCGCCACTTCGACCTTGTGGTCCTGGTTGATAGCCAGCATACCGAGGTATTTGTCGCCGCGCGGCACGCGGACGCCGACGAATGTGGAGAAGGGATAATAAGGCATGCTGAAGCGGTCGAGGCTGTAGTTGCCGCCCTCTTCAAAGACCTTTCCGCGGAAGGTGGCACGGAGCACGCCGGGCGGATTGCCTTCGATGCCGACGGAGAAGTTCATCGTGGCTTTGCCCTCGCTGTCGGTGGTGCCTTCAAAGATGCGCTGGTCTTCGGAGGTGAATTCGTTAAAGGGATTGTCGAAAACAAAATTGGGATACTTGTCAAATTTTGTCTCGGAGCGGGAGAGCAACAGATCGAATTCAGCTTTGAGATTCTTGCCGGGATTTCCCTGCAGCCAGTTGACGGTCAGGTTGCCGGTAATGCGGCCGTCGTCGATGGTGAGCTTGTCTTTGCCGAAGTCGAGGTTGATCTTCAGCCGGTTTGGCTTCACGGTCTCAATGCGCACGCGTTGGGTGAACGTGGCTTGACCCACTTTCGCTCTCGCGGTCCAGTTGCCGGTGGGAGCGTCCGAGTCTGTCTTGGTAGGGAAGGTGTAGAAGCCGTTGACGGAACTCGACCGAACCATCCGGGAGGTGATTTGTCCTTCCGGGTTCTCCAGTTCAAAGATCACCGGGTGATTCTCGGGCAGTGCTTTCATTTTGCTTTCCAGGATGAAGGCGAGATAAAGCGAATCCCCGGGACGCCATACGCCGCGCTCGCCGTAGAGGAAGCCCTTGAGTCCGTCCTTGATGCGCTCCCCGGAGATATTGAAGTTGCTGAGGGACAGCGACACGCCGTCGTTCACTTTCAGGTAGCCGCGCTGGCTGCCCGACTTGGCGACGACGAACGCCGGAGTCTCTGTGGAGTTGACAACCACTTTCCCATCGGAACCGGTAGTGCCGCTGCCGATGACTTGCTGCTGGTAATCATAGAGCTCAACATTGACGCCCGACATCGGGGTCGTGTTGCGGAGATCGTTGACAAAGACGACGGTATTGCCGTCGCTGCCCCGCTTGGCGAGCAGCCCGAGGTCGGAAGCGATCAGGTTGCGCTTGATAATCCGCGAGCGGTTGTAGTACGAACTGTTGCACGGGTTGTCGCGCTCCGACCATTCGTAACCTTCGTCATAGTAATAGTAGTCTTCGTCGTACTCATCCCAATACCCGCCGCGGTCGGCAGGGGCGCCCCAGCTTTCGGCGTCGAACTGGCTGGCGCGGTCGGTCATCTGCAGGGTGTCGCTGCAGGGATAGGACATATACTGCTGGCGCATCCCCATTTTGATCTGGTAGATGGCGCCCGGCTCGGGCTGGATCATCTTGCTGAGGTCGAGGGTGAACCGGTTCCACCGGCCCAGGTCGGCCACACCCATGTTGTCGAGTCGCAACGTCTGCGAGTGCACCGGTTTGCCGACACGCCGCAGTTCGTAGTTGCCGTCGAGGTCGTTGACTTGCAGGAACTGCAGTACGTTGGATTCGAATACGCGCACGACCTGGATGTCCACCGCGTTGAGGTTGACCGCCTCGAAGGGCATGACCAGGCCGTCGGTGTTGGGCAGGATCGTGCCCGTGTTGGTGAAGCGGATCGCAGGCTTGATGGGCTCGAACAGCAGTTCATAGCGGAGACCTTCCTTCAGTTTGTACTTGAGCACGTTTTCGATGCCCGCTTCAATGCGCACCGTCTTCGTGCCCGCCTCTTTGGAGGGCAGGTACACGTGCAGGATGTTGTCGGTGATTTCAAAGTCCAGCGACTGCACATCGCCGACGCGGACGAGGCCCTGGAGCACTTGTTTCTCATTTAGCGGGTCGGAGAACTGGATGACCACGTGCTGCGTGGCACCCTGGTCGACGCGGACGTTGATCACTTTGAAGTCGCTGAGTGCGGGGATATCCACCGTCATATCGTCGGCCCGGTCGATGCCGAGGGGAGTGCCGCTGGTAGAGAGCGTCACCGTATTCTGTTTGTCCTGTCGCGCGACATCCTCCACCACGAGGTCGTGGGCTTTGCCGTCGGCGGAGTGCGCCCACGTGATCTTGAGCGCTTTGTTGTCCTGCCGCGCGGTGATCATCTTTTCCACCGCGTCTTTCTCCGCATAGTCGGCCGTGGTGAGCGTCGCTTCGATGCGCTGGCGCGTGAGTTCCGTTTTCACGTAGGGCTTGACGTTGTTGATCGTCAGCTCGTAGTTCTGCGGGATGATCTGCACGTTGTAGGTGAACGAGCTGAGCGCTTTGGGCACCTCGATCAGTTTCCCAATCTTGAAGGTGATCTCGTATGTGGCGCCCGACGTGAATCGTCCTTCCGGTTTAAACCGGATCGTCCGTCGATCCTGCCACACCGCTGTTCCTTTCACCGACGGAGAAAAGCTGAACAAGGAGGCGTCTGCCGGTTCGCCGATCATGCCGAAGTCGACCACATCCTGGTACAGGCTGATGGTGATGGGAGACCCCGAGCCGATGACGCCGGCCGTATAGGCCGAGATGAACTCGCCGTACGCCGGGTCGATGGATGAAGGAGGGGTAGCGCCCCGGTCCTTGTTGCCGGAGTAAGTAAAATACAGGATAATCACCGCGATGACGCCCACCGCTGCCGCGATCTTCGGCCAATGTTTATTCATAGAAAGAGGAAATGGTTGTGAAGACCAAGATAGGAAGAAGTTTGCGTGCGGGGTACAGGGAACAGGGGACAGGGAACAGGGGACAGGGAACAGGATGCAGGGTACTGGATTTGCACACGAGTCGTCAGGCTGCCTGCCCGCCGCAACGAAG
>JAIBBB010000106.1 GCA_019694905.1 Cyclobacteriaceae bacterium
GCAAACCGATCAGAATACGTACCGTAATCCCACACCACCCTGAAACCGGCTGTATCCCGGGTCCAGCAGCATGTCTGTGAACCACTCCATTTCAATAAAAGCTGACAGTGGCAGCTGAAAATAGGCGTACTCAAAGCCCACAACAGCGACAGGGCCATAGGTGAAACGACTCTCTTTGAATTTGCCGAATTTAGAATCTGCTACTGAACGGGGGTCGTGCTCATATAAGTAATCATATTGAATGGTAGTCGATCGCCATTGCCAGCCGGCGCCGGCATACATCTGCAGTCCTTTGGAGATCTTTTCTGCATCCCACTGGTAGAGAAATTTTGCCTCGGCAAACCAGTCCATCTTGGCCGTATGGGTCAGATATTTAATGGTCTGCTGACCCCCGAGTGTATCAGGAATGTAGCCTGAGAACAGATTGCGGTAATATCGGTTGTACAGGCCGCTGGCAGCTTTGCCACCGTCAGCCGCAAATGCCCAGTGCTTGCTTGGGTAGAATTTGTAGGTAAGTGCCACAGGATCACCAAGCTTGAAACCCACTGCCTGATAAGGGTACTGACTCTCTTCAAATATGGGGCAAACGATGCGGGCCTTGTGTGCGTTGACAACGGGAACCTTGAACTTGGCACTTCGAACACTCTTCTTGACCTGGCCAAAACCCGGCAAGGTCAGGAGTATTCCAATGGCCATGGCCAGACAGGGTTTCAAACCACGCATAGCCGCAAATATACTCTTTCCGCCTGAAAGAAGTCCCCATCCTTTTTAGCGCCAGGTGTCTGGGCAGCCATCGCTAAATTCTATCTTTGCACCCCACGACAATTCACAACCTAAGTTGACGCTCTTCTATCTGTTCATGCTGGCGGGAGGCATCCAGGTCATGGTGCTGGCCATCTTACTGTACACCCTGTCCCGCGCCATCCGCAAATCCCATACCGCGTCAGCCGAATACCTGCCCGTGACCGTTGTTGTTTGTGCACACGATGAAGAGTCAAATCTCCGAGAACTCGTGCCTCGGCTGATGCAGCAGGATTACCCTGACTTCGAAGTGATTGTTGTGGAAGACAGAAGCAATGACGGCACATTTGATTATCTGCGGGAAGCAGTGAAAGTGTATTCCAATCTTCGCATGGTCAGGGTGGAACACAAACCTGACTATGCCAATGGAAAGAAATTTGGGATTACGCTTGGCATTCGCGCTGCGCGGAATGAATGGATATTGCTAACCGACGCTGATTGTCGCCCCGCATCGGACCATTGGATTAGTTCCATGGCAAAGCAGATGACCGGCACAACAGATTTTGTGCTTGGCGTATCGCCCTACCGTAAGGCTGCCGGCCTGCTTAACAGCTTCATCCGATTTGAAACCATTGTGACAGCGCTTCAATATGTCGGACTGGCCACTCTGGGCAAACCATACATGGGCGTGGGGCGAAACCTTGCCTATCGCAAGAGTATTTTCCTTCAACACAAGGGATTTGCCGATCTGATAGATACCACCGGAGGCGATGATGATCTCTTCATCAATCGCCATGCTGAGAGGGCCAAAACCGCTGTGTGTGTTCAATCTGACGGAGTCATGGTAAGCATTCCAAAGGCCTCCTGGCGCGAATTTCTTGTGCAGAAATTACGTCACCTGGTTGCCGGAAAGAGATACAAAACTGCAGACCGACTGATCCTCGGTGCTGTGCTGATCTCGCAATTGGCTACGTGGGCAAGCCTGAGTTTGCTGCTGGCATTACCGTATCCCGAAATTGTTCTCGCCTTGTTTCTGTTGAGGTGGATCATGCTGATGCTTTTGGTAGCCGGACCCGCCAGAAGAATGGGATTTACGCTGGAGGCATGGAAGGTACCGCTCTTAGATTTTATTTATGCCTTTTACTATCTTGGAACGGGTCTGGTGGCGTTATTTTCAAAACGGGTGCGATGGAAGACTTAGAAAACAGATTTTCGTCCAAGGCATTAGAGGATTTCAAGCTCATCGACCGTGCTGTGGAGGGTGACGACAAAGCATACGCCAAGCTCCTGCAGCGGTACAAGCGACCCGTGTACCACATGATCCTGAAGATGGTGCGCAACGTTGACGATGCGGAAGACCTCACCATCGAGTCATTTGCGAAAGCATTCAGAAGCCTGAGCAGATTCAAGAAGGACTTTACATTCAGCACGTGGCTGTTCAGAATTGCTACCAACAATACCATTGACTTTATCCGCAAAAAGAAGGTCAACACTCTCAGCATAGAGAACACGTACACCGACGACGACGGGCAGTCAGTGTCGCTCGACGTTGAGGATCTGAATCTGAATCCACAGGACGAGGCGATCAGGGCACAAAAAGAAGAACTCATTCAGGTATTTGTGGGTATGCTCCCCTCTAAATATCAAAAGTTGGTTCGCTTGCGGTACTTTCACGAGTTGTCATACGAAGAAATTGCAGAAGAACTCGATGCCCCACTCGGCACAGTAAAGGCCCAGCTACACCGTGCACGTGAGTTGATGTACGATCTCGTCAAGAACAAGAAAGAACACATGTAGCTTCTCATGAAGTACTACCTGATAGCCGGTGAGCGCTCCGGCGACCTGCACGGCGGCAATCTGATCCGGGCCATTCTGCGCAATGATCCCGACGCACAATTCAGAGGTTTCGGTGGCGAGCAGATGCAAACCGCCGGCATGGAGCTGGTTGTACACTATGACCAGCTGGCCTTCATGGGTGTTGTAAAAGTGCTGCTCAACTTTCGGAAAATTTCAGGCTATTTCAGACAATGCGCCGATGACCTGCTGCGGTGGAAACCTGATGTGGTGATCCTGATCGATTACGGAGGCTTTAACATGCGGATTGCGCGCAAAATCAAGCCGCTGGGCACGCGGGTCTTCTACTACATATCGCCCAAGGTCTGGGCCTGGAATACCGGCCGCGCTCACAAACTGAAAGCCACGGTTGACAGGATGTTCTGCATTCTTCCGTTTGAAAAAGATTTCTTCTCAAAGTTTGACTGGGATGTCGATTATGTAGGCAATCCGGTGCTTGACGCGGTGAAGGCATTCAAAAGCAATGTCGCCTTCCGTGATAGCAACCGACTACCTGGTGACCGCCCTGTCGTGGCACTCCTCCCGGGAAGCCGGAGGGGCGAAGTGGAACGCATTGCTCCATTGATGGCAGACACCGCCGGACGATTTCCAACCATTCATTTTGCCGTTGCCGCTGTCAACACGCTACCTAGATCACTCTACCGCCCACTCGAGAATCTTCCCAATGTGCAGTTGGTGTTTGAACAGACTTACGACTTGCTACAGAATTCAACTGCGGCGGTCGTAACCAGCGGAACTGCCACACTGGAGACGGCTCTTCACCGCGTTCCACAGGTATGTGTGTATATCACTGCCCCTATTGAATATGCCATCGGCAAAAGGTTGCTGAAGGTGCCCTATATCTCGCTGGTCAATCTCATCCTCAACAAGCCTGCCATTGCTGAATTGCTCCAACACGAGGCAACCCTGGATCGCCTGTCAGAGGAATTGAAACCCCTGCTGGAAGATGGTCCCAGGCGAAAACAAATGCTATCGGACTACGCTGAACTCTACCAGGCGCTGGATACAGGCTCCGCCTCTGACAATGCCGGCCGGCTCATGGTGCATTATCTGAAGGCCTGAGAACAGGTCAGGCCACTTTCAATTTACTGTAATGGGACTTGCTGAATTTGTCTTCAACATACGCCCTGTTAATGGTCAACTTATCTGACTTCTTGTCTGAAGGAACTTCAAACATCGCATCATTGATGATTGCTTCACAGATTGAGCGCAATCCGCGCGCGCCTAACTTGAACTCGACAGCCTTTTCAACAATAAAGTCCAACGCCCCCTCCTTGAATTCAAGTTCAACACCTTCCATTTCAAACAGTTTCTGATACTGTTTGATCAACGCATTCTTAGGTTCTGTCAGAATCTTGCGCAATGCCGATGGACTCAGTGGATTGAGAAAGGAAACGACCGGCAAGCGACCGATCAGTTCGGGAATAAGGCCAAAACTCTTGAGGTCCTGAGCTGAAACAAATTGCAGCAGGTTATCCTGGTCGATATCCTCGGGTCGCAAGCCTTCCGCCGCACTTACGAATCCGAGGGGCCGGGTATTCAATCTTCGGGAAATAAATCTCGACATACCTTCAAACGCGCCGCCGCAAATGAAGAGGATATTCTCTGTATTGACCGTGATCATCTTCTGGTCAGGGTGCTTCCTGCCTCCCTGCGGTGGCACATTCACTGCCGTACCCTCCAGCAATTTTAGCAAGGCCTGCTGCACACCCTCTCCACTCACGTCACGCGTTATGGACGGATTGTCTGACTTTCGCGCGATTTTATCGATCTCGTCGATGTACACGATGCCGCGCTCCGCAGACTCCACATTATAGTCCGCCGCCTGCAGCAAACGGGTTAAAATGCTCTCCACGTCTTCCCCCACGTAACCCGCTTCTGTGAGTACCGTAGCATCAGCAATACAGAAAGGGACTTGTAACAGCTTTGCCAATGTGCGGGCCAGGTAGGTTTTGCCTGTACCTGTTTCGCCTACCATGATGATGTTGGACTTTTCAATCTGCACCTCGTTGCTGTCCGTACGTCGATGCATCAGTCTTTTGTAGTGATTGTAAACCGCCACAGAAAGGACCTTCTTGGCTTCGTCCTGACCAATCACATACTCGTCCAGAAACTTCTTGATCTCTTTGGGCTTGATCAGCTTAAAATTGGGGAGATTGGAGGCCTCGACCTTGTTCTTCTTTTCCTCCAGCAGAATCTGATTAGCCTGGGTAACACATTTATCGCAAATGTGCGCATGGATCCCTGAGATCATCAGGTCGACATCTTTCTTGTTGCGTCCACAAAACGAACAGGTTACTTCAGCCATGGTTCAAACCGGTTAGGGAAATACAAAACTACCAATTCGGCAGACAAATGCCGAATGGTAGTCTCACAGGCAATTCTGCCTTATTTCTTTCCCTTCTCGAGCACTTCGTCGATCAGACCATAAGTTTTTGCCTCCGCTGCCCGCATCCAGAAGTCGCGGTCGGAATCCTTTTCAATTTTGTCGTAAGTCTGGCCCGTATGTTTGGAAAGGATGGTATAAAGATCCTTCTTCAGTTCCAATGTCTGGCGCATAGAAATCTCCATATCGGAAGAGGTACCCTGCATGCCCGCTGAAGGCTGGTGAATCATGATTCGGGCATGTGGCAGCGCAGAACGCTTCTTGGCTTCTCCGGCAGCGAGCAGCACGGCGCCCATGGAAGCCGCCAGGCCTGTGCAAATAGTTGCCACATCGGGGTTGACGTACTGCATGGTATCGTAAATACCCAGGCCGGCATATACGGAGCCGCCAGGGCTATTGATATACATAATGATATCTTTCTTGGGATCTGTCGACTCCAGGAAGAGCAATTGCGCCGTAATGACGTTAGCAACATAGTCGTCAACGGCAGTCCCGAAAAATATGATTCGGTCAGCCATCAACCGGGAAAAGACATCAATTACAGTGGCGCGCATCTGACGCTCCTCCACCACATTGGGTGTCATCCCAAGGACAGTGAATGCCTGCTCATTCACCATTTTCGTATAGCTGTCAAGGCCATTACCGCTCATGCCCAGATGGTGCACAGCGTATTTTCTAAATTCATGATGATTCATACACTAGTTTTTTTTCAAGGATACGTAGCTATAGTCGCAAAACACGAACGATTATTTTGTTGTGAGAGACAAAGACAATGTTAAGAAGATTCAGCAATAAAAAAGCCCTGAAAACAGGGCTTTTTCAATGATTATGATTCAAATCAATGCTGGTGGGCAGCGGCCAGTTTCTTGAACTCATCAAGAGAAACCGGCTTTTCAGCAACGGTAATGTGCTCACGGATCACCTTCATGATCTTCTCAGTGCGCAGTTGAGTGTGAATGCGCATATAGTTCTCTCCCTTACCATCCTGGCCAGCCAGATAGTTCATTGCAATGCTGTCCATTTTGTCGCCCAACTGGGCAATGAGGGCTTCGCCGCCAAACTGCTCGGTGATAACCCGTTTGGCCTTGTCCTTGATTTCCTCCTCGGTCACTTCAATCTTGTGTTCCTCAGCGATCCGGTTCTTCACAAGGTCCCACTTCAGGGAATTGCAATAGTCTTTGAATTCCTTGTCAATTACCTCGTCGGTAACCTTGCCTTCACTGGACGCCTTGAGCCATGACTTCAGAAATTCTTCGGGCATTGAAATGGACGTGTGGTCCACAAAGTAGTGTTGTATTTCGTGATCCAGCAGGTGGGTGGTTTCACGTTGGTAGTTTTCACTGATGGTTTCCCGGATCTTCCCGACAAACTGCTCCTCTGAAGTGACAACATCTTTGCCAAATACCTTGTCAAACAACTCCTGATCAAGCGTGGCCGGCTCCATTCTGCTGATGGTGGATACCTTGAGGGTGAATTTGCCAGTGGCCTTACCAGCCTCTTCTTCGCTTACATTGATAGCCCGAACAATCACCTGAGGGTCCTTGGAAAGCTTGGCAACGTCGAACTCCGCCTCATCATCCTTCTTGAGTCCGATGAACTTCTTCTTCTGTGCACCCTCCAGCTTGCCGATCTGGATGTAAGAGGATCTCTTCTCACCGGTTTCGGTTGTGACTTCTCCAAAAAGGTTGTCTTCCTCGCCGCTCACGTCAGGGTAAGTGACTTTGCCAAACTTGCGGCGAACATCTTCCATCGTTTCATCAATGACCTGCTGGTCCACTGTGATAGGATGTGACTGAACTTTGATCTTATTGCTCAATTCAACCTTAAATTCATCCACCATGCCAATCTGGAATTCAAACTCGAATTCTTTCTGGACATCCCAGTCGATGAGTCTCGCCTTTTCCTGGTTGGGCAGTGGCTCTCCCAACACCCGCAATTTGTTGTCGCGGATGTAATCAGACAATGAATGAGAGATCAGGTGATTGACCTCTTCCACCAGAATGGATTTTCCAAACATCTTCCGGATGACACCAGAGGGAACCTTGCCTGCGCGGAATCCCTTGATATTGGCCTTACGTGCGTAATCCTTTACCTTCTCCTCCACTTTGGGGAGGTAATCACTTTCTGTAACTGATACCTTGATCAGGCCGTCTGTTACACTCTTCTTGTCAAGTATAATATTCAAGTTGCTGCTATTTATTCAATTCTGTGCGGATGAAGGGACTCGAACCCCCACGCCTTTCGGCACCAGATCCTAAGTCTGGCGCGGCTGCCAATTACGCCACATCCGCCTGTCAGTGGGAAGGTCCCCCGCCAATCCACCTCCCTTAAACCGGGAATCGCTCATTTTCAGCAATTTGAGGCTTCCCGGCCAAAAGGAGTGCAAATTTAGGGATATTTCATTAGCAAGAAACAGACAACGCTCCGCCATCTGTCCGGGCCAGGAACTTGCCACTGGACATTTTACCAGAAGGAGTCTAGAGGGTTATTTGATAATTTCAGGCCAGAATCCTACACCTATGATTACCAAAGCCAGTGTCACCGAAGCGTATACCCGCATAAGGCCCTATATCCATCGTACACCCGTCATGACAAGTGCCAGTATTGACGAGATCGCGGGTTGCCATGTGTATTTCAAATGCGAGAACTTTCAGAAAGTCGGGGCGTTCAAGGCACGTGGAGCCATGAATGCTTCACTCAAACTCAGTCGCGACCAATTGTCCAGGGGGCTGGCAACTCACTCTTCAGGCAACCATGCACAGGCACTGGCGCGGGCAGCAAAAATCCTTGGCGTCAAATCTTACATTGTCATGCCCCGGACGGCGCCTGAAATCAAGAAGAGAGGCGTACGGAGTTATGGAGGCGAGATCTTTGAATGCGAACCCACCCTGGAAGCGCGCGAAAAAACGCTGGCAGAAGTGATGGCGCAAACAGGCGCCACAGAGATCCATCCATTCAACAATTACGATGTGATGGAGGGACAGGCCACATGCGCCATGGAACTTTTTGAGGATGTTCCCAATCTGGATGTGCTGATAGCCCCGGTCGGCGGAGGGGGCCTGTTAAGTGGCACGGCTCTGGCAGCGCGTTACTTTTCTCCAACCACCCGCGTGATGGCTGGTGAACCTGATCTCGCCAACGATGCATGGCGAAGCATGCAGTCAGGCAAAATTGAACCTGCCTCGCCACCCATCAGCATTGCAGATGGTCTACTCACGTCGCTGGGTGACAAAACATTTCCGCTCATTAAGGAGCACGTTGAGAAAGTAATGACGGTATCAGAAGACGAGATCAAAGACGCCTTGCGACTGGTATTTGAAAAAATGAAGATTGTCGTAGAAACGTCCTGCGTTGTACCGTTTGCTGCGCTACTCAAAAACAGGTCTGACTTCAGAGGAAAACGCGTGGGCATTATCCTCTCGGGAGGAAACGTCGATCTGAAAAAACTCTGTCAGTTGTTGGGTTAGAGGGTGCGCTTGACCTCGCGGATTTCGTAGCTCTCTATGACATCTCCAACTTCAATGTTGTTGAAGTTCTCAATGCCCATTCCGCAATCAAATCCTGCCCGGACCTCACTGGCGTCATCCTTGAATCGCTTCAATGAATTCAGCTTGCCCGCGTAGACAACAATACCATCGCGGATAAGCCGGATCGGATTGCTTCGCTTGAAGTATCCATCGGTAACCATGGTACCGGCCACGGTTCCCACTTTCGAAATCTTGAATACTTCGCGGACTTCTGCATTGCCCACGATGACTTCCTGCGTCTCAGGTGCGAGGAGGCCTTCCATGGCATCCTTCACATCATTGATGGCATCATAGATGATGGAATAATGACGGATTTCAATCTCCTCATTTTCGGCCAGGCGCTTGGCTGGCGCTGAAGGACGAACCTGGAATCCAACGATAACGGCATCAGAAGCAGAAGCAAGCAGGACGTCCGACTCGGAGATCTGACCCACGCCACGGTGAATGATGTTCACCTGGATCTCGTTGGTAGAGAGTTTGAGCATGGAGTCAGTGAGTGCTTCAACCGAACCATCCACATCACCCTTAATGATAATATTCAGTTGCTTGAAGCTTCCAATTGCCAGGCGGCGACCAATCTCATCCAGAGTAATATGCTTCTTCGTCCGCATGCTCTGCTCGCGGAGGATCTGCGCTCTCTTGTTGGCCATCTCCCGTGCTTCACGGTCAGACTCCATCACTGAGAATTTCTCTCCGGCCTGCGGTGCTCCGTCCAGACCGAGGATCACAACCGGTGTGGAGGGACCTGCCTCCTTCACGCGCTTGCCCGTGTCATCGAACATTGCTTTGATACGGCCATAGTTGGCTCCGGCAAGAACAATGTCACCAATCTTGAGCCGGCCTGCCTGCACCATGATGGTGGCAACGTAACCCCTGCCCTTATCCAGTGATGCTTCGATCACCGAACCCATCGCTGCGCGGTCCGGGTTCGCCTTCAGGTTAAGCATCTCTGCTTCCAGCAGCACTTTTTCGAGCAGTTCAGTAATCCCCTTGCCGGTCTTCGCTGAGATTTCCTGGCACTGGTACTTTCCACCCCACTCTTCCACAAGAATGTTGATCTTGGAAAGCGACTCACGCACCTTGTCAGGGTTGGCGGTAGGCTTGTCAACCTTGTTGATGGCAATCACAATAGGCACACCCGCCACCTGAGCGTGGTTGATAGCCTCCTTCGTCTGGGGCATCACATCGTCATCGGCCGCGACGACGATGATGGCTACATCGGTCAACTTGGCACCACGGGCACGCATCGCCGTGAATGCTTCGTGACCTGGTGTATCCAGAAAGGCAATCTTGTTTCCGCTCTTGGTAGTAACATCATACGCACCAATATGCTGCGTGATGCCACCCGCCTCTGAAGCGGTGACCTTGGTGTTACGGATATAGTCAAGGAGCGATGTCTTACCATGGTCAACATGACCCATGATAGTCACAATCGGAGCACGGGGCTTCAAGTCAACTTCCGCCTCAACAATTTCTTCTGCTTGTTCTTCTTCGTCCGTACTAAACTGAACTTCGTAACCGAATTCATCAGCAATAATCGTAATGGCCTCTGCATCCAGTCGCTGGTTAATGGAGACGAACATTCCGAGTCCCAAACAAGTGGAAATCACTTCATTGACCGAAACGTTCATCAGAGAAGCAAGGTCATTGGCCGAGATGAACTCAGTAACCTTCAAGGTCTTCGAAGCTGCTTCTTCGCGCAGGATACGCTCTTCCTGAGCCTCCGATACTGCCTGGCGTTTCTCCTTGCGATATTTGGCACCGGTGAATTTCTTCTGACCTCCACTGAGTTTGGCAAGCGTGGCCCTGATCTTCTCCTGTATTTCCTTATCAGAAGGCTCCTCCTTTTCGGGGCGAACAGGGAATTTGCCACCGGCACGGTTACCCTCAGATACGGTAGGGATGCGCTTGCGGGGTCGCTTGCGCTTGGCATCATCCTTCGACTCCTGGGATGAAGTTTTCTTCTCGACCGGAAGTTCAATCCGGTCAACTACTTTCAGCCCCTGTAATTTATCAGCCTTGGCTTTGATCAGTTCCTGTTCAACTTTTTCAACCGGCTCCGGCTTCTTTTCAATCGGTTTTTCAACCACTACCACCGGAGGCACCACTGCGACGGGTTCCTTGACGGGCTCAACTGGCTCTTCCTCCTTCTTCTTCTCCAGCTCAATCTTGCCGAGCACCTTAATGCCTTCCAGCTTGGGCTTGTCCGATTCAATTTTCTCCGGCTTGGGTTCTTCCTTCACAGCAGCAGGAACCTGTTTGATCTCCTTGGACCCCAGGTTCTTGATCAGCACACTCTCTTCTTCGTCGGACTTCTTGCGGTGAACTTCAGGTTCACTCTTGATGCTGACGTTCTCAACATGTTTGGTGCCAATGGAGAGGTGCGATGCCTCCAGTTTTTCAGAAGCGGAGGCAGCAAATTCCTTGGATAGCATGGCAAACTGCTCAGGTGTCAGTTTGGCATTGGGGTTATTCTCGACAGTAAATCCCTTCTTGGCAAGAAACTCCAATATGGTATTGTGACCCACGTTAAGTTTACGTGAAGCCTGTCCAAGTCTTATCAATTTTTCCTCTGCCATGCTGCTCAAAGATGACCTTTTTTTTTCTGCTTTAAAACCTAATATCGCTCATGCCCATTCGTTCTGCGTGTGATCGCTGACCTGTGGATCATTCAAATTCGCGTTTCAGCACAGTCAGGACGCTTTCTACTGTCTCTTCCTCCAAATCTGTACGACGTACCAACTCCTCCTTGCTCAGATTCAATACACTCTTGGCAGTATCCAATCCGATGCGCTTCAGTTCGTCGAGTACCCAGCTTTCAATTTCGTCGCTGAACTCATCCAGATCCACATCCTCCTCAACCTGTTGATCATCCAGTTCACGGAAGACATCGATTTCGAGACCTACCAGACGGCTGGCCAGTTTGATGTTGAGGCCACCCTTGCCGATAGCCAGTGACACCTGGTCCGGGCGCAGGAATACAGAAACCCTTCCATTGTCCTTGTCGATTTTCATCGAGGAAATCTTGGCCGGACTCAGTGCGCGCTGGATATACAGTTCGAGGTTCTCGGTATAGTTGATTACGTCAATGTTCTCGTTCTGAAGTTCGCGAACAATCGCGTGAATCCGCGAGCCCTTCATGCCTACGCACGCGCCCACAGGATCAATACGGTCGTCATAAGATTCCACTGCCACCTTGGCTCTTTCTCCAGGCTCACGAACTACCTTCTTGATGGTAATCAGGCCATCATATACCTCGGGAACCTCCTGCTCGAACAATCGCTCAAGAAACACCGGCGAGGTACGGGAAAGGATAATCTTGGGATTGCCATTGACCATGTCAACCTTGTGAACAATGGCGCGAACCGTTTCACCTTTGCGGTAGCGATCCTTCTGAATCTGTTCAGATCGGGGAATGGCGATTTCGTTGCCTTCAGCATCAATCAGC
>JAIBBB010000343.1 GCA_019694905.1 Cyclobacteriaceae bacterium
GTGAGGAGGAGATGAAGGGCATTGTCCGCATTGCGGCGAAGTACAATTGCTGGATTTTTGCAGATGAGATCTACCGTGGCGCCGACCTGGACGGCATCGAGAAGCCGAGCTTCATCGGCATGTACGACAAGGTGATGGCCAATGGTGGTTTGTCGAAGGCGTATGCGTTGCCGGGCCTACGCCTCGGTTGGCTGGTAGGACCGAAGGATGTCATCGCCGACACCTGGGCCTATCACGATTACCTTTCCATTTGTGCAGGTATCATCAGCGACCGGGTGGGTGAGATGGCACTGAAGCCCGACATGCGCCATCGCATTTTGTCGCGCAACCGCGCCATGCTCAACGAGAACCTGAAGGCCACGCAGGACTGGGTACGGGATCATCGCAACATGATTGAATTTGTGCCACCCAAGGCAGGGGGAATGGTGTTTATGAAATATAAGTTTCCCATCAACTCGACGGAGTTGTCGGACTGGCTGAGATTGAAGAAAGGTGTATTTATTCTGGCAGGCGATGTGTACGGGATGGATCACCATTTTCGCCTGGGAATTGGCGCCGAGAAACACACACTGCTCAAGGGTTACGACATCCTCACGGCAGCGCTGCGGGAGCGATTTGGCGGGTAATCACCATTTCAGGCTTTCTTCGTAGCTTGTTTCTTTCGAAAGCGACTATGTGGAAGCGCATGCTGCAGATGATACTGGTCCGCAATCTCGCGGGCAAGGAACTGACGGACGAAAAGATCCGTGACTTCCGGAAGATGGTATTGGTGCAGGGCCTTCTCATCAGTACCATTTTTTTGCTGCACCTCTTCCAGTACCTCGGCTTTCCGTGGCATCTGCAGATTGCTGAAAGTATCTTCTTTGCTGTGCTTGGGTACTATGTGTTTCTGATGTGGGACATGCTGCGCAACTACACGACGAGCCGGTTGGTTGTCTTTCTCAATTTTGTGTTGATCATGGGCGTTTTTGTCCTTGGCTTTCTGGCGGTGAATCCCTGGATGCCGATGCCACTCAATACACCTTACCGGCTGATCCTGACCTTTATCCAGTCGTGCCTGCTGGGCGTAGAGAGCTTCTTAATCTATTTCACGCTGCGAGAGTTCTTCAAACGCGACCTGAGCATGCCCATGCGCCTTTGGGGCGCTGCATGTATTTACCTGATGATCGGGTTGGCATTTGGTAGCGCATATGAATTGATCTGCATCCTGCAGATTGACTGTTTGGGTGTCGACATCCCGCTGCAGACCATGGCGCTCATGAAGCGCTGTGAATTCAGTCTGATGGTGCTCAGCGGCATGGACACCCCCTATGCAAGCGTTTCTCCCCTGATCTCTTCACTGGCCACAGTGGAGGCGTTGTGGGGTCAGCTGTTTGTGATCTTTATTGTGGGAAGGCTGATGGTGAAGTAGCGGGCCTCACTTTAAAGGCAAGGGTGTGAATAATTTCTTTTGGGAAGAATCACCGATGGAGGTATTTTTGATTTCAACCTCACCAGCATGAAAAGACTATCCCTGCTTCTTCTGTTCACCATTTGTCTCACGCCAGTCTTTGGCCAGCGCAATGACGAGTCCGCCATACGCCAGATCTTCGACAAGGCTTTGGCGGAGGGTCTGTCCTATCCCATGCTCGACTATTTATCGACGAAGATCGGATCGCGACTGAGTGGTTCACCGGGTGCGGCAGCAGCGGTAGAATGGAGCCGCCACGTGATGGAGTCCTACGGTTTCGACAGTGTGTGGCTGCAACCGGTGATGGTGCCCCATTGGGTGCGGGGCCAGCAGGAAATAGGCAGAATTGTTAACTCCCGAAAAATGGGAACCGTATCAGTGAACATCTGTGCGCTGGGTGGTTCCGTAGGCACTGGTCCGGAAGGAGTAGTGGCTGGTGTGGTGGAAGTGAAGAGTTTTGAGGAACTGAAAGCATTGGGCACCAAAGGTGTGCAGGGCAAGATTGTTTTCTTCAACAGGGCGATGGATCCCACGCAGCTCAACACCTTTGCTGCCTATGGTGGGGCTGTCAATCAGCGAGGCAGTGGCGCAACGGAAGCGGCAAGACTGGGCGCCGTCGCGGCGCTGGTGCGGTCCATGGGTTCCAATCTCGAAGACTATCCTCACACCGGCGGCATGAGCTATGCGCCGGATGTCAAAAAGATACCGGCAGTTGCCATCAGCACGCGCCATGCAGAAATGCTCAGCAAGTTGCTGAAGGAAGACAAGGATCTGCAGTTCTACATCGAAACACACAGTGAGATGCTGGAAGACGCACCGAGCTTCAATGTGATTGGTGAGATCAAGGGTTCGGAGTACAAAGATGAAATCATTGTGGTGGGTGGCCACCTGGATTCGTGGGACCTCGCGCAGGGAGCGCATGACGACGGCGCCGGCTGCGTGCAGTCTATTGAAGTACTGCGCATTTTCAAGAGCATGGGTTATAAGCCCAAGCGCACCATCCGGGCGGTGATGTACATGAACGAAGAGAATGGACTGCGAGGTGGGCTCAAGTATGCGGAGCTGGCAGCCGCCAACAAGGAAAAGCACATTGCTGCTATTGAATCAGACCGCGGTGGATTTACACCACGCGGCTTCACCGTGAGTGGCACTGCGACAGCAAAGGCCACCGTGCTGGGATGGAAGAACCTGCTGGAGCCATTCGGACTCGGTGACCTTGGCCAGGAAGGTGGCGGAGCCGACATCGGCCCACTGGGCAAACAAGGAACAATTCTGATTGGATTCTTGCCGGATTCCCAGCGCTACTTCAATTACCACCACACCCGCGAAGACACTTTCGACAAGGTCGACAAGCGCGAGCTGGAGATGGGTTCCGCCTCCATGGCTGCGCTTGTTTATCTCATCGATCGCTACGGAATCAAGTAGACTGGCTAGTCCTTGAACTCGGAGGTGAAGTGGAAGGAGATTTCGGGGAAGTTGTCCTGCACCATCTGCAGCCAGGCTTTTGACTCGGCCATGAAGACGAGTTTCCCATCCTTGTCTTCGGCGATGTGCCGCTGCTTGGAGTCGATGAACTCAGCGAGTTTGCGCGGGTCCTTGCTGCTGATCCAGCACGCCTTGTAGATCTGTTGCGGAACAAATTCCACGGTTGCACTGTATTCTTCCTTCAGCCGGAACTGAATTACTTCGAACTGCAGGGCACCTACTGTACCCACCACTTTCTTTTTGCCAAGCTGGTAGGTGAACAACTGCGCCACCCCTTCTTCCATCAGCTGCAGCAGACCTTTTTCAAGCTGCTTGGTCTTCATGGCGTCCTTGTTGATCACCTCTTTGAAAATTTCCGGAGAGAAACTGGGAATGCCGGTATAGGTCATCTTCTCACCTTCCGTCAGCGTGTCGCCGATTTTCAGGTTGCCTGTGTCATAGATACCAACGATGTCGCCGGGCCAGGCCTCATCCACCGTTTCGCGGTCCTGGGCCATGAATGCGGTGGCGTTTGAAAATCGCAGACTTTTCTCCTGGCGGACGTGGTAATAGTTGTTACCGCGCAGGAATTCACCCGAACAAACTCGGATAAATGCAATCCGGTTCCGGTGTTTCGGATCCATGTTCGCGTGAATCTTAAAAATGAAACCAGCGAATTTCGTCTCTTCCGGAGTCACCTCGCTAATCCTTGTGGCACGTGGAAT
>JAIBBB010000010.1 GCA_019694905.1 Cyclobacteriaceae bacterium
GATGATTGCCGCCATCCCGATGGAGGATCGCGATACCAAGGGGGACCTGTACGAGTACCTGCTGTCCAAGATTGCCCAGGCCGGCGTCAACGGGCAATTCCGCACGCCGCGGCACATCATCCAGCTGATCGTCGAGCTGATGGCTCCCCTGCCCAAGGACGTCATCGCCGATCCGGCCTGCGGGACCTGCGGGTTTCTGGTCGCGGCGGGGGAGTATCTGCGGCAGCATCACAAGTCGCTGTTCGTCAATACGGCCCAGCGCGAGCACTTCCAGTCGAGGATGTTCCACGGGTCCGACTTTGATGCCTCGATGCTGCGGATCGGGGCAATGAACATGATGCTGATCAGCAGCAACAGCATGCCCACCTTGACCATCATGAGTCCATTGAGCACTCTGGAACTCATCCGGATACCGGCCCAGTTCACCACAAACAGGAAAACCACTGAGCCAATCGTGGTGATGCGTACTGCGATGTCTCTGTCAAGGTCCGGAAAGAGCAATGGGTTGATGTAATCGGCACCGATCACTGCCACGAGGGCGGCCGTACCTGCGTTGGCAAAGAGGCTGATCCAGTTGATCATGAAAGAAAGCACCGGGTGGTAGCAGTAGGAAAACAACTTGTAGAATCCGCCGGTAGCAGGAAATCTGGAGCCGATCTCCGCGAAACTCAAAGCACCAAACAGGCTGGTGATGGCCCCGAGAATCCAGGCAAGAAAATAGATGGAGGGCAGTTGCGCCTTGCCGGCCAGTTCCACCGGCACTCTGAAGATGCCCAGCCCGATGATGAGGCTGGCGGTAATCACCGTGAGATCAAACACCCGCAGGCGGGGTTGAATGACTGTTGAGTCCGGGGCCTTTTCCAAAGTTCGTTGAGTTCTTCCCAAAGTACGACGCGCACCTTGC
Organism: Cyclobacteriaceae bacterium; assembly: GCA_019694905.1. Taxonomy (GTDB): domain Bacteria; phylum Bacteroidota; class Bacteroidia; order Cytophagales; family Cyclobacteriaceae; genus ELB16-189. The sequence goes on from JAIBBB010000010.1 coordinate 905, forward strand.
AAGCGCAACGGCCTCATCAAAATCTACTCTGTAATCCGCTCTGCGGGTATCGGGTATCCAGGCGCAAAGGCGCGCGAGCGGACCACGGTCGCGGCGACAGGCAACTGCCCTATTGTGTGCATCAACAGCGTGCGAAGTTCTTCCGGAAGGCACATCACCCGCGCATTGATTGTCAGGGTGAGCGCATGGTCCGTGAGTCGGGTGAAGTGACCAACCTCGTCGTGCTGGGTGCTGGTCATGCTTACTTTCACCGTGCCGGACGCACCAGTGGCCAATAGCTTGAGGTGTCCCACAGGCCAACCCTTGCTTCGGATGGACTGAATCATTCTTTGGGCAAGCGTGGCGATGGCAGCACCCGCCCCGGCACCGGTCAATGTCAGTTGGGCATCAAACCATGCCAGCGCTGCTTCACCCGCTGCATAACGTTCATAATCGATTTCCTGTAATACGCTGTTTTGTCGTGAATCATCGAGGATCTCCAGCCATTGCAGGCACAGACTTTCGTGCAGCGCTGAACCTGAACCAACCTTTGCCATTGGATACTTTAGCTGCAGCGCATCTACCAAGGGGGCTATGTCTGATCGGGACAAAAGATCCAGCTTGTTGAGAAGGATCACAGACGCCTCCTGCAGTTGCTGGTGGAAGATATACCGGACATCGTCATTGACGAAAGCCGAGGTGCCCGAAATCACAGATTGTAAGAGACACGCGTCTGTCAGTGTAGTCACCGTACATTGCAGGTCTGGCATCCTTCGCTGCAAGGGCCTGACTACTGTGGCGACCACATCGGTGCAGGAGCCAACCGACTCAGCGAAAATCACCTCCGGGTTCAATGCAGCGAGTTCATCCAGTTGGTCCACAAGGTCCTGCAACCGGCAGCAAAAGCATCCATTGGCGACCTGGCGCGCAGGAATGCCACCGGCCTCCATCCACGCCGTGTCCACCTGATCTTCACCCTGATCGTTCGTGATCACGGCCACACGCATATCCCTAAGCTGAAGTAGCTGCGCAGCGGCACGGATGAGGGTCGACTTGCCGCTGCCAAGAAATCCGCTGACCAAATGAAGCCGCGCAGGCATCATTACTGCCGGGAGTAGACTTTGCGCCCTCCTACCCATGTACCCAGCACCTTCACGTCGCGGATTTGCACGGGTTCCAGGGTTGTGATGTCCTGGTCCAGCAGCACAAAATCTGCCACCTTTCCACGGCTCAGCGACCCCTTCCATGTCTCTTCGAATGCAGCATAGGCGCCCTGGTTGGTGTAGGCATCCAAGGCCTGGAGTACGGTGATCTTTTGCTCGGGAAACCACCCGTCCGGATTTTTATCATCGAGTGTCCGCCGGGTGACGGCGGCGTAAATTCCTTCCAGCGGTGTGGGCGGTGCTACAAACCAATCGCTGCCAAATGCTACCCGGGCACCAGCATCCATGAGCGACTTGAAAGCATAGGTGGTTTTGCATCGCTCGTGTCCGATGAGTTTCTCTGCAAAGCGACCATCATCAATGGCGTGGTAGGGTTGCATGCTGGCGATGACGCCCAGCGGTCCAAGCCTTGCAATGTCATTGGGATGGATGTGCTGGGTGTGCTCGATTCTGAAGCGGCGGTCTCTCGCGCCATTTTCTTTCTCGATCCTTTCAAATATGTTCAGCAGTGTGTGGATGGCTTTGTCACCAATGGCATGGATCATCAAATGTAGTCCTGCGCTGTCGGCTGCCTTGGCCTGTTGGTAAATCTGTTCCGGTGGCACCAGGAAGAACCCGGAGTCGCGCGGCGCGTCGGTAAACGCCTTGAAAAAAGCAGCTGTGTGGGAGCCCAGCGAACCGTCCATATAGGCCTTGAGATTGCCATAGCGCAACCAGCGGTCACCCTTCTGTTTTGCCGCCACCACCTTCCAATCATAGAGCGGCGCACCGGCATAGATCCGGGTGATCAGTTTTCCCTGAGTGCGTGCGCGTTCAAAGGCCTCCCAACCGCCACTCATGTTGTGTATGGTCGTCACACCGTTGGAAGCCACATAGTTCATGGCAGCCTGCAGTGCCTCGTCATCCTGACGAACACTGTTGGCAGGAATGACCTTGAATACCAGATCGGCTGCATTGTCTTTGAGTGCTCCGGTTAAACGGCCCTTGCGATCGCGGACAATGGTGCCCCCATCGATGTCCGCCACCCGGTCTGTCACTCCTGCTGCTTTCAGCGCCAGGGAATTTGCCAGCGACATATGTCCGTCATACCGGGTCACAAACACCGGATGCTCGCGGGTCACTGAATCAATCCAGTCCCGGGTCGGCATCTCGCCGCCCCAGTTCTCGTTGTCCCAGATGCCCCCGACAATCCACGTACCTGCAGGCTGTGTTTTGGCAAATTGTCCAATGCGGTGAATGAATTCCGCCGGCGTCCGCGCGTCTTTGAGTTGAACAGAAGTGAGTTGATAACCACCTTCCATAAAGTGGGTATGTGTGTCAATGAAACCGGGCACAATGAGTTGCCCTGCCTGTGCATTCACTACTTCGGTCTTCTCTCCCACCCACTTCTGAATTTCAGCCTGGGTGCCGACCGCAAGAATGGAATCGCCCGAAACTGCCATCGCCTCGGCTACCGCGGCAGTGGAATCTCCTGTCCAGATCTTGCCTGTCACCACTAATTGTGCGTGCGGATGTTCTGTGCATGACGCAAGCATCAGCATGGATGTCAAAAAGAGAAAGCAGTATTTCATAGGATCCTGATTTACATCCAAGTTAGTTGATTCAACCGGCCCGACAATGTGAGGATTGACTGAGTCACACCCGAAATGCAGGAGATGGCCAAAGCTCGAGCCTATTCATTTCTTACCAAATGGTAACTGCGCTCAGGCGGCGCTACAAGACCTTGCAGAAAAATTAATACACATGAAACACATACTTCTCGCCGGACTGTTGCTCACCGGTCAGTTTGCTGTCGCCCAAAATCAATCTTCCCGCTGGATACTTTCAGCGGGTGTCGGTCTATCGCAATTGCAACTCGCGGGTGACGGTATCTCGGAAAAATCCACAGTGCTCTCTATACCCAACATTCAGATTGGCAGGAAACTCACGCCGCGGCTTGCCCTGGTAGTCAACTTGCCAGGGTGCGTCTATCGTTACGCCGCAGTCGGGCGAACAAGGGACCGCGGCTTTGAGGGGATTATCCCAGGAATCAGATACGCCATCAACGACCGTTGGTGGGCACTGGCAGGCATCGGATTGGGCATGGACGCACCGGCCTTCTATGACATCAAGACACAGGAAGAGCGCAATTTCCATCTGGGGTATGCTGGGCTGGCCGGGGTGGGCTATGAATATTGGAAGACCGAACGGAAGAGTGCGGGTGTTCAATTGCGGTGGCGTCACAACTGGCTGAAGACTGCGCCTACCTGGACGAGTGGTTCCGCACTGGAGTTGCTGATGACCTTCACACTGTACCGCTGACCTGCCGCCGGATTCTGCTCAGGCTTTGTGGCGTGATGCCCAGGTACGAGGCGATGTACTTCTGCGGTGTTCTCAAAATGATGGCGGGATGGCGTTGAAGCAGTTCTTCATAACGCTCCACAGCGGATTTGGTCAGCAGGTCAATCTGTTGCCGTTGCTTGTCGACAAATGAAGATTCGGCTGCCGCCAGAAAAATCTGCTGCCCGAGCGGGGTAGCTTTGAGCGAGTCAATGTTGGAGCGCGAAATGCGGAGTGCCTGTACCGGCTCCAGGGTTCGTGTAGACAGGGGTGATGGTTCACTGGAAATCAGAGACATATAGTCTCCGAAAAAAGTGAGTTCGTAGCCGAGGTCAAGACAAACTTCGGCGTGGTCCTTCATCAGAAAAATCCCCATGCTACCTTCGAGGATAAAGTAGCCGTAGCGCTCCGTGGTTCCGGCGGCCTTTTGTTCATGTTCGGCAGGAAACTTCATCAGCTCACAGAAGCTGGCGAATTGTTCCCACGCCTGTACCGGTGCCGGAAAGACCGGATCGAAGGCAGATTTCAGTATTTGGGCCAGCGAGTCCATGCGAGTTGTCAGCGAAGATAATGACGGTGAGAAAACAAAAGCGCAACTACCTGTTTTGGTGATAGTTGCGCTTTGTTGGAGTAGTCCGTACGGGAATCGAACCCGTGTTACCAGAATGAAAATCTGATGTCCTAACCCCTAGACGAACGGACCTTCTGTGGAAAGGAGGCGCAAAAATAACCACCTGATATAGAATTGCAAACGGTGACGTTAAAAAAGTTGCCCAGGGGTGACCAATTCCATTGGTTTTGGCCCTCTATCGAAGTATTTTTGACAACCTTAATCTTAAACGACAATCAAAATGACAAAAATTGGAATTAACGGTTTTGGCAGAATTGGCCGCCTGGCTTTCCGTGCCGCTGTCAGCCGTCCCGATGTGGAAGTGGTTGCTATCAACGACCTCGTTGCTCCTGATTACATGGCGTATATGCTTCGCTATGATTCGACCCATAAGAAGTTTGATGGAACTGTAGAAGTGAAAGACGGTCACCTGATCGTCAACGGCAAGAAGATCCGTGTGACTGCGGAGAAAGATCCCGCCAATCTGAAGTGGGGTGAAGTCGGCGCCGAAATCATTATTGAATCTACCGGCTTGTTCCTCACGCAGGCAGACGCTCAGAAGCACATCAGCGCCGGCGCCCGCAAAGTGGTATTCTCCGCCCCCGCCAAAGATGATACTCCCACATTTGTCATGGGTGTCAACGACAAGAAACTGAAGCCTGAACATACCGTTGTTTCGAACGCATCCTGCACCACCAACTGTCTCGCACCCATCGCGAAAGTGCTCCACGATAAGTTTGGTATTGCAGAAGGCTTGATGAGCACCGTACACGCTGTCACAGCCACTCAAAAGACAGTCGACGCTCCTTCAGGCAAAGACTGGCGCGGTGGCCGTGGTGCATACCAGAACATCATCCCCTCTTCTACAGGTGCCGCCAAAGCTGTTGCCCTGGTGATCCCCGAGCTGAAAGGCAAACTGACAGGCATGTCTTTCCGTGTGCCGGTCGCTGACGTATCGGTTGTTGACCTGACTGTACGCCTTGAAAAAGCTGCCACCTACGAACAGGTAAAAGCAGCCATGAAAGAAGCTTCTGAAGGTGAAATGAAAGGTGTCCTGGGTTACACTGAAGATGAAGTGGTGAGCCAGGATTTTGTGGGCGATGCACGCACCTCCATCTTTGATGCCAAAGCAGGTATTGCACTCAACGATCACTTCGTGAAAGTGGTATCCTGGTATGACAATGAGTGGGGTTATTCCAACAAGCTGGTTGACCTCGTTCAGGCACTGGCCAAACTCTGATCAATACCGAACTGAATTACAGCAAGGGTGCCTACGGGCACCCTTCTTTTTTTGTTGTAACGTATGGTTTTGGGGTGACCAACACCAAATACGCTTCGTTCGCAGTCATCCAAAATTTACATAAACATCAGTTTATCAGATTGTTAACGGTTCAAAAGAAACCATTCAATCAATCTCAACCAATACGTTACGGATGTAGGGTTTAAGGCAGATTTGCACGAAATGAAAATCCGTGCTGTCGGACTTTTGTTTCATCGTATTCCGCCATGATCAGCCGTGTTTCCAATATCAGTGTTCGCAGTCGTGTCAAGCAAGTCATCCTGCTGATCATCATTATTGTGATGGGGATTATGATCTCCAAGGCTGCGGAGGCGCAATTGCCACCGCGCGAAAAGGCAAGGCTATTTGAAGGGAAGTACAAGCACCAGCGAAGCCACGCTTCAAAGGAGTGCAAGATATTGATCAGCAAACACCACGTTGCGGCCGTGAAAGGCAACAAGCATCACCGCGCAAAACGGGTGAAAGGAATGGCAGAAGTAGGAAACTGACCAATCGCTGATCGCCGACAACACCAGTTAGATTTAGGGTGTTTGGTGATTCCGGGGCCTTCGCAGGGGTGTTGAAGGCCCCTCTTTTTTTCTCATACTATTCATTCCTTAGTTTTGGGAATGAATTTCAGTACAGAAGTCTTTCTCGAAAACCTGGCGCCGACTTCACCGTTTCCGTTCCTGCTGCCCATTGAGCGCGCCGAAGGTTTGTATCTGTATGAACCCGGCGGCAAGCGATACATGGACCTCATTTCCGGCATTGGCGTCAGCAGCCTGGGTCATCGTCACCCGGAAGTAGTGAGCGCCATCAAGGAACAGTTGGACAAACACCTGCATGTCATGGTCTACGGGGAGTACATCCAGCACAGCTCCAATGCGCTTGCTGAACTACTGACCTCTCTCCTTCCCGAGCCTCTTAATTGCGCCTATTTTGTCAACAGCGGCACCGAAGCCAACGAGGCCGCTCTCAAACTCGCTAAACGGGTGACGGGCCGCACTGAGATTGTATCCTTTCGCAAGTCCTACCATGGCAGCACCCACGGCTCCCTGAGCGTCAGTGGCAACGAAGTAAAGAAGGCCGCATTTCGTCCGCTCCTCCCCGACGTCCGCTTTCTGCGATTCAATGAACCTGAAGACCTCAGCCAGATTACGCACCGTACCGCAGCCGTGATCGCCGAGACTATACAAGGTGATGCAGGTGTGCGGATTCCCGACGTTGCATTTTTGAAGGCACTCCGAAAGCGATGTGATGAGACCGGCGCCCAGTTGATCCTGGATGAGATCCAGTGCGGCATGGGGCGCACCGGAACCTTGTTCGCGTTTCAGCAATTTGGCATTGTGCCTGACATTCTCACCCTGGCCAAAGCATTCGGTGGCGGATTGCCCATCGGCACGTTCATCTCGAGCAGGGAGAAAATGCACACGCTCTCGCATGATCCCATGCTGGGGCACATCACCACGTTCGGCGGCAGTCCGGTATGTTGTGCTTCCGCGCTCGCTACTCTTCGTATCATTTCACAAAGTGGACTGCTGGCCGATGTGGAACGCAAGGGCCGGCTGATTGAATCCCTGCTCGTTCATCCACACATCAAAGCCATTCGCAGGATCGGATTGCTGTTCGCGGTCGACTTCGACTCGGCCGAACGCGTCAACCGAATTGTACAACACGCAAAGGAAATGGGCGTGATCACCTATTGGTTCCTGTCGCACCCCTACAGCTTTCGCATCGCACCGCCGCTCACCATCACCGATGACGAGATCCATGAGGCCTGTCGCATAATTTTGAAAGCGATTGAAAAATCCTGACCTTCCAACAGCACTGCTTATGCTTGACCGTATTTACAAGAGTTTGATGGTGCTCGCACTGGCGATCACCGGGCTTATCCTGCTACGGGATATTGTGTTGCCCATCGCCTTTGCAGCCCTGCTGGCGGTGGTGTTGCTGCCCGTATCCCGCCGCATCGAGCTGCGAACTGGTCGCGTGTTCTCCATCATCCTCACCTTGCTCCTGGTGTTTGTTGTCATGGTTCTCGCCGGGTGGTTTGTCATTGATCAGATTGCCGATCTCGTTGCGAGCCTGCCGGATATTGAGCAGCGATTCTACCAGTTCATCAACCAGTTCAGCACAACCATCACAGAGGAATTTCATGTCAGCATTGAGGAGCAGACGCAGTTGCTGAAAGACGGCCTCAAGGCCCTCGGATCGTCGCTCACCGGGCTGCTCATGAGTACCACTTACCTGGCCTACTTCTTTATTCAGGTGCCGATATACATTTTCCTGTTCCTGCTGTATCGCGACAAGCTCAAGGAGTTTGTCATCAGTCTCAGACCCCAGACCTCCATGGCCTGGAAGAAAGAGGTGGATGGCGTTATCCGGGGGTATATCTCCGGGCTCCTGATCGTTGTGCTGATTGCAGGTGCGCTCAACAGCATCGGGCTGTTGCTGCTGGGGATTGAGCACGCCATTTTCTTCGGCTTTTTGTCAGGTTTTCTGACGGTGATCCCCTATGTGGGCATCACCGTGGGCGCCGCATTACCCGCCATGTTTGCACTCCTCACCAAAGAGAGCGCCTGGTATGCTGTCGGAGTCATCGGCATTCATGCCTTTGTCCAATTTCTGGAAGGCAACTTTATTACTCCCCGGATCACTGGTTCACGGATCAGTGTGAACGCCATGGGTGCGATTCTGGCGTTGCTGTTAGGTGGCAAAATACTTGGTATTCCGGGCATGATACTGGCCGTGCCAACGCTGGGGGTCGTGAAGATTCTGCTGCTGCACACACCGGGGATGCGCCCTTTCGCATTGGTTCTTGGCGATGAACCACCCGCGGTTGATCCGTTGCCGGGGGCTGCTCCCCTACGACCGGAGGAAGACCTGGATCAATCCGTTGGCGTCTGAACATGGCCTTGTTCTTCCAACCCAATCTGGCAGCTGGTGACCATCAGCTGAGCGAAGATGATACCCACCACGCACTTCGGGTATTGCGCCTCACTGCCGGTGATACGGTTGACGTGACCGACGGGCGCGGGCAATTGTATCAGGTGCGCCTCTCCACTGTGAAGAACAGTCGCTACGCATTCGAAATCACAGGGGCCGCACCGGGGCCGCGTCGGACGGCGCGATTGACGGTGGCCGTGGCGCCCACCAAGCAAGCCGACAGGATGGAGTGGTTCCTGGAAAAAGCGGTCGAGATCGGCATTGATCAGGTGGTCTGGATGCACTGCCGGCATTCGGAGCGCACTTCCATCAAGCCCGATCGCATGGAGAAGATCGCCATCACCGCCATGAAACAAGCGGGGCATGGTTATCTTCCTGTGCTGACTCCTATGACGCCGTTTGATCAGGTCGTGAAGGGCTTCGCCTCCGCACAGAATTTCATCTGCACGGTGCCTGCTGCACCCAACGACCTGCTGCTCCGGATGGCCCGGCCGGCGGCAGACACTTGTGTACTCATCGGTCCCGAGGGAGATTTTTCCGCTGATGAAGTTGCAATGGCTGTGACGGCCGGATTTCAGAAGGCAAGCCTGGGACCTCATCGGCTCCGCACAGAAACTGCGGCGCTGGCCGCCTGCCACATTCTCAATCTTGTCCAGCCCCTGTCCCCCGAGGCCAGGTCCAATCAAATAAATTGAACTATCATGACCGAGTCACAAGCCAGGAAGCGAATGGGAGAGCTGACCGAGCTGGTCAACCACCACAATCATCTCTACTACCAACTTCATCAATCGGTCATATCCGATTTTGAATTTGATGGCCTGCTCAAGGAGCTCACGGATCTCGAAAGTGCCTTCCCTGCATTGAGATTACCCGACTCCCCCACCCAACGTGTAGGTGGCACGGTGACCCGTGAATTTGAAACTGTGACGCACCGGTACCCCATGCTGTCATTGGGTAACACCTACAGTGAAACCGACCTGACGGAATTTGACAACCGTGTTGCGAAGGGCCTCGAAGGTGCACCTTACGCCTATTGTTGCGAGTTGAAATTTGATGGTGTATCGATCAGTCTGATTTATGAAAAGGGCGTTCTTACGAGAGCAGTCACCCGTGGGGACGGTGTGCGGGGAGATGATGTGACCAACAATGTACGGACGATTCACCGGATTCCCTTGCGCGTTAAGGGCGCTGGTATTCCCGACTATTTTGAAGTACGCGGTGAAATTTTCCTCTCCAAAAAGATGTTCAGCCAACTCAACAAGGAGCGCGAAGACATTGGTGAAGAGACCTATGCCAATGCGCGCAACACGGCGTCTGGCACGCTGAAGATGCAGGACTCTGCACTCGTTGCCGCGCGCAAGCTGGACTGTTATGTGTACTATTTGCTCGGCGAAGACCTGCCGGAGGACAACCATATAGGCAGAATCCGACTGCTGGAAAAGTGGGGATTCAATGTCTCGCCAACATACCGGTCCTGTTCGAACATCCGGGAGGTGCTTGCGTATATCGCCGAATGGGACAAGTCCCGGCACGACCTCCCTCTTGAAACCGACGGTGTGGTGATCAAGGTCAACGCCATACAGCAACAGGAGCAACTCGGATTTACTGCGAAGAGCCCGCGGTGGGCCATCGCCTACAAATATAAGGCGGCCAGCGTGAGCACCCGGTTGAATGGCATCACTTACCAGGTGGGTCGCACCGGTGCGATCACTCCGGTCGCCGAGCTGGAGCCCGTTTTTCTGGCGGGCACCACTGTCAAGCGCGCTTCCCTGCACAATGCCAATGAAATAGAACGGCTGGGGCTCTGCATTGGCGACCATGTCTTCGTGGAGAAAGGCGGCGAGATCATTCCGAAGGTAACCGGTGTGGACATGGACAAAAGGCAACCTGGCGCCAAGGCAGTTACATATATTTCCAGCTGTCCCGAGTGTGGTGAGTCTTTGATCCGGGTGGAAGGTGAAGCCTCCCATTATTGCCCCAATGACCAGGGCTGTGCCCCACAGATCAAGGGTAAAATCGAGCATTTCATCCAGCGCAAGGCGATGGACATCAACTCCCTGGGTGAGCGGACGATTGCCACCTTGTATGAGAGAGGTTTGGTGCGCACGCCTGCAGACCTGTATGATCTTCGGGAAGAGGACATTCTCGGGCTGGAGGGCTTCAAGGAACAATCTACCCGCAACCTGCTCGATGGCATCCGCGCATCCATACAGATTCCGTTTGAGTCTGTCCTTTTCGCCATTGGCATTCGCTACGTAGGAAAAACCGTCGCAGAAAAGCTTGCGCGTCATTTCAGATCGATGGACCAATTGATGGCCGCCAACCGCGAAGCCCTGCTGGCTGCCCCTGAGGTCGGTGAAAAGATCGCCGACAGTGTGCTTGCCTATTTTGCGAATGAAGCCAACAGGACAGAAGTAGAAAGGTTGAAGAAAGCCGGACTGGCGATGGAAGTCAGCGGCAAGGAGCCGGAAAAACTGAGCGATGTGCTGGCCGGAAAAACATTTGTCGTCTCCGGAGTCTTTGCAAAATATGAACGCGAACAACTCAAAGAGTTGATTGTGTCGCATGGCGGTAAAGTACTGTCCGGAGTGAGTGGAAAACTCGACTACCTGCTGGCCGGGGACAACATGGGGCCTGCCAAACTTGAAAAGGCCGAAAAACTCGGGGTCAAAATCATTGGCGAGGCCGAATTTGACCAGCTCATTGGTGGCCGGTGATGGCACCGCACATTGCGGCAAGTTCCTATCTTTGCGCCGTGAAAAAGGTCGCGTTTTACACACTGGGTTGTAAGCTCAACTATTCCGAAACCTCTGCCTTGTCGCGCAAATTCGAAGACGAGGGGTTTCGCAAAGTTGATTTCACCGATCAACCAGACATTTTTGTCATCAACACCTGTTCGGTCACTGAGAATGCAGACCGAAAGTGCCACAAGATTGTCAGGGAAGCCAAGAAGATCTCGCCGGAGTCCTTTGTAGTCATTGTAGGTTGTTACGCACAATTAAAGCCTGCCGAGATCGCCGGAATACCAGGCGTGGATGCCGTGCTGGGGGCTGCGGAGAAGTTCCAATTGCTGGAACACCTGAAGGGTTTTGAAAAGAAAGCTGCGCCACAGGTATTCCACAGCGAGGTTCAGGAAGCCATTGCATTCCACACGTCCTATTCCGTGCAGGATCGCACCCGCACCTTTCTCAAGGTGCAGGATGGCTGCGATTATGTCTGCACTTTCTGCACCATCCCGATGGCGAGAGGTGGCAGTCGCAGTGACACCATTGCGAACGTGGTGGAACAGGCAGGAAAAATTGGTGAGAGCGGCGTCAAAGAAATCGTACTGACAGGTGTCAACACCGGTGATTTTGGCATCCGGAACGGTGCGCGCGAGGATCGGTTTATTGATCTCATCAAGGCCCTTGATGAAGTTGACACCGTCACCCGGTTTCGCATCTCCTCCATTGAGCCCAATCTGCTCACGGATGAGATCATTGCATTTGTTTCAGCTTCCAGGCGATTTGTGCCCCATTTTCATGTGCCGTTGCAATCCGGATCCGACAAAGTACTGCGGATGATGAAACGCCGCTATCTGAGGGCGCTTTACAGCGAGCGCATCCGCTCCATCCGGGCGCACATGCCTCATGCCTGTATTGGCGTCGACGTGATTGTTGGTTTTCCCGGAGAGACCGATGCGGATTTCAATGACACAGAGAATTTCCTTGCTGCGCTGGACATCTCGTACTTGCATGTCTTTACCTATTCCGAACGCGACAACACACCCGCTGCCAGTATGCGCGGTGCAGTGCCCATCCCAGTAAGACAGGAGCGCTCACGCCGGCTTCACGCACTGTCGGACCGCAAGCGCGATGCGTACTACAGGCAACAGCTCGGCACCGTCCATACAGTACTGTTTGAAAATGATATTGAGGAAGGAATGATGCACGGCTTCACCGAGAACTACGTGCGGGTGGCGGTCAAGTATGATCCCGTGCTGGTTAATGAGTGCCGGCGCGTCCGGATACAGTCAATCGCCGACAATGGCGTAGCATGGGTTGAAGACGCAGAACCCGCCGAAGTCCTGCACGCCGGGCTTCTCAGCCGTTGATAATCAGGCCATCTTTCATTTCCACCACACGATCGGTCATGGCCGCGAATTCACGGTTGTGGGTGACAATGATGAAAGTCTGCCCCATCTCCTTGCGCAATTGAAAGAAAAGGTTGTGGAGTTCACCTGCAGTTTTTGAGTCCAGGTTGCCGCTGGGTTCATCCGCCAGCACCAGAGCGGGAGCATTGATCAGCGCGCGCGCGACGGCTGTTCGTTGTTGTTCACCGCCGGAGAGTTCCGAAGGTTTGTGGTGGAGTCTGTCCTTAAGGCCAAGCAGGGTCAGCAAGCGCGTAGCTTCACTTCTGAGCCGGGCACTCTCCGTGCCTGCGATCATCCCTGGAATCATCACATTTTCCAGAAGAGAGAATTCCGGCAGCAAGTTGTGAAACTGAAACACAAAACCGATCTGCTTGTTTCGAAATGCAGCCAGGGCCGGTTCGCTCTGGGAGAATACACTCGTATCATGGATCACGACAGATCCCGCATCGGGTTTGTCCAGCGTGCCCAGGATATGAAGCAAGGTGCTCTTGCCGGCACCCGAAGCACCCACAATGGCTACGACCTCGCCCGTGCTGACCGAAAAATCGACACCCTTGAGCACCTGCAGCGCACCATATGACTTCCTGATGTTTTCGGCCTTAAGCATGCCGCAATATCTTGAAATAAAGGCTGAAAAAAAGTAGCTTGCCGCAAAAAGGACAACATGAACATACACGAGTACCAGGCAAAAGATATTCTCCGGAAACACGGCGTGGCAGTACAACGCGGCATTGTGGCCGACACGCCGGACAAGGCGGTCGCAGCCGCCCGTGACCTGCAGAACGAAACTGGCACCAAGTGGTTTGTCGTGAAGTCGCAGATTCATGCCGGCGGACGCGGCAAGGGCACAGTGAAAGAGACAGGTTCCCGCGGCGTTGTCCTCGCGAAGAGTTTCGACGAGGTGAATGAGAAATCAAAGGCCATCCTGGGCGGCACACTCGTCACCCACCAGACCGGCGCTGCCGGCAAGAAGGTGAACAAGGTGCTGATCGCGGAAGATGTGTACTATCCGGGCGAGTCGCAGCCGAAAGAACTCTACATGAGCATTCTGCTGGACCGCAGCAAGGGCAAGCCCGTGATCATGGCCTCCACCGAAGGGGGCATGAACATTGAAGAAGTGGCCGCCGCCACACCCGAGAAGATCGTCAAAGAGTGGGTTGAACCCTCCATCGGTTTGCAGCCCTTTCAGGCTCGTAAAGTTGCTTTTGCTCTGGGACTTGAGGGCAATGCCTTCAAGGAAATGGTGAAGTTCATACACGCACTGTACAACGCCTATATGGCCATTGATGCTTCGATGTTCGAGATCAACCCGGTGCTGAAGACTTCAGACAACAAGATCCTGGCAGTGGACGGCAAGGTTAATCTTGACGACAACGCCCTGTTCCGCCACAAGGACCTGGAAGAATTGCGCGACATCACCGAAGAGGACCCCCTCGAGGTGGAGGCCGGTAAGTCTGGCCTGAACTACGTAAAGCTGGACGGCAACGTAGGTTGTATGGTCAACGGCGCTGGTCTGGCCATGGCCACCATGGACATTATCAAGTTATCCGGTGGTGAGCCGGCCAACTTCCTGGATGTGGGCGGTGGAGCAAACGCTGAGACCGTGGAAGCGGGTTTCCGCATCATTTTGAAGGATCCCAATGTGAAGGCCATCCTGATCAATATTTTCGGGGGCATTGTGCGCTGCGACCGTGTAGCAAGTGGCGTGGTGGAGGCTTACAAAAAGGTTGGCAACATTCCCGTGCCCATTATCGTAAGGCTCCAGGGCACCAACGCGGAAGAAGGCGCCAGGATCATCCGGGAGTCGGGACTGAAGGTATTTTCAGCCATCCTGCTGAAGGATGCTGCGGCCAAGATTTCGGAAGTACTGGCCTGAAAAACCCTCTTTTCAAATTAGGTTACTTTTGCGTAAATTTCCGCATAAAACCAACGTAGTGAGACTGTTCCAATCCATTCTGCTTTTGCTCGTGCTTTTGCCGCTGGCCGGTAACAGTCAGAGTTTCTATGCAGTTCGTCGCGAACGGTCACTGGTATTGGTGGCGGGTACCGGCAGTTCGACTTACCTCGGTGAGTTGAATGACAAGACTATTCCGGTTGACAGCAAGCCCGTGTTCAGCGTGGGCGTGCAGAAGCGTCTCTTCAACCATTTCAGTTTGAGGGGTGAAGCCGAGTGGTTTGTGCTCTCCGGCGATGACGCAAAGGGTGGCAAGTCAATCCGCACCCGTAACCTTTCCTTCCGCTCCTATTCCTGGGAGGCCAGCGTCATTGGTGTATTTGATTTCCTTCCTACCGGCAAACGGTTTTATCAACGGCCGATGTTCAACATCTATGCCTTTGGCGGCCTTGGTTATATGCACTTCAATCCCAAGACCCTGTATCAGGGTAACTGGGTCGACCTGCAGCCCCTGCAGACAGAGCTCAAGGCATACAGCTTGTATTCACTGGTGATACCCATGGGGCTTGGTGCCCGACTCAAGATGGGCCCTTTTGCCAACATCACATTTGAAGCTGGTTGGAGAAAGACCTTTACTGACTACATCGATGATGTGAGCACCGTTCACCATGACGCGGCGATGTTCTCCAATCCACTGGCGGCCACTCTTTCAGACCGGAGGCCCGAGATTGGATTACCTGTGCAACCCGACGGCGCGAAGCGAGGCAATCCCAAGTCGATGGACGCCTACATTCTGTACACCGTCAAACTGGAATACTACCTTCCTGACAACCTGTTCGGTGGCGGTTCCAGCGGACCACGCAAGCTCAACAATACCAGAAGGAAATCATTCTATCGGTATAACAAGAGTGGCGGTCTGCGCCGCAGATAATCTCAGGACCGCACCTGGCTGGAGAGATTGTGCAACAATCTTCTCTTGAATCTTTCAAATCCAAATTTGTCCATTACCCTGTCATGCAATTCTTCCGGCGCCTTTGGCTTCGTTGATAGTTGCTGTTGGATGGCCGCCAGCACATGCGGAGCACTGTCAGGATTTACCAACAGTCCAAGATCGCCATTGAGGACGGCCTCTTTGCTTCCGTCCTGGTCGCCTGCAATAACCGGCACACCGCACGCCAGCGCTTCAATGAAAACAATGCCAAATCCCTCCTTCTTGCTGGGCATCACAAACACATCGGCCATCCGGTAGTGGTCACCAATTTCTTCATCTGCAATGAATCCGGTCAGGATCAACCGGTCGCGCACACCCAGGCTTGCCGCCAGTGCTTCAATGCGTTCGCGTTCCCGTTGTTCTGACTTCCCACCCAGCACGTAAAACAAGTCGCGGGGTGACGATTCCATGGCCAGCGCCCGCAGGATAACATCGTAGCCCTTGTATTTCTCGGAAGTGAGGATGCGGGTGATGGTCAGAATGACCTTTGCGCCATCGGGTATTCCGTAGCGGTGCCTGAGCCACTCACGGCCCGAGAAATCGGCCGGGATGCTGAAGTATGGATCGATGGTATTGGGGAAGATCCCCATGGGTACCTGAATCAGGTCCGGAAAGGATTGACGCATCCGGCCACGGGTATACTCACTCACAGACCAGATGGCATGGCATTTCAAAAGCATGGCCCGTTCAGACCGTGTGTAGGTGCGCCAGACTTCAATACCATGCACAATCAAGACCACCCGGATGCGGGGCCTGAACAATCGCACGAGTCGTGCTACCGGCATCAGGTGGATATGGCCCAGCACCAGCACCTCACATTTGCGCGACACCCATATCGTCTTGAGCGCAAACAATATCTTGTTTCCAAATCCATTCAATAACCTGCCGGCAGGCCAGTAGCGTGCATCACTGGTCGATTCATACGGCGAGATTGCGCGCGCATTGATATGGCCTTCCACACTCAATTCGTGCAGCGCTTTCAAAAAGGAACGGTTGAATTTCTCGATGCCACCCGTCATCGAAAATGCCTTCAAGTAGAGAAAAAGTACCTGGTACAATCTTCCGGGGGTTTGGATTACATCTTGGACAACAAGGCAGCCCAGTATCTGCTCCAGTACATCCTGCCCTGAACCAGTTGATGGTGGTAGCCATCCAGTTGCGGCAGGGGCGAATGTACTTCATTCAGCTGTTTCATCCATACTTCAAACGGAAACGTGAAACCCTGCTTGGGTCGGTTCCAGATTTCGAGCGGCAGCCGTGATCCAAATGCTTTGATCAGGAGGTGCTTGGCAAGATCCGGATGATATTTGATCTCAGGTGCAATGGACTGCACCGTGTCCAGCACAGTATCGTGCAGGAAAGGAACCCTGATTTCAAGGCCATGCCACATGCCCATGTAATCGGCGTCCTTGAGCAGTTGGTATTGCATGTACATGGCGGACTCGAGATAGCTGACTTGCTCGAGGGGTTCAAGGTATTCCACAAATTCAGGAATTGATTCATAGAGTTTGTGGAGTGCACCTCTCACGTCACTTTCGCTGGTATCAAGCAGCCAGGAGACTCTGGACGGTGTGAACAGACCGCGGTGCAGCAGATAGGTGCCGAATCCTCTTCCAAACCCTGGGAACTCCACTTTGCGGAGGCGGTCATCTCCCACATACCTGCCCAAGCGTCGTACCAGGTCAGGCACGGCATTCATCCACGACGAATGATCTGCTCTGCCAAACGAGGGATAGCCGCCAAACAATTCATCAGCACCAATCCCACTGAGTACGGCCTTCACTCCTGCTTCCCGGGCCACGCGCGAAATAAAATAGGTATTGATGCCGTCGATGCTCGGCTGGTCCATGGCCGCGAGAATATCCGGGATGGCGTCAATAAAATCCTGCTGCCGGATAACCTGCTGATGGCTCCGGACCTGCAAATGCCGGGTAAGGAGATCCTGATAGCGTTGTTCGGAGAATCTCTCTTCGTCAAATGCTACCGAAATGGACTGGAGCTGCCGTGATTCATGTTCCTGCGCCAGCAGTGTCAGAATGCTGGAGTCGAGTCCACCGCTCAGGAACACACCGAGCGGGGCATCGGAAATCATTTGTGCGTTGACTGCCGCCGACAGCGCTTCAGTCACGGCCTCCACGGCTTCCTCCACCGAGTGAATCCGGTAATTGTAGTAGGCGTGGTGAAATTGTGTTGAGTGAGTTTTCCAGGAGCGGACATTCAAACGCATGACCGTTCCGCGTTCCAGTTGACGCACGCCCTGCAGCGTGGTCCTGGTCCCGGGAAGATAGCCCAGCGACAGGAAGTAAATCCGCCAGTCGGGATCCTCGGTCCATTCGGGCCATGCAGCGCGAAAGCCTCTGATCTCACTGGCAAAGATGAGTCGCTGTTCGTCGAGAAACAGATACAGTGGTTTGATGCCTGAGCGGTCGCGGGCGAGTACGAGCTCACCTGAACGGTTGTCCCAGATGGCAATGGCGAAGATGCCATGCAATTTTGCAAATGCTTCTTCACCCCATTCCTCATAGGCCTTTAGAATGACTTCAGTATCAGACCGGGAGGAGAACTGATGTCCGAGGGTGGCAAGGCTGCTGCGCAGTTGCAGGAAATTGTAGATTTCGCCGTTGAAGGTAATCACCGCAGTCCCGTCCTGGCTGATCATGGGCTGGTGTCCTGCTTGTGAAAGGTCCTGAATAGCGAGGCGGCGGTTGCCCAGCACAACCCCATCGTGACCGGCCTCAAAAATGCCATGATCATCCGGGCCGCCGCGATACATGGCGTCGCACATCGCCTTCACACGCTCCACTTCGCGTGTTCCGTTCCTTTCTATGACACCCGCAATCCTGCACATACCAAAAGTCTCCTGGCTATCAGATAAGTTATGATTTTTGGTTCATGTGAAAGGTGGAAATCACCAAAATAACTGTGTGGGCAAAGGAAACACACCCACTTCCGCAGCAGGGCTGCTATCTACTTGCTGTCAAGAACTTCGTACCGTGAATAGTTGCTTCTGTACTCAGGTACCAGCTCCTTCATCAGGGCAACCATCTTGAGTTCATTGCGGTCATTGACGAGTTCATGGAAGAGGTCCACATACCGGTTCACCTCTTCATACTCATAGCTCCGCACTTTGGCGATCATGATTTTTTCATGATGGGTAGGCAGCGTGTTCTCGGACTGGTTCAGCAGTTCCTCATAGAGCTTCTCTCCTTCCCTCAGTCCGGTGAAAACAATTTCCACATCGCGGCCGGGCTCCATGCCTGACAACTGGATCATGCGCCGGGCGAGGTCGAGAATCTTGACCGATTTACCCATATCAAATATGAAGATCTCACCGCCTTTGCCCATGGTGCCTGCCTCCAGCACCAGCTGGCAGGCTTCCGGGATGGTCATGAAGAACCGTGTGATTTCAGGATGCGTGACCGTGACCGGGCCACCCATTTCGATCTGACGCTTGAACAACGGGATCACAGAGCCATTCGATCCGAGCACGTTACCGAAGCGGGTGGTAACAAAGCTCGTTTTGTGCTGGTTGGTGTGGAGCAGATGATTGTTAAGTGCTTGCACATAGATCTCGGCAATCCGCTTCGAGCATCCCATCACATTCGTCGGATTAACTGCCTTGTCGGTGCTGATCATGACGAACTTCTGCACGTGCAAATCGATGGCAATGTCTGCCAGCGATTTGGTGCCAAGGATATTGCAGGTAACTGCTTCGGAGGGATTGCTTTCCATCACAGGCACGTGCTTGTAGGCCGCAGCGTGGTAGACTATTTCCGGCCGGTGCTCCTGAAAGATAGACCGCACCCGATCCTGATTTGTGATGTCTGCCAGATAGCTGAAGATCCGGACTTTGGGTGCCAGTCTTGCCATCTCACGTTCCAGTTCATAGAGCGGGGATTCCGCCTGATCGATGAGGATAAGCCGCTCGGGTGCGCACTGAATCAGTTGTCGGACCAGTTCACTCCCGATAGATCCGGAAGCTCCTGTTACACAAATACGCTTGCCGAGAAGGTCCTGCCGGACGGCCTCATTATTCAACTGAATGGTTTCCCTGCCGAGGAGGTCTTCGATATTGACGTCCTTGATCTGGTTGATACTCAACTCGCCCCGCACCCACTTTTCAACGGGAGGTACTGTACGGATCTTTACAGAGGCGTTGAGGCAGGCGTCCACCAGTTCATTCTTCCGGTCGAGTGGAAAGTCTTTGGCGGTGATGATCACCTCATCGGCCGCTAGTTCCTTCAGCAGTTCCACCAGGTCGGGCTGCCGGGCGCCATAGATCTTCACACCATCGATGACTTTGCCCACCTTGAAATTGTCGTCTTCCAGAAAACCGATGACACGCATCCGGTGGCTTGCGCTTACCACGTGGCGGGTAATGATACCGGTCTGGCCGGCGCCATAGATGAGGATGCGGGATTTCTTCAACACCGCATACTTGTAATAGGAGAATACGTACTTGACCAGCAACCGGTAGTTGAAGAGCAACAGAAAGCTGGACAAAAAGGTGATGAAGATAACCGAGTACGGGATGACGTGCACGGACTCACTGCGAACAGACACGAGCGAGGTGATGAATACCAGCACGAGGTTGAGCACCACCATCACGAAGATCCGGACACCGTCTTGGATACCGGTGTACCGGATGATTCCCTTGTAACTATCGGTCAGGACAATGGCGAGCAAACCGCACGCAGTGTACAGCAATACACCCTTTTCAAAATTGTAGTGTATCAGGTCGGTAACAACAAAATTGAATCTGAGCAGATAGCCAATCAGGCAGGACAGGGCGATCAGGGACAGGTCGATCATGATGATCACCCATCGAGGAATGATACGAAGATTGCGTACGAGCCGGGTGAACCAGCGAATCATGCCCGCTTTTTATGCTTCCGGATCAGGTTTCTGAGGCCATACAAGAGTCCCCCACCCAGGAGGAACTCAATACCACCAATGGGTGCTTCCGGGTCACCACCAGGGTCTCCAGGCTGCGCTATAGCATGGATGCTAAAAAATGCGCAAAAAACGAGGGCAAGAACAAATCCAGAACGCATTTCTATCGGAGTAAGATCTTTTTAACTACTACCTGAGAGCCGTTAAGCACTTTCACCAGATACAAACCACGTGCTAGGTGGCCTACTTCCATGCTACCTTCTCTCATCCCGGACGACGCAGGGAGTTTGGATTCCATCATCAAAGACCCCGAAAGATCGTACAATTTGACGTTTTCCTCAAATTGGTCGTTCATCCGGACCATGATTTCGCGTGTGGCAGGATTGGGATAGACATGCACTGCCTCACCGAGGTTATGTTCCACACCCAGAATGATCTTGATAAAATCCTTGCTGTTGATGGGAGCTGACATGATGGAGGGACATGCCGCGTCGCTCAAAACTTCCACGGTGTAGGTATGGTCACTAATGTCCTTGATCTCATATGTGTCTGAATTCGAACCATTTACAATGGCGCCGTCGACATACCACTGATAGCTCAGGGCTGTGGTGGAGGTGAGTATGAGGTGGCCAGCCTGATCAGCGGGTGTGATTTCAGGTGTCTGCACGGTCTTGTAAGGAACTGCTACAGCGATCCGTTCACTCTCGCATCCAGCCTTGTTGAGGGCCGATACATAATAGGTAGTGGCTGCGTGAATTCCGTCCATTTGAAGTTCCTGTGTGCCTTCCGCGATAGGTTCACCACCGGTCGCCGTCATGTACAACAGCAGGTTGGATACCTCTGTGCTCTTGTTGAAAGTGATGGTGGTTTGACCATCATTGCAAACGGCAGAAGCCTGCAGATTCAGGTTAGCAACCGGGTTGGATGTGTCGACCAGGGCCGTTACCGATGTGCGGGCACTGCGGCAGCCATCGGGTGAAATTGCTTCTACCCACCAGGTGGTAGATTGTTGCAGGTTGTCCACGGTCCACGACGCGCCGTAAGCTACCGGTGTGGTGGCAGTTGCATCGGCATACCAGGCATACTGGCTGCCCTGCGGTGCGCCATTCACAGAGATGCCCATGCTGCCGTTCAGGCAGGTGGCAGCATTGTCTGTAGTGGCTGTCAGCACGGGAGCAAAATTTCGAACCGTAACCAGTGCGGCGACGCGGTTACTTTCACATCCGGCGGCGTTGACAAAAGAAACATAGTAATGAGAAGTTCTGCCCACAGTGACATCCACCGTGGTCGCCTCTTTCAGCGGCGTGACGTCCGTGATGCGTTCATACCATCTGAAAGATCCTGCCTCGCCGTTCAATTTGGTGGCCGACAAGGTCACCATTTCACCGGCGCAAACTTCCTTCGATGATACGTGTGCCAGGATATCCTCTGCAGCATTGGTCACAGTAATCTGAACTGGTACGCGCAGGCCTTCACATCCGGCTGCATTGACGCCGGCCACATATACCACGGCTGAATTTGAAAGGTTGAGATCGATACTCGCACCGGTGCCGATGGGTGAGCTGCTTTCGAGTGCATCATACCAGCGGTATTGGCCGCCATTGGCGATGCCGGCAGCACTCACCGTGACCAGTCCGGGGTGGCATTGGTTCACGTCTGTGGCTGTCACAGTGGCGATGCCCACCGTGCCGATTGAAAGGGAGGTGGTGAGGTATTCGCTGCTGCAGCCTGAATTGACTTTGACACGAACCGTATTTGCATTGCTTGTCAATGCTGAGGCGGGGATTGCCATAGACATGGCATTGCCTGAACCCTGCAGGGTGCGGATCACCTTGCCGTTGAGTTCAATCGCATAAGTCATTCCTTGCTGGGTGCTGGCCAGGTCCACCTGTGCATCCATTCCTTCACACACATAAGGTGCAGCCTTGACTGAGGTAGCAAGGTCGATTGTGCCTGCGGCGCTCACGGCCAGTGAGAAGCGGTTGGAAGCGAATGAGGCAGGGTCAGACGCCGTTACAGTGAAGGCGTAAGGCTGACCGGGTGTCAACACGACCTGCTGACCGGTGTACTGGTCATTCAGGGAATAGGTCAATGCTTTCATTGATCCGCCGGGCTGCACGGCGAGCACATAAGAGGCCTGAGTTTCATTCAGTTCCAGCATGTTCTCCTGCACCAATTGCAGGGACTGACCACAGGCCATTGCTGCCAGCGTATTCACGACGAGGTTGACGCCGTCGGCGGACCTGGTCTTGAGCGAAGGCAATGTGTTCACGCCGGCCTGGAATGCGCCGGGGAAATTATTGAGGTCATATGAATCATAGTTGTCAGAAGCAACGGACAGACTGCGCACTGTGGCTGCAGAAGTGTATACCGTACTTGGCTTGGTGAGACTAACCACAAGTTCATCCTGTCCAGCGGGAACAGAAAGGCGGAAGAATTCAGAAGGCAGCGAAATGGTCTTTGCATTCTCATTGACAGACAGTGAAGCGCCACCTGCGGTGCTCTGCACCCAGAATGCCTGACCTGGGGCAATCACACCCGTACCAGCGGCTGCGCTGAAAGTCTGGAAGATGCCAGAGGGGTTATCACGTATGGAGATGACATCGCCAATATTGGCTTTGGTCCAGCCGGCGCCGTTATCCCAGACAATGGGACAAGGATAAGGGTTGGCCACAAGACTCCAATCGCCACCGACGGGTGCTGTGCTAAGGGTGACACCGGCCGTGCTGGGGTGGGTTCCGCGCACCGTGACGGTGTTATCGCCTGTGAGGTTCTGGCGGATAAATGGAGTATAGCCTTTGCCATTGACCAGCAATGCGTTGACCGGGTCCGTGCTGGCGAATCCAACGGGGGGATAGGTTACGTATGCCTGGGTTGTTTCATCATAGTAATAGAGGGATGGATTGGTTGTATTACATCCCGGGCAAGAAGTGGTTGATGGATCGAGGAAGGTCCCTGTAACAGGGAATGAGGTCATCCATTGCGATACCGTTGCACCAACTACTGGTGATGCCAGGTATCGGTAGTACCGGCCCTCGTTGGTGATGAAGCGCTGCACGTTGAAAGTGCCACTCACAGAGGCACCCGTCAGGAGCGGTCCGATCTTTCCATCCACGGCAGGCTGGTCGGCAGACGACAGCAGAGTGAAAACGCCGGTTCCGGTTCCATCCACATCCAGTGTAGCAGAGGCTGCCACAGACACAGCACCAGTCACGGTCACACCGGTTGTATTGAGGTTGGTCACATCCGTTGCACTGGCGGTATTGGCGATGGTAATGTTATTGAAAGGGATTGCAGATGACCCCTGGAGACTCTTGGTGGCCCCGGTGGCACTGAAAGCAATGGTGCCTCCTGCAGGGTCGAACAGACCGTTGTTGGTGAAGTTGCCTGCGATAGTGACGGTGCCTGAAGACGATGTCAGCGTATCCGTAGCGGTGATGGTGACGTTGTTAAAGTTGATGGAGCCGGCGCCTGAAAGCGTTGTGGTTCCGCCAAATGTAGTTGTGCTGGAACCGGCGGCCAGCGTGCCGGCTGTTACAGTGACATTGCCGCGGATGGTATGCGCAGCAGTGGGTGTCAGCGACGTACCGTTGACGACCACATCCTTAAACGATTTTGTACCCGCCCCGGACAAGGTGGTGGTGCCGATGTAGGTTACGGTAGCGTTGGAAGTGAAGTTTCCGGTGCAAGTGAAAGCTGCCCGCAGGCTGAAGCTGCTGTTAGCCGTCATCGTTTGACTGGCGTTCACGGTCAGGCTGTTGAAGATCGTGCTGCCGCTGCCGGAGAAGCTGCCATTGCCTGCCCAGGTGAGCGTACCGCCGGTCAGGTTGATGGTGCCATTGTTCGTCAGATCGCCATCTACCCTGAAACCCACTGCACCGGAGACAGATCCTGACACAGTGATGTTGTGATACGTGCGTACGGCGCCGGTCATGGTTGTGGTTCCAGCGAAGATGAATGTCCCGCTATTGGCGGTGAGCGTACCGTTGCCGGATACGTTTCCATTCACAGTAATCGACGGTGAGGTGGGGGCGGTAAACACCACGCCGGTTCCAAAGGCGAGGGCGTTGAAAGTGATGCTGCCCGTTCCGTCCGAAGTAAGCGCAAGGGTGGTGCCGAGCGAAGCGGTGCCACTGGTGAAATTGATGGAGCCGCCGGAACTCAAGGCTATGCTACCATTGAAGGTGGTGGTGGTGGCCGAGGTCTGGCTGAGGGTTCCGCCTGTGATGTTCAAAGCGGAGAAGGTCGATGCAGCAGCAATGCTGTGTGCTCCTGCACCTAAGGTCATGGAGAACGTCGAGGCAGAGAACGCTCCTGAGCCCGAGGCCACTGAAAAGGTGCCGGTGATGTTGGTGTTTTTGTTGAGTGTCAGTGTGCCCGCGGCAGACTTTGAAAAATTCCTGACCGCAGTGGAGGGCGCCGCCGGCAATTCTGCCGCAGTCACCAAAGCACCTGTGTTCACGTAAGACAAGTCATACACACCTGCAGCAGCGGGTGTATTCGTCAGCACGCCGGCATTGACGGTAATGGAGCCCTGGTCTGCGATCGTCAGCGTGCCTGAATGCGTGAATGTACCAGCCGTCAAGGTGAGGTTACTGACTGTAATGTCGTTAGAGGTCTGGATGGTGACACTGGTGCGATTGAGTGTAAATGCTGTAAATGCGGCAGAAGGCACAAAAGCGAATGACACTGGTACAGCACCTGCGCCGCTGATCGTCAAGCTACTACCCGACACGTTGTCGCCGATCGCGCCGCCAGTTTGGGAGATGGCCCCACTGATAGTGAGTGTAAAGCCACCCGGAAACAAATTGCCTGCGGACTGTGTGAATGCACTCACGGTGAGATTGGATGCCAGTGTGAGGTCACCTGAAGCCTTGCTGAGGGTCAGGTTGATGGTACCTGAGCTGATCTGTGCCGGGGGCAACGCAATGGACTGTGGCCCACTGCCAGTGAAAGTGATAAGCCCGGCGCCAGTACCTGTTTTCTGCAAGAATCCGCTGGTGGTGACGAAATTGCCCGCATTCATGGAAATGGTACCTCCACCCGTTGAGCTGGTAAGGTTCAGTGTGCCCTGTTGCAAATCAAAATTGCCGCCATTCAAATTGAGGGTTGTGGTACCTGTTTGAGTCAACCGCGATACAGCCCCAGATGTATTGAAAACTACACCTCCCGAAACATTGACGGTGACCGTTCCGCTGGTACCTGCATACATAACTGCTGAACCGGATACCGTAAGGCTTCCTGTGATATTGATAGTGGATGTACCTGCTCCGCTGAACAACACCACCCGGCCCGAAGCACCGGTGTTGGAGATCGTCAGGTTACCGTTGATGGTAGGACGGCCGGCCAGGTTGGCTGCGGCTGCGCCGAGATTGGGACATGCGATGGTGAGGTTTCCGATATTCTGAGCCCATGACGCCGCTGCGCTGGTGGCTGCATTGAGACCTGTCACCAGAATGGTGGAGGCCGTGTCCCAGGTGGCGGTGGGCAATGTGCCAAAGGTTGTGTTCTGCACTTCGTACACCGATCCGCTGTTGAAGGCGGTGTTGACTGCTGTCATTCCGGTGAGCGTGCTGCCGGCAATCTGCACAAAAGTACCATTGACGGCGACCGTTCCTGTACCTGCAACGGTGAAGTCAGTACCTGTACCTGCTGCAAGATTTACCTGTGCGCCTGCATCGATGGTAAGGGAGCCCCCGGTATTGACGGTGGTTTGGTCGATCACCAGGGGTGTCACCGAGTTGTAGTCGGCGGCAGCGACGGTGATAGGGCCCACGATCGTAATTCCTGTGCTGTTACCGGAAGTTGGCACCACGCCACCCACCCAGCTGGCCGGGCTGCTCCAGGTTCCGCCGGCACCGGTGGAAGTGATGACCTGAGCTTGAAGGGCTGTTGAGATAAAAAGTACAAGAACAATCGCCAGTATAGATAACCTCATAGCAGGGGAATTTGTCTCAAAAATAAACAATTAGTCAGGGATTTAATTCCCCCACCCCAATGAATGTAACCTATTTATTTACAGAATCTTTGCACGCTTTCCGCCGCGTAGCAGTAGTGCCTTTTCAGGAGTTCAGGGATGCCATCAGCACCGATGCTATTTCGGTCTGGTCCTGGGGGGTAAGATGGGCCGACGAAGGGAGGCAAAATCCGGTATTGAAGAGCCTGTCGCTGGTGCCATTGAGATGCGTACGCTGCCTGGCAAACAAGGGCTGGCGGTGCATGGGATTCCACAGGTACCGCACTTCAATTCCCGCCTGTGCGAATCGTTGGTAGGTTGTGTCTAATTTACTGTTCAGCAAGGGGTTAACAAAACAACTCAACCACCGGTTGGAAAGTGCACCGGGGTTATCCCATTGGGTTTCAAACCCGTCAGATGGTTTCAGTAAATCGCGATAACGATCAAAAACACGCTGTCGGAGGCGGAGATTTTCGTCGAGGGCGTCGAGGCCGCACAACCCGGCCAGTGCGGTGAGTGGGCTCATGCGGTAGTTGTAACCAGTTTCTTCGTGCTGATAGAACACATGCGTCTCTTTGCGGGCTTGGGCCGCCCATGTTCTGCAACGGGAGGCCACCTGCCCGTCATTGGTCACGATAGCCCCGCCGCCGAATGCAGTCAGCAACTTGTTTGAATTGAACGAAAGGACCCCCACATCGCCGAGGGTGGAAGCCCAACGGCCAGCCACTGTGGAACCGATCGCTTCGGCTGCGTCTTCCAGCACCGGCACGCCGTAGTGGGCGGCGAGGGCCCGGATGTCGTTCATGCGGGCAGGCATGCCATAGGAATGCACCACGAGAATAGCAGCCACCCGCCGTCCCTGACGTGTTTCTGATGCCAGCGCCTGCTCCAGCAGCACGGGGTCCATGTTCCAGGTGGTCGGCTCACTGTCAATCAGCACCGGTTCAGCACCGAGATAGGTAATGGGATTTACGGAGGCGACGTAGGTGAAGGTGCTGGTCATCACGACATCACCGGCGGCGACGCCCAGCGCCCGGAGTGCAAGATGAATGGCTGCGGTTCCCGATTGGACGGCCACCACGTGCTTTGCATCCACGCGGTCAGCCAGCGCCTGTTCAAAGGATGGCACCAGCAAGGTATGGGGTGGGTTGTCCAGACTGGCCAGCTTGGCCGACAGCGCTGTCTGGTCCAGCGTCGTGTATGAAAGGGGGACTCTCACGCAGATTTCTTTTCCGTGCGAAGTTGCAAATAAAAGCCGGTCATCAACAGCAGCATCAACACCGGATTCACCAACAGCCTGTGAAACTGGGAAAGCAGCGGTGACGATATTTCAGCTGGCCCTTCGAGGGACAACTTGAAAATAAAATACAGCGGCAACAGCACGCACACTTCCACCACAAACACGATCCAGGCCATGCGCACGAAATCCGGGCGGCCGAACCAGAGCCGGATCAATGCAACACAGCACAAGTCATTGACGGTGGTGCGAAGCGTGCGGGACAGAATAAACCGGATGGTTTCTGATGAAGACAACTGGTGAAAAAGCCAATCCTGTCTCTGGAACAAATACAGGAGCAGCATCACTAGGATGAAGGCTGCAGAACCGGCCACACGCCTGAAGGTGACGGGCTTCATGAGGCTTCAGGTGCTTTGCGGGACTGACGGATCCAGAAAAACCACACGAGAAAAACAACCGCATAGATCGCAGCTGTGAAGGCGTATTTGTGTACGTAGTAAAAATAGGATTTGAAGTGGATTGCCACCCAGCAGAGCAGCAAAAGGCGGACGATGTTGGCACCGTACACCAGCACATTGCCTGCGACCACCCACTTCCACCGCGCAGGATGGGTGTTGGTATAGGCGAGGAAGAAGGCATTGAGCACGATGAGCACATTCACCGCATTGCATCCTTCATACACACTCAGGATCGTGTGGTTGTCGATTTGAAGAAGCCAGGTGGGTGCGTGGGGGTTCACCGCGAGTGCTGCATTGATGCCGGCGGATTGCAGCGACACTACCGTGAGTTGTGACACCACGGTGGTAAACCAGTCGGGCTCATTGCCGAGTGCTTCGATGTATACACCATACACCACGTTGGCCATCACGTAGCTGAGCAGAAAAGTGAGCACAAAGCGGAAGGCCGGCGTGCGAAGCAGGGAGAAACTCATGACCGCTTTTTTTCGC
This sequence comes from Cyclobacteriaceae bacterium, assembly GCA_019694905.1. Classification (GTDB taxonomy): domain Bacteria; phylum Bacteroidota; class Bacteroidia; order Cytophagales; family Cyclobacteriaceae; genus ELB16-189. The sequence continues at coordinate 29,251 of JAIBBB010000010.1, forward strand.
GCACAGTGGCTGGAATGCCTACCAATGTAACGGCACCTGGAAAAGACCGGGTGACCAGGGCGGCAGCCCCGACTACGACATCATCGCCGAGCGACAGGTTTTGGAGCATGCGGGCGCCGGTGCCCAGCATACACCCGGCGCCGAGGGAAGAACCACCCGACACGCCGGCGCCGGGAAGCAAGGTGGTGAATGCACCAATCCGCGCGTCATGGCCGATGCTGCATTGCAGGTTGACCTGCACAAATTCTCCAAGGGTGATACCTGTGGTGAGGATGCTGCCGGCAGCTATCACACATCCGCGACCGATCTTGTTAAAAGCTTCACTGCCGGGATTGGCAGTGGGATGGGCAATCACCGGAAAACTGATCCTGCCGTTTGTGACCCGCTTCACCATCGCTTGCCGCGCCCCCGGGTCAGCCACGGCTGCAACCAGGGCGAGTTCATCCGGGTATGCGTTGATGGCTTCGGCGCCCCCCATCAGTGGCAGGCCGTCAATCTGACTACCAGCAGGTTTGCCGTCATCAAAAAATCCAATCAGATTCCAACTGCCGCCTGCGGCATTGATCTGCCTGATCATGAGGGCTACCTCGCGACCAAATCCACCGGCACCATAGATCGCAATTGTTCTCATTTACCCAAAGGCTCTTCGTTCAAAGATACGTCCTTTCGGAAAGAGAACACGAGCAGCACTGTTTTCCAGAGTATCCGCATGTCCAGTGCCAGGCTGCATTGGTCGACGTACGTGACATCCAGTTCAAATTTTCCGGCCCAGGGCATCGCGTGCCGGTCGGCAACCTGCACCAGGCCAGTGATGCCTGGCCGCACCGTATACCTTTGGCGCTGTCTGGTAGTCATAAGATCCAGGTAGGCCACTGGCAAGGGTCGCGGGCCCACGAGCGACATCTCCCCTTTCAGGACCTGCCACAGCTGGGGCCATTCGTCGAAGTTGGTAGCGCGCAGCAGGCGGCCGAGCCAGAATTGGCGTTGCGCGGGGGGCTGGTCGCTGTTGACGAGTGTCCGAAACTTCACGAGTTGAAAAGGAACTTCTCCCCTGCCCGTGCGCAACTGTCTGAACAAGACCGGAAAGTTCCCTGTGAAGACATAGAGCAGGCAGATGATGATCGCCAGCCATGCGGTGGCGGTGATCAACAGAAGGCTCAGGGCGATGTCGAAGATGCGCTTGCCGCCGGAAGTGTAGAGGTTAGCCATGCACGCTGACCATCCTCCGGATAGCGAGATAGATCACACCGGTGATCAGCGTGAACACCACCGTCCACACAAAGGCCTGGTGCTGAAACCAGGCGATCGCGAGCACGTTGACGACAGCCTGCACTGCGCCATACACGATTGCCACGGTCCGATGGGGAAGCTTGCGTTCGTTGCAGAGTATTTGATAGAGGTGGCTGCGGTGCGCTTTGAAGATGTTCTCTCTCCTGCTGAGGCGAATGAGGATGGTGCCAATGGAATCAATTCCATACACCAGCAGGAGGAGCAACCATGCCGGGTTCTGAGTCCGCATCATGTAAGACAACAGCAGATATATGATAATGCCCGCCATGGTGACACTGCCCACGTCGCCGGCAAAGCAAAGGGCCGTGCCACGGAAGTTGAAAAACAGGAAGACAGCTGTCGCCAGCAGAGATACCTCACAAAGAAGCGCGAGGTCTGTGGACACTATGTCTGCCGGTAAGCCCCATCGCAGCGTGATGAGTGTAACAGCTGCGTAGATGCCGGTGATCCCGTTGATGCCGTCCATGAAGTTGAACGCATTCATGACGCCCGTTGCCACGATACAAACCGGCACGAGCCACCACCCGGGAAGACCGATTGCGGCAGTCAGGACGAGGAGCACTGTGCCGGACAACTGGACAATCAGTCGCCAGCGCGCCGGCAGCGTCACCACATCATCGAGAAAACTGATGACTGCGATGGCAGACAATCCCGCTGCTGTCATGGTGTGTTGAAATCCGGTCCATGCGTACCAGATCAGTGCTGCTGCCAGGAAGATCACACCCCCACCCCGGATAGCGGGTATCAGGTGGGAGCTGCGTGCATTGGGTTTATCAACAATGGAGTAAAATCTTGCGACGCGAAAGTAGACAAGCTCCAGCACCAGAAGGGCCAACGCTGCCGCGAAGTAGCGGGCAATTGATTGGTAGAGTTCCATTCCACTGCATAATTAGAAATTATTCTGCAATCTTTAATGACACACACTCCATGCGTCTGACAAATCCGGCCGATTCATCTTCTGCCCGTCTGGCTTCGGTGCAGATGCTCCGTGGTGTGGCCGCAGCGATGGTGTGTGCACTGCATTTCACCTGTGGTGCCATCCACTACATTCCGGATGGCCACCCGGTAAAGCGGTTGGCATTGCTCGGAAATTACGGTGTGCAGATCTTCTTCGTAATCTCCGGATTCGTTTTGCCCTATGCGATGGCAAGGCAAGGTTATCAACTGAGAAACTTCGGCTCGTTTCTTTTGCGACGAATTGTGCGCATCGATCCGCCCTACCTGGCAAGCATCCTCGTGGTACTGGCCGTCATGTTCCTCAGCAGCATCCATCCATTTTACCAGAATGAGGGTTTTCAACTGGATTGGTTGACAGCGCTTCTTCACATTGGTTATCTCAATCCATTCTTCCACAAGCCGTGGCTCAACCCCGCTTACTGGACACTCGCTATTGAATTTCAATTCTACATCCTGCTTGGGTTGTTGTTCGCGGCCTTCAAAGACGGATCCACACTCACGAAGATCGCGCTGGTGGTGCCTTTCGTGGTCCTGGCGTTCGTTGTGCAATCTTACTACTTCATCTTTCCACACGTGCCCTTCTTTTTGTCAGGGATTGCTACGTGCCTGTTTGTGCTGGAGAAAATAAGCTGGAAACAACTCGCAGTGTGCCTGATCGCCACGACCCTCGTGGTGGGACTTACCAGTGCACGCATCGCACCTGCCGTGCTCGCGAATGTATTGTCGGTGGCAGGCATTCTCTGGCTCAGGCATCCATGGCGACCGCTGATGTGGCTAGGCGAAATCTCCTACTCACTCTATCTGCTGCACGTACCCGTTGGCGGATGGATCATTGGCTGGACCGAAGTGAGCACGTCATCCCTGTCCGTGCGGTTGGCCATGATACCGGTCGCTTTTGTCGTGAGCCTGGTAGCTGCATGGCTTTTCTATCGTGCAATAGAAAGACCAGCGATACAATGGTCGAAGCAGGTCAGGTTCTAGTCTTTTCCTGACTGGATGGCGCTGGTGAGTCCGGCGCGGATGGAGACCGGCAGTGGGGCGGGCAGGGCGTTGCGCAGTTTGCTTGTGTCGGTCACCATGTCGGTGGTGAGTTTGCGGAACGCATCGCGTTTACCGGCGATGGTAGCGAGAGTTGCGACCCAGCTGGCGGGCACGGACCAGACCCGGGCGGGGCGGTGTTTGACTTTTGCGATCAACCGCACCAGATCGTTGACACTGATGGGTTCATCGTCGGCGATGTTGTAGGTACCGGGTGGAAATGTATCCGAGATGGCTTGTGCAATCACCCAACAGGCATTCTCCACAGACAAAAAGGACCGGTTGGTCTGGAATTTCCCAAGCGGAAATGGGAGTCCCCACTCCACAAAGCGGATGAGATTGCGCAGGTTGCCTTTGTTGCTCCCACCGTAAATCATGCAGGGCCGGAAGATGAAGAGTTTTTTGCCGGGTGCCGGCGCGGCCGTCAGGGCGCGTTCGGCGTTCAGTTTGGAAAGGCCATAGGGACTGGCCGGTGCAGGGTGAGATTCTTCAGTGAGTGGTTGGGGTGAACCGTCGGACAGGGCCTTGATCGAACTGAGAAAAATAAAGGTGCGTGCCTGCGACGCCTGGAAAGCCGACCAGAGTGAGATGGTTTGCTGCGTATTGACCCGGTGGTAGTCTTCGTCGCGGTACACGCCGCGCAAATCGTGTGCGATACCGGCGAGGTGAACCACCACTTCGATGGCGTGCGCGTCCAGCGTGGCGGGCAACAGGTCGGGCAACAGCATCACACCTTCCACCTGTTGCTTACTGTGGCTATGGCCAAAGAGTCGCACCGGATATTGTTGCAGGTGGCGGACCAGGTGAGTTCCCAGGTAGCCTGACACGCCGGTGATCAAGACGTTCATCATCAGACGTGAATGAGTTCGAGCACCTTCCTGAAGTACTTCAGGTAGATCAGCGGCAGGTTTGTGCGGATGCCGTTCTCGCGGCAGCCCCGTAGGATCTCGTTGTTGAGGATGATATTGGACTTGATGCCTGCGGAGCTGACTCCCCCCTTGCGCATGATCACCATGGTTTCCGGAAGGTACCTGTAGCGAAGTTTGTGCACATAGAGCAGGCGGATCAGCATTTCGTAATCCGAGGCAATCCTGTAGTCGGTTTTGAAGAGGCCGTACTGTTCATAGAATTTGCGACGCACAAAGAAAGTCGGGTGCGGCGGCATGAAACCGCGAGCAAATTTGCCCGGATGCCAGCCGGCAGCGGAGTAGGTACGCACAACGCGTTTGAGGTTAGCGGGGTCCACCACAATGAGGTTGCCGAATACAGCGTCGACGGCAGGGTCCTCGAATGCACTTGCCACATTCCTGAGGACGTTCTCATGGGCGTAGAAATCATCGGCATTGAGAATGCCTACAATCTCGCCGGTGGCCATGCCGATCGCCTTGTTCATGGCGTCATAAATGCCGCGATCAGGCTCGCTGATCCAGCGGGTGATGGACGCCTCGTGATCACGGATTACCTGCACGGTGTTGTCCTTCGACGCGCCGTCGACCACAATATACTCCACGTCAGTGTGATGCTGGGCGCGCACCGATCGGATCGTATCACCCAGCGTATGGCCGGCATTATAACAAACGGTCAGGATAGAGATCTTCACAACTTATTGGATGATGCGCTGGCGAACCTCGACAGCAGGGTTGCCTCTGTAGACGGTGTAGGCATCGAGAGGAGTAGAAGCCACACTTCCCACAGCCAGCACCGCGTGCGAGTGACACGTCACTCCGGGTGTAACTACAGCTTGTGCGCCAATCCAGACTCCGTCTTCTAACACAATTGAACCGGTCATGAGGTCAAAGGTAGTCTTGTGATAATCGTGGTTGCCTGTGAGCAGCAGAGCGCCTTGTGAAAGGCAGCAGTGATTCCCAATGGTGACAGGCACAAGGTTGTCGATCCACACGTTCTCGCCGATCCAGGAGTGATCACCAATGGTCAGCAACCAGGGATACTTGATGTTGACGTGTGGCTTGATGTTTACGCCTTGTCCAATCCGGGCGCCGAAGAGCCGCAGGAGGGCCACCCGTCCCCCACTCCAGGGAAACCAGTAAGCATTGAGCACCCAGGCGTTGAGAAAATACCACAGCAGTTGTTTCAACCAGCTTGAGCCG
>JAIBBB010000107.1 GCA_019694905.1 Cyclobacteriaceae bacterium
TTGGAGACAAGATCAGGCCGACTTCAACGCCTCCGCACCAGCAACAATCTCCAGAATCTCTTTGGTAATAGCTGCCTGACGCGTGCGGTTATATGTAAGGCGCAACGCCTTCAACAACTCACCCGCATTCTCAGTAGCCTTGTCCATTGCAGTCATACGAGCACCATTCTCAGCCGCATTCGAATCAAGAATCGCTTTGTATAATTGCACTTTCAGTGACTTGGGAATGAGCCCGCTCATGATCTCCTGCTGGTCAGGTTGGAAAATGTAGTCAGCCTCCACTTTGCGGGACTTTACTTCGATGGGTCTGACCGGCAGATACTGCTCAGTCATCAGAATTTGAGTCGCAACGTTCTTGAAGTAATTGTAAACAATCTCAACGCGGTCATACTCTCCTTTGCGGAAATTCTCCATAGCGTACTCGGCGATGCGAGAAGCTTTGTCAAATGAAAGCCCGTGAAAAACGTCCCAGTAGTCTGCAACAACAGGATAGTTGCGCTTGCTGAAGAACTCAAATGCGCGCTTGCCTATCGGCAAGATGACCACGTTACGCTGCTCCATTTGCTGCGCATACTTCTCAGCTATCAGGCGCTGGACACCCTTAAAAATAGTTGAGTTGAATGAGCCGCAAAGCCCCCGGTCAGAACTGATCGCGATGATCAGCACCTTCTTTTCACTCCTGACTTTACTATACCAGTTGTCACCATCCTGGCTGGCATTTGCCGAAAGATTCTGCAAAATGGTGGACATCTTCTGCGCAAATGGACGCATCTGTAAAATGCGATCCTGAGAACGGCGGAGTTTGGCAGCTGCCACCATCTTCATGGCCTTGGTGATTTGCTGGGTAGAAACCACCGAGGTAATGCGACTCTTGACTTCCTTTAGGCTGGGCATGACCGTTCAGTAATGGGATTAATACTTGGATGCCAATTCCACAGCTACCTTTTTGAGGGTTTCTGTATCAGCATCATCGAGTTTACCAACGCGAAGGTTCTCCAGCACAGCCTTGTGCTGGGCACGGAGCAGTCCAATAAATTCCTTCTCAAACTCCCGAACCTTGCCAACAGGCACTTTGTCCATGTAGCCTTTGGTAGAAGCAAGTATCACTGCCACCTGTTCCTCAACGGGCACCGGTGCGTACTGCGGTTGCTTCAATACCTCGGTATTGCGACGACCACGTTCAATGGTGAGCTTCGTGGAAGCGTCGAGGTCTGAACCGAATTTGGAGAACGCCTCCAGTTCGCGGAACTGAGCCTGATCAAGCTTCAAAGTACCTGCCACTTTCTTCATGGACTTAATCTGAGCCGATCCACCTACGCGGGACACCGAGATACCTACGTTAATGGCGGGACGGATACCGGAGTTGAACAGATTTGATTCAAGGAAAATCTGACCGTCCGTAATGGAAATTACGTTCGTAGGGATATAAGCAGAAACGTCGTTTGCCTGTGTTTCAATGATAGGAAGCGCCGTAAGCGATCCCCCTCCCTTCACCAAATGTTTGATCGATGCAGGCAGGTCATTCATGTTCTTCGCCACACCGTCATCGTTGATGACCTTGGCCGCGCGTTCCAGCAAGCGGCTGTGAAGGTAGAAAATATCACCCGGGTAAGCTTCACGTCCCGGGGGACGACGAAGGAGCAATGACACTTCGCGATAGGAAACGGCCTGCTTGGACAAGTCATCATAGATTACCAATGCAGGGCGGCCGGTATCACGGAAGAATTCGCCAATGGCGGCACCGGTAAACGGCGCAAAGAACTGCATGGGCGCGGGGTCTGATGCATTGGCAGCCACGATGATCGTGTACGGCATTGCGCCTGCCTTCTCCAAAGTGGACGCAACAGACGCCACCGTAGAAGCCTTCTGGCCAATGGCAACGTAAATGCAATACACTGGCTTGCCGCGCTCGTAAAACTCCTTCTGGTTAATGATCGTATCGATTGCAACCGCCGTCTTGCCAGTCTGACGGTCGCCAATTATCAGTTCGCGTTGACCCCGGCCAATCGGAATCATTGAGTCAATTGCCTTGATTCCAGTCTGAAGAGGTTCATTCACCGGCTGGCGATAAATTACGCCAGGAGCCTTCCGCTCAAGGGGCATTTCATACAGATCACCCAACACCGGTCCTTTGCCATCAATGGGGGCTGCGAGCATATCAACAACTCGTCCCAGCAAGCCCTCACCTACCTTGATGGAAGCAATCTGACCCGTGCGTTTAACGGTGTCTCCTTCACGGACTGACTTGGAATCACCGAACAACACAGCACCTACGTTGTCCTCTTCCAGGTTGAGCACCAATGCGGTAAGCCCATTCTCAAAGCGCAACAACTCACCAGCTTGTGCTTTGGTAAGTCCATAAATACGGGCGACACCGTCACCAACGGTCAAAACAGTTCCAACTTCCTCGAGTTCTGCCGCCGTGCGTGACTGCGCCAATTGTTCGCGGAGGATCGCGGAAACTTCTTCGGGTCTGATTTCTGCCATAATACTTTCTTTATTCGATTCGAACGGTTAACTAAATTTCACTTTCAGATTGCGGAGCTTGTTCTTCACAGATGCATCCACCAGTTTATCTCCCACACCCAGGACAAAGCCTCCTACCAACGAAGGATCAACCTTCTCCACCAGTTCGATGTTGGATTTGGTTGTAAGCTTCCTCACGATCGCCTCAACTTCCTTGCGGATCTGAGGGTCCATAGGGATGGTGGTAGTCACGCGCGCCTGCTCAATGCCCTTGTACTCATTGTACGCATGATGGAACTCCTGAGAAATTGACTGCAGAAGTGGTTCGCGGTTTTTCTGGGTGATAATGTCAACAAATGCCAGGGTGAGTACATTCACCTTGCCCTTGAGCAGTCCATTCAGAATAGCACGCTTTTTTTCATGCCGGATAATCGGACTTTTCAACATCAGGGCAAATTCAGGGTGTGCCTTGCAGGTGCCCGCAAACAATTCCATGTCGGCATGAACCTGCTCAAGTGCCTGCTTTTCCACTGCCAGGCCCAGGAGCGATTTCACATATCGGGATGCTACACGTGAATCAGCCATGTCAATTGATCTTGATCTCCTTTACGTATGCTTCGGCCAACTCCTTTTGTGCAGCGTCGTTGGATAGATTCTTGCGAATTACCTTCTCCGCAATCTCCAGGGAAAACTGTGCCACCTGTGATTTGAGTTCGCGCAGAGCAACTTGCTTCTCTGTGTTGATCACAGCGCGGGCGTCTTCAATGATCTTGTCCGCATTTTTGCGGGCATCGGTCTGTGCCTGGTCATGGATCTGGTTGGCTGCTGTACGCGCATCACGCAGAATCCGATCGCGCTCCTCGCGAGCCTCCTTGAGCAATTTCTCGTTGTCGGACTTCAGCGAAGCCATTTCCTGCTTGGCCTTCTCAGCCGAATCCAACGCTTGTTGAATGGACGCTTCACGCTCTTGCAGTGATCCCAGAATCGGCTTCCAGGCAAACTTTGACAAGAGCAGGAACAATAGGACAAAGACAACGAATTGCCAGAATAAAAGGCCGGTACCCGGGGTCAGGAATTCCATGGTGCAGAACTGGTTAGTTTACAATCTTCTTTTGTTTCATTTCTTCCAGGTAAAAGAGAACGATTTGCGTGGCCCATCGCCAGCAAATCGTTCCTTTTAAGAATTAAAGCTTGTTGGATACCAGGAAGCAGATAACCAAACCGAACAGCGCGGCAACTTCCACAAGCGCTGCGATAATCAGCATCGCGCCCTGGATTTTGCCGGAAGCTTCCGGCTGGCGGGCAATAGCTTCCATAGCTGAGCCACCAATGCGTCCTACGCCAATGCCCGCGCCAATTGCAACCAGGCCAGCGCCGATAGTGGCGCCCATTACTGCGTAGCTAACATCAAGAATCAATGAAAACAACATAACGTATAGGTTAAAAGTGAAACAAAAGAAAACAATCTCAATGATGGTCGTCCGCTGTAGCCATACCGATGTAGAGCGCTGTGAAAAGCGTGAACACATAGGCCTGGATACCCGCAACTAATAACTCAATCAAATTGATAAACAAGACCACCAAAGTCGCACCGAATCCCACAACCCAGCTGTGAAAGATGAACGTCAGACACAACAAACTCAGCAGCACAATGTGGCCGGCCGTAATTGCCACAAACAGACGAATCGTCAGGGAAAAAGGCTTAGTAAAAATCCCAACGATCTCCACCGGCAGTATAATGATGCGCAGTGGCAGCGGCACGCCCGGCGTCCAGAAAATATGCTTCCAGTATGTGGCGTTACCACTGAAGTTCGTAATGAGGAACGTAAATACGGCCAGCGTAAGGGTCACTGCAATATTACCTGTCATGTTACCTGCACCGGGGAGAAGCCCCAGCAGGTTTCCGAACAGGATAAAAAAGAACAGTGTAAGCAGATACGGAAGATATTTTTGGTAATGATGCCCCAGATTGGGTTTCACGATCTCATCCCTCACGAAAACAATGATAGGCTCCAGGAATGACTGAAGCCCCTTAGGTGCCCGACCTGTGTTATTCCGATAGGCCCTGGCGACCGCCAGAAAAATCAGCAGCATCAGCGCCGCATTGATGAATACCATGGCGACGTTCTTCGTAATAGACAGGTCAACAACGGGCTGGTCATTCAATGTAATGTGATTGTGCTCAAGTTTGTAGCCCTGGTAAACGACAGGCTGATGATGCTCATCGTAAAAATTAGATGACATGAACACCCGCAGACCCTCCGCTTCGGAATAGACTATTACCGGGAGCGGGAGAACCATGTGGTCTGTAAAGTGCCATTGGTGGTCGTCCAGCACGTGGTGTATGATCACTTCGTTGGCGTTAAAAGACTCGGCCTCTTCACCGTGAGCGGCAACCGTTGTGTCAGCATGAACTTCTTCAGCCTGAGCCCAGCCCGAAAGCGCCACAAAGAATGAGAAAAACACAGCCAAAAACGCTGTTTTCAGGGCTAAAAAGGGCCTTTTCATGGATTTTGCGCAGGTCATCTTAAATCGACTGCAAAACTATTGATTAGAGGACCAAAAAAAAATGTTTGCGGACATTTTTGGCCCTCCTTTACAGGGATTTAGAACCTTCTGATTAAAGCCCCGATGAGGAGGGGCGTGAACACAAAATAGGACCCCAGAAATACCACTGCATGAGCGTGGCCGTGCAAAGGGTCGGCCTGGATCACCACCCAGGCCACCAGAGCCAGAAGCATGAACTTGGTCGTGATCATCATCAGAAGAAAACTGGCAACTGAATCGGGCTGTCGGCGCTGTCTGATGACTGTCAACTGGTACACCAAAGCGGTGACCAATGCCACTGCCGATACCACCCAGGCCGACAACGGCGGGAATTCAAACCAGCCAAAATCTGAGGCCCAATACTCAATACCCACAAGCCCGAAGCTGAGGATGGCCGAGAGAATCCAGTACTGCCAGGGTTTCACTGATGGTTTAGTCGAGATTGGACCGATACAACCGATACATCATGCCTGCAAACATGATAGAAACAAACAGGAGCAGGAAGAAGGCATTGTAACCCATTACACCGTCCAGCCAATGTCCGGCCCAGCCTGCCAGACCCAAACTGGCTGCCAGTTGCAAGCCCAGTGAACTGTACTTCAAGAAAGGGGATGGTTCATTTTTCACCGTCAGTTGAGAGCCTTGGCCTCTTCCACTCGGCCTGAGGCCGTGAATCCGTTGGCATACAGTCTGCCTTCCTTGGCAACTGAGCCCATCTTGCAACTTCCATTGAATACGGCGCCAGACTCTACAACCAGTTTGCCTGTAACAATGTCACCATGAACAGTGGCTGTGGATTTGAGAACCAACATTTCACCAATCTCGATCTTGCCCTTTACTTCTCCTTCAATGTCCGCATTTTGAGCGGAGATGTTCCCTTCGACCTGACTCGAATTTCCCAATGCAACTTTCGATTTGGACTTGATATTGCCAATGATCTTGCCCTCGATGCGGATATTGCCAAAGGTCTCGATGTTGCCCTCCAGCACAGTTCCTTTTCCAATCACATTGCTGGAACTGCTGATCTCTTCAGCTGCGCGTTTTTGTTCTTTTGTAGTAAGCATGGGTGTGGATGTATGGGTTAAAAAGTTACAAATTCCTCCGGATTCAGCGCATTGCCGTTGTACCAGAGTTCAAAGTGCAAGTGCGGCCCGTTCGTCATTTCGCCGCTATTACCAACAATACTGATGATGTCTCCTGCATTGACAAAGTTGCCAACCTTGCGCAGCAAATCCGCATTGTGCTTATAAACAGAAATAAGGTTACCGCGATGCTGAACCGCAATCACATAACCAGAATCCTGCGTCCAGGATGCCATCACCACCGTTCCATCGGCAATGCATTTAACGGGTTCATTACTCTTGGTTACGATATCAATTCCGAAGTGGGCCTTCTTTACATCATACTTGTCCGATACAAAACCCGTCAGCGGAGAAAAAAAGAACGTCTCCTGTAACTCCCTGTACTTGTTGCTGGCGAGGGCAACCACGGCACCATCTGACTGTTCATACTCCCGTCTGAAGGCCGAGTCCGAAGGTTGAAGCCTGAGACTGGATGTGCGGACAGGTCTCTCCTGTCCTCTGAGTGCTTCAGCAGGGTCCTCAAAACCATTGGTAGTATCTCCTCGAAGAATTCGCTGAAAGTTCTGAATGAACTTGTCCTTCCGATCCACCTCAATGGCCAGCGAGTCGGCCTTCAATGCCAACTGATACAATTTTTTGTTCGCCTCCATTTGCGCGTGCCTGGGATCAAACCACTTTGCCAGCAGGGTCTTGCTCAAAAACAAACTGGATCCAAACAGAATCACAAACAGGATCACCGACAAGGTCAGCACTTTCGCATAGGTAAATGCGAATGTTGTCCGCTCCGCCAGGTTCTCCTCATTGCGGATCACCAGCTGATAGCGGGTCGTCAATCGTTCTGTCAGCGTCTTTTTGGCCTTCAAAATCTTCCTATTTTGCCGTAAAAATAGATAATACTTCCGATTATAATATTGATTATCTGTTTTTTACGTTTGTATTACAAATCAATCGTCTAACTGCCAGCACCGGTGTTGTACCGCTATCTCACCATCCCACTCAGAGCCGCCGGCCTGGCACTACTGCTGATCATTGCTGTAGCTTCCTGCTCTACCAACCAGGATACATTTACCAGCAATATTTTCCACAATACAACCGCCCACTACAATGGCTTTTTCTATGCAAAGGAAAAGGCGCGGGAAGTGGAGAAGATTATCCTCAAAAGTCTGGACGATGACCACAATGAAATCCTCAGATTGTACCCCAAACTGGATACCACGCTCGCCAAGAGTTATTCGAAAGACACGGAAGAGATCGTTAAGATGGCTTCCATTTCAATCCAACGGCACCCGAACAGCAAGTGGGTCGACGACAACTACCTGATGGTGGGACTTGCCCGGCTTTATGCCTGTGATTTTCATAACGCGAAACAAACCTTCAAGTATGTCAACACCAAGAGCCAGGATGTTGAGCTGCGCCATCGGGCGTTAATCATGCTGTTGCGGACTTTTACTGAAGAAGGGGAATATGAAAAAGCAGAAGAAACTGCCGCCTTCCTCGAAAAAGAAAACAGGAGCAAACACACAAGCAAATTACTCTACCTCGAAAAAGCGTACCTGTACCAGGTGCGGGGCGACTATAACCATATGGTGCAGAATCTCACACTCGCCGACTCCCTGCTAATGCGCCAGGACCGCAGATCGAGAATATACTTCATCATCGGACAAGTCTACCAGAAGCTGGGGTTCAACGCAGAGGCTTATAACTACTATCGAAAGTGTCTGACCACAAACCCCGATTATGAAATCGATTTCTTCGCTAAACTCAACATGGCCCAGGTCGCAAGATTCGACGACAAGAAAGATCTGAAGACCATCCGGAGCCAGTTTGAGAAGTTGTTGGCAGATGAAAAGAATCGTGATTTCAGGGATAAGATCTACTTCGAAATGGGTGAATTCGAGAGGAAACAGAATATTCTGGACGAAGCGATCAAGCGATACAAGCTGTCCGCACACGCCGGAAAAAGCAAACGCATACAAGGTCTCGCCTACCTGCGGATTGGTCAGATCTACTTCGATCAATTGCGCAAATACAGCCTTGCAAAGTCCTACTATGACAGTGCGGTCTCTTCTCTTCCCAAAGAAGTAGAGAACTACAATGCGTACAAGAAGCGTCAGGAAGTTCTGGGTGATTTCGTGAACTACACCGAAACCATTCATATGCAGGACAGTCTGCTGAAACTTGCAGGCATGGATTCCCTTCGCATGCGCAGACAATATGATTCCACCCTCCTTGCACAGGCAAAGCCTGAGATCCCCAGGAAGAAAAAGCGCCGCGGCAATACTGGCAGTTTTGAAGCCACCAACCAGAATTCTTCACTTGTACAAACCGAAAATCCGAACACAACAGATTGGTACTTCGGCAATCCACCCGCAGTTGCCATAGGCCAAAGTGAATTTCAGCGGATCTGGGGCAACATCACCCTGGAAGACAACTGGCGCCGGTCAGCACGTTCAGCGCCAATTCAACAGGAATTGGCCGTCACCAGCACCAATCCAACGGCCGCCACACAGGACCCCGCAGAAGCCAGGGCGAAGCAGGCTGAAGACAATTTCAGAAAGCTGTATAGTCAGCTACCCCGGACCGCCAAACAAAAGGAAGAAGCGTATGGGAAGATTGAAATGGCCTACTTTAACCTTGGTGATCTGTACTACTTTCAACTAGAAGAAAAAGACAATGCATCCATAACCTTTGAAACACTACTGAACCGCTTCCCAAAATCAACGTACGCTCCTGAAGTACTTTACAAACTCTATCTTATTGCGCGGGAGAATGGAAGCGATAAAGCGGCCGTCTATGCCAGACAACTGGAGGAGTTGTATCCCAACTCAACTTTCACCAAAATCATGCTCAATCCCAACTACCTCAAGGAGAATAGCGTGGCAGCAGAAAAGCAAAAGCTTCTGTACAAAGAAGCTTATGAATTGTATCAAAACCGGCAACTGGTGGCCTCCAGTAAGATTATCGACAGGGCCCTCGCCGTTGGCGAAACAAACTTTACTTCCCAACTCGAGTTGCTGAAGATTCTGATCACCGGGAAGACTGAAGATGTAACGCGGTACCAGTTTGAACTTGAAGAGTTTGGCAAGAAATTCCCCGACAGTCCTCTGAAAGCCCAGGCAGATCTCTTCCTGGCAGCCTCCAAGTCTTTTGTCGAAAAATCAGAACGCGCCAAAGGAATTCGATTTACGCGTACACTCGATCAGCCACACCGATTCGTCATCCTCTACAAACGTGAATTCAAGATTTCTGAAGACGTCACACGCAGACTTGAGGCATTCAATGCCCGCAACTTCAAAAGCCTCAAGTTAGAAACCAGCAATCTGCCCTTTAACGACGACTATGTCCTTACCTTTGTAACCGACATACCAGACAAAAAACTGGCGCTCGAGTACCAGCAAAAAGTCTCTGCGGAATTGGTCAACACAGCACCGCTTTCCAGTTATAAATTCGATATTTTTGTAATCACCCGCGAAAACTTCAATACGTTTTACCGAACCAAAGCGCTGGATGAGTACTTCCTCTTCTTCGAACGGAACTATCAGCAGGAAAATCAATAGCCTGCTCTCAACGCGCAAACCGTGGTTTGCCAGGGCAATCCGCTACATTTGGATCGCCCTGCTGGTTTTTCTGCTGGGGCTTCCCGCCACCATTTTGATGGTGAGGTATAACTTCCTGGGTGCCTTTGGTGAAATGCCCAGTCTTGCGGATGTTGAAAATCCTGAGAACGATCTGTCATCTGAACTCATCTCAGCCGATGGCGTTTCCCTGGGCCGCTATTTCCGGTTTAACAGAAGCCAGGTCACCTACGACCAACTTTCCCCCGACCTCATCAACACACTCGTGTTGTCCGAAGACCATCGCTTTCAGGAACATTCCGGACTCGACTTTCAAGCGTTCCTTCGTGTGATTTATGGGATTTCTACGCTGAACCTCCAGGGGGGTGGCTCCACCATCACACAACAACTTGCAAAAAATCTGTACACCCGTAATCCTGACCGCGCCCTTGATGGCTGGATCGCCAATCTGGGGTCCTACCCCAGACGCGCCGTTCAGAAGGTAAAGGAATGGATGATCTCCATTGATCTTGAACGCAACTTCACCAAGGAGGAGATCATTGCCATGTACTTCAACACAACCGAATTCAGCAGCAACAGCTATGGCATCAAGGTCGGGACAGAAACTTACTTCGGCAAACAACCCGACAGCGTCAACTTGCAAGAAGCAGCCGTTCTTGTAGGCATGCTCCAAAACCCTTCCTGGTACAATCCCCAAAGGCATCCCGACCGCGCTCTAAAAAAGCGAAATGAAGTGCTGGCAAAGGTGTACCGTCACAAATACAAAATCACAACCCGTGCCGAATTTGACTCCATTACCGCGTTGCCTCTGGAGTTGAAATTCAAAGTTCAAAACCAGAACGAAGGCCTGGCAACTTACTTTCGAACAGTGATCGGGAATTTCCTGCTCGACTATTGCAAGTCCAAAGGCATTGACCTGTATAACTCCGGACTTAAAATCTACACAACCATCGACAGCAGGCTTCAACGGTATGCCGAAGAAGCGATGAACGACCACATGAAGGGGTTGCAAAAGGAATTCTATGACCAGTGGAAGGCACGTGGCATCAATCCGTGGGTTGATGATGACAGCAAAATGGAAATCCGGGGCTATCTCAAAGCCAAAATCAAACAGACTGATGCTTACAAGAACCTGGTAGAGCGCTATGGTGCAGGGCATGACTCGATCAACATCATGCTTAACCTCAAAAAACCCATGACCATCTTCACGTGGGGAGGAGAGAGAGACACGCTCTTTAGCTCGATGGACTCTCTCAATTATTACAAAAGATTCCTTCAGTCGGGCTTCATGGCCATGGATCCCAACACAGGATACATCAAAGCCTGGGTAGGCGGCTTCAACCACAAATACTTCAAGTTCGACCACGTAAAGCAAGGCAAACGCCAGCCCGGCTCTACGTTCAAACCCTTTGTCTATGGTCTCGCAATGGAATCAGGCTATTCGCCTTGTTACAAACTGAAAGACTACGCTCCCAGTTTCAAAGTACCCGGAGGTAACTGGTCACCTAAGAATTTTGATGGCACGTACGGCAATGGAAGTGAAATGACCCTTAGACAGGCCATGGCTCGATCTGTAAACTCCATTACGGCCCAGATGATGCAGGAACTCGGCGCGCAAAATGTTACCGAATTTGCGAACCGCATTGGTATCGAAAGCACACTCGATGCCGTTCCTTCGCTTTGCCTCGGCACCAGCGATGTATCACTCTATGAACTGGTGGGAGCCTATAGCACATTTGTCAACAACGGGATCTATACCAGGCCCATGTACATTACCCGCATTGAAGACAAGAACGGTAACGTCATTGAAAACTTCATTCCCAAGACCCGACAGGGCACCGATGAACAAACTGCCTACAAGATGCTATATATGCTCCAGGGTGGCGTACAGGAAGAAGGCGGGACTTCGTTGGGACTGCCGATGGAAATCAAAGAAGACAATGATGTTGGCGGGAAGACCGGAACTACCAACAACGCGTCTGATGGTTGGTATATGGGTGTTACCCACGACCTCGTGGCAGGCGTTTGGGTTGGTGGTGATGAACGTGTTATACACTTCCCCTCATGGAGTTTCGGCTCAGGGGCCAGAAGTGCACGCCCAATCTGGGCCAACTTTATGCTTAAAGCTTATGCCGATCCCAGCTCAGGAATTGTAAAAGGGAGATTTAAGCGGCCCTCAACCGGCATCGACTTCTCATTCGACTGTCGCAATTACCAAAATCCCGACTCGCTTTCTACTGAAGAAAA
>JAIBBB010000108.1 GCA_019694905.1 Cyclobacteriaceae bacterium
TCGATCTCACCACCCGCAAACTACAGCAACTCGGCTACGGGCTCAAACCATCATCCTTGCGCTTTGCGAAGATTTCACCGGACGGACAGAAGGCGGCCTATGTAAGCGAGAATCACCTTTACCTGGAAAATCTCGCCGATGGCAAGATCCAAAAGCTCACACCCGACGGTCCGCGCAAAACTATCTACGGCACCTTCGACTGGGTGTATGAAGAAGAATTCAGTTGCCGCGACGGCTTCCAGTGGAGCCCCGACAGCAAGCATCTGTCCTTCTGGAAGATCGACGCCAACCGCATCCGCGACTACCTCATGCTGAATACAACCGACTCGGTATACTCGAGAGTCGTGCCGGTGGAATATCCCAAAGTAGGTGAGTCACCCTCGCCCGCATCCATAGGCATCTACACGTTGGCCAACGGACAAACAACCTGGCTGAACCTTCCCGGAGACCCCCAGCAGCACTACCTGCCACGCATGGAATGGCGCACCGAGAAGGAAATCTTTGTTCAACAACTCAACCGCAAGCAAAATCAGAGTGTGGTATTCAGCTGCTCCCTGGACGGTACGTGCACACCGGTGCTCAGCGAACAGGAGTCAACCTGGATCGACGTCAACTCAATCGGCAACGGCCATTCACTCACCTTCCGGCACAGTTTCCCCTGGCTCGGTCCCTCCAAAGACTTCCTGTGGGAAAGTGAAAACGACGGCTGGCGCCACTACTACCGTGTGAGTGCTACAGGCAAACGCACACTCATCACCACGGGCGCATTTGATGTCATCGATCCCAAGTTTGTGGACGACAAAGCGGGCGTGTTCTATTATACTGCCTCACCCGATAACGCCACGCAGCAATACCTTTACAAGAGCCGGTTGGATGGAAAAGGAAAACCTGAGAAGGTGACGCCAGAAGGGCTCAAGGGAACGCATGACTATACCATTGCCCCCGGTGGCAAGTTCGCGTGGCACACCTTCTCCAACGCCAACACGAAGTCAGTCAGTGAACTCATTGACCTGACCACACACAAGGCACTGAATGAAAACGAGAGTATTGCAAAGCAACTTCCCGCTGCACGCCAGCAGGAGCTGGTGGAGTTTTTCAAAGTCAGGACCGAAGAGGGTGTGGAAATGGATGGCTGGGTGGTGAAGCCTGCCAACTTTGACCCCGCGAAGAAGTACCCTGTTGTCTTTTATGTCTATACGGAGCCGGCCAGTCAGACTGTTACCGATCGTTTCGGCGCAGGGATGAACAACCTGTATGAGGGCGACATGCGTGAAGATGGTTACTTGTATGTATCGCTCGACGGCCGCGGCACGCCGGCCCCCAAAGGCAAGCAGTGGCGCAAGAGCATCTATCGGCAGATCGGCCGGATCAACATCCGCGACCAGGCACTGGCAGCGAAGGAAGTGCTCAAGTGGCCCTACGCCGATGCCAGCCGTGTGGCGGTTTGGGGATGGAGCGGTGGCGGCTCAACCACACTCAATCTGCTGTTCCAGTATCCGGAAATCTACCAAACCGGTATTGCCGTTGCAGCGGTGGGCAATCAACTCACCTACGACAACATCTACCAGGAGCGGTACATGGGCATTCCACAGGAAAACAGGGAAGACTTTGTAGCCGGTTCACCGGTGACCCACGCCGGAAATCTTCGCGGCAACCTGCTGTATATTCACGGCACCGGCGACGACAACGTGCACTATGACAATGCAGAGATGCTGGTAAACGAACTGATCCGGCACAAAAAGGTATTCCAGTTTATGGCCTACCCGAACCGCAGCCATGGTATCTACGAAGGCGAAGGTACCCGCGAACATCTGTCGCTGACCTATACCGAGTTTCTCAAGCGAAATTGTGTGCCGGGAGGCAGGTAGTTGTTGGTCAGGCCAACAGAAGAAAGTTGAACCATTCTTATCCCAGCGTCCCCTGACGGGAGACACTGGGGGAACTGTTGCGCTTTTGAAATTGTGCTCCTGATGAGATTGATTCAGAAGGAACACGGGTAATCCATGCGCTTTGCACTGGCCCGAACCGTGCGGCCAGCTACTACGGCAAAAAAAACAAAAGGGGCTGCATGGCAGCCCCTTTTCCTTAGATTGATGTCTGTTAACCTGCGTAAGCAAAACAGCGATTGAGTATCGCTTCATGTTCACTGCGGAAGTTGGCATAGCACCAACTGCGCAATTCCTGTAACTCCGCCGCCACCAGTGTCCTGATGGCCTTCCGCAACTCCTTTTCAAAGAGCCGGGCGTCAAAACTAACACGTGAAAGAATCTTCTTCGCGTAATTTAGCATTGCCAGTAAGTTTAGTGCGTCGCAACGTGCATCGTTGCAAGGATATTTGAAACTAAAAAAATGGTACTTAAAGACCAAGAACATTTTACTTTTGTAAGAACGCATTCCTACTGTTAATGTTGTCTTTGCCCAAACAAGTCGCTTTCGCAGCCATTTTTTCATGTTTTCTTGTTTTAACGCTGATTCAGGCGCAGGCACAATCTATCCGGATTGATCTGGGCCCGGATGAAATCGGGGAAAACCAGGCCTGGACCATCACGGTTACGGTGGCCAATCAGCAGTTGCGGAGCTATGACAACTTCCCGGAAATTGAAGGCTTTCGCAAAAGGGGTACCTCTACCAATTCGCAGACCAGCATCATCAACGGCCAGGTCAGCTCTTCGCAGGGGGTTATCATGACATACACCCCCACCAAACAAGGGATATTTACCGTGCCGCCTTTCAAGATGAAGATCAACGACCAGGTCGTGAGTTCATCGGGAAAAAAGATCAAGGTGACGGCCCCGGTACAGGCACAGGGCCGCGATCCCTTCCGGTCACTTTTCGACCGCGATCCCTTTGAAGATTTCTTCGGCGGCCGACGGGAAACTGAATTTGTCGACGTGAAGGAAGACGCACTGCTTTCTCTCTCCACAAGCAAAGACGAAGTGTACGTAGGCGAGGGCTTCACAACCACACTCTCCTTTCTTATTGCCGAAAACAATCAGGCCCCCATGCAGTTTCATGACCTCAGCCGACAGCTGTCTGAAGTTGTCAAACAACTGAGCCCCGACAACTGCTGGGTGGAAAACTTCAACATCGAGAACATTGAACCCGAACGCGTAGTGATCGGAGGGAAAGGATACACCCAGTACAAATTGTTCCAGGCGACCATGTATCCGCTGAACAACAAGCCGATAGCGTTTCCATCTGTGCCACTCGAGATGATCAAATACAAGATGGCCAGGAATCCCTCGTTCTTTGGCCAGAACCGGCAGGAAGATTTCAAGACTTTCCGCAGCAAGGAAAAGACGGTGAAAGTAAAGGAACTCCCACCCCACCCCATGCGCGATGCCGTCCCGGTCGGCGACTATCACCTTCAGGAGAAGCTCACACCCAACTCACTGGCAACCGGACAGAGTGCAACGTATGAATTTGCCATTGCCGGAGAAGGCAACATTTCCGGTGTGGAAAAACCTGCGCTGGGTAGTCACGACGCCTTCGAAGTCTATGAACCCAACATCCGCCAGGATATCAACCGGGAGAACGGCCGGGTTGCCGGCACCAAAACATTCACCTACTTCCTCATTCCGCGCGAACCTGGCGACTACGCGCTGAAGGAGATCTTTCAAATGGTCTTCTTCAACCCTCGCAAAAAAGCCTATGACACCCTCCGGTCGGCACAGGTACTGAATGTCACTGGCGAGAGTCAGAAGAATCTCTCCATCTCTTCCAATGACGGCGGGTCATTTTACGATCGACTGAACACTGCCGGTAATACACTGCAGTCTTCCGCCGGCGACCGTTGGTTCCGGATGTCATTTAATATCCTCATTCTGATCGTACTCGGCCTTTCGGTCTGGCTGGTATTTCGCAAGCGGGCATGAAGAAGATAGCTGTACTGAGCCTGGCACAAGCCCGAATTCTCGACCGCAGGGATTCCCTGAGAAAATTTCGCACTGCCTTCCATTTTCCCCGTCATGGAAGGACTTCCGCATTGTATTTCTGCGGCAATTCTCTGGGACTTTTGCCGAAACAGGCCGCGATGCTGCTCAAAGAAGAGACCGACCAATGGAAGAAATTTGGCGTGGAAGGTCACTTCCGGGGCAAGCGTCCCTGGATGACCTATCATCGCCAGTTCACCGCTTCTCTTGCTCAGATCACCGGTGCCCTTCCCAGTGAGGTGGTAGCCATGAATCAGCTGACGGTCAACCTTCATCTGATGCTCACGTCTTTTTACCGGCCTACCTCACAACGCTACCGGATCATCGCAGAGGCGGGTGCATTTTCATCTGATCGCTACGCAATCGAATCTCAAATACGTCTGCATGGTTTGTCGCTGTCGGATACGCTTGTTGAGATTTCACCTCGCACCGGAGAACATGCGCTCCGAACGGAAGATATTCTGTCCACCATCCGCCAGCATGGCGCAACTGTAGCACTGGTGTTGTTCAGTGGGGTGCAGTATTACTCCGGCCAGTATTTTGACATCGCATCCATCACAAAGGCCGCCCACGACGTCGGCGCCTTCGCCGGATTTGACCTCGCCCATGCCATTGGCAACGTGCCACTGGAACTTCACGACCATGGGGTTGACTTTGCCGTGTGGTGCAGCTACAAATACCTGAACGGCGGGCCCGGAGCCATTGCCGGCGCCTTTATTCATGAACAGCACCATCAAAAAAATCTGCCGCGACTCGCCGGGTGGTGGGGGCACGAAGAGAAGAATCGATTTGCCATGAGACCCGGCTTCACACCCATGGCCGGCGCCGAAGGCTGGCAGTTGTCAAACTTCCCCGTCATGTCGGGCACCGCACTGCTCGCTTCCCTCGCAATCTTCAGGAAAGCCGGCATGAAAGCCATCCGGCAAAAAAGCATCCGCCTGACGGGTTATTGCGAGGCTATTTTGACATCACTGGATCCGCAGCAGCAACACTTCCTCATCATCACGCCGTCAGACCGGGGCGCTCAGCTCTCCCTACTGATGAAGCACGATGGGCGGGCGATCTTTGACTGGCTCACGCACAAGGGAGTGATTGCCGACTGGCGGGAACCCGACGTCATCCGCATTGCACCTGCACCGCTCTACAACAGTTTTGAAGATGTGGTCCGCTTTGGCGATCTTATGCAAGGCGCGCTGAAGGCTGTCGCCAAAAGAAAGAAACGCCATGCATAAGGCACAGCATATTGTCATTGTCGGCGCCGGGCTGGTGGGTTCCATGCTCGCCCTGTATCTCGTCAGAAGGGGTTATCGCGTGCAGGTATACGAACGCCGGGCCGACATGCGCAAAGCGGGCTATGACCACGGCCGTTCGATCAACCTGGCACTCAGCAACCGGGGACTTGCAGCCCTCCATGAACTCGGGCTGGAGGAAACCATCCGCGCCACGACTGTCGCCATGAAAGGCCGCATGATGCATGCCCTGGATGGCACCTTGAGCTACCTGCCCTATGGCACCGAAGGCCAGTACATCAATTCAGTATCCCGCTCCGGTCTCAACCTCACACTGCTCGACGCGGCTGAACGCGCCGGCGTTGAATTTCATTTTGAACACCGTTGTCAGCGTGTGAATCTGGAGCAAACTGAAGCCCAATTCGAACACCACGGGCAACTCGTCATGGCACAGGGTGACATCCTGCTGGGAACCGACGGTGCATTCTCAGCCGTCCGCGGCGCCTTCCAACTCACCGACCGGTTTAACTATTCACAGACATTCATCGATCACGCGTACAAAGAGCTGACGATACCTGCCGACCAAGGCACCTTCCGCATGGAATCTCACGCGTTGCACATCTGGCCCCGCGAGAGCTACATGCTCATTGCCCTGCCAAATCCCGGCGGAGACTTCACGTGCACGTTGTTTTATCCCGCCGAAGGCCCGCAGTCCTTTGCCCAACTTCATACCAAAGAACAGGTGGATGCATTCTTCCGGAAGCAATTTCCGGACGCACATGCTCTGATGCCTGCACTCACGGATGAGTTCATGAAGAACCCCACCTCGTCATTGCTCACGGTGCGGTGCTTTCCCTGGGTGCGGAACCATGCGGCCTTGCTGGGTGACGCCGCCCACGCGATCCTTCCC
This sequence comes from Cyclobacteriaceae bacterium, assembly GCA_019694905.1. Taxonomy (GTDB): domain Bacteria; phylum Bacteroidota; class Bacteroidia; order Cytophagales; family Cyclobacteriaceae; genus ELB16-189. The sequence goes on from JAIBBB010000108.1 coordinate 6,072, forward strand.
TTTTTCGGGCAAGGGATGAACGCTGGGTTCGAAGATTGCCGGGTACTGAACCAGTTGCTCGATGAGCATCACGACGAGTGGGATGCTGTGTTGCCTGTATTCCAACAGCTGCGCAAAGTCGATGCTGACGCCATCGCACAACTGGCTTACGACAACTTCATCGAGATGCGCGACCTCGTAGCCGATCCGGAATTCCTCCTTCGCAAGAAGATTGAAGCCCACCTCCACAAACTCTTTCCGGACCGATGGATTCCCTTGTACTCCATGGTGACCTTTCATGAACACATGCGCTATTCGGAAGCATTGGCCACCGGCAGAAAACAGCAAGCCATCATGGATGAAGTGATGCGTACCAAAGACCTTGACACCCGGTGGACTGCACTGGATTTCGCTGGCATCGTGGCCCGTCTCTGACTAACGGAAGTGCACTTTGTACTCGTCGTACCGCTGGAGAATTTCCTTGACGTAGCTAAGCGCACCCTCACAACGGCAGTAGCCCGCCGGCGCCACCGGGTCGCGGTAGTATTTGGGGTTGGTCTTTTGGGCGAGAAACCAACCCACCTGTTCCCAGCGCGCCGGATTCTTGCCGTACTTGCGCGCAAGGTTCTTGCTATCGATGATATGGCTGAGGCCTGCGTTGTAGGATGCCAACACAAATTTGATTCGCTCGCCGGGGTCGGTCACCGATTTGGCCCAGTAATCGTCCAGGTATTTGAGAAACTTCACACCGCCATTGAGGTTCTGTCGGGGATCATAGAGATTCGACACCTGAAAGAAGCTGCCAGTCTCCGGCAATAGCTGCATGAGGCCCACCGCTCCGGCCCAGGACACCACGCCGGGCTGGAAGTGTGACTCCTGATACACGACCGACGCCAGCAACCGCCAGTCCCAGCCCAGTAATTCGCTCAGCTTCCTGATCTGATCATCATAAGGCGACAGTTTGTTGCCACCGTGTGAAGAGTAGTCGCTTTGGATCACCGCCATTGCGTTGCGCGGTGTAGCAAAGTACTTTGTGTAGATGACCTGAAATATGCCATTGCCTTTGATCTCATCCGACCAGTCGTTGAGTGCCTTCAGCAAGTCCGGGGAGTTGGTGCGCACCGCCCATGCAATCTGCTGAGGCAGGCTGAGCGCTGTCTGAACGTCAATGTTGTCATAGTAGAAACTGTTGACCATGGCGATGGTCTGGTCAGCCACTGTATACCGGATGTTGCCCTGTGCTACGGCGCGGATGAGCGACTCTGTCTCTGCATCGATGCTGTCTTCACGTACCAGAATCGCACCGCCAATTTCTTCTGACAGATTCCCGAGCCGGTCTTTGAAGGAGCTGCCATGTTTGACGTGTACCTCCTGTCCGATGAGTTGGACGGGATCACGCAGGAGGCTTCGTTCGACTTCCGAAGGTGCCATCGACTTCCATCCTTCGGGTTTGCGCTGCACAAGTACCTGTGTATTGGCAAAGTGAGGTCGGGTAAATGAAAGGAAGTGCGTGCGTTCTTCCGTGATCGTGAGGGGAAAGGCGAGCACGTCGCCTTGTCCGGTGTTGAGCATGTTCACGGCCTCCTCAATGCTGCTGATCACCTTTATTTTGAGGTCGAGTTTCAGGTGTTGACAGACGCGCTGGAGCAATTCGTATTCAAAGCCCATCGGCACGCCCTTGTAAATAAAGTAACTGACGGAGTTGTTGTCTACCAGGGCGGTGAGGGTACCTCGCTTGCGGATGTCCGAAAGATCGGTGGACACTTCAGGGCTTCGCACCAGGTTGTCCTTTCTGGTCCACTGGCAGGAACTCAACATCAAAACCAGCAAGAGTAAAACCCGTCGGTGCATGTAGTTAAGATAGGATAAGTATTCCTGAATGGAAAGCTGCCGCATGGCAGACATAAAAAAAGGGGCTTCCGGGCCCCTTTTGGTTTGTGTCTGGCAGTGCTATTTGGCGAATGCCACGCTTCGCATTTCGCGAATGACAGTCACCTTGATCTGCCCAGGGTACTGCATATCGCGTTCAATCTTCTGGGAGATATCAAAGCTGAGCTTGGAAGCCCGGTCGTCGGTCACGCGCTCTGCGTTGACCATAACACGGAGTTCGCGGCCGGCCTGGATGGCATAGCATTTCTCGACACCCTCGAAGCTGAGACCTACGTCTTCCAGCTCGCGGAGGCGTTTCACATATTGTTCCATCACTTCCCTGCGTGCACCAGGGCGGGCGCCGGAGATGGCGTCGCAGGCCTGCACAATAGGTGAAATGAGACTGGTCATTTCAATTTCGTCGTGGTGTGCCCCGATGGCGTTGCACACTACGGGATGCTCTTTGTATTTGACAGCGAGATCCATACCCACCAGTGCATGGGGCTTCTCGAGTTCTTCCGGCCACACTTTGCCGATATCGTGCAGCAGTCCTGCGCGCTTGGCCTGCTTCACATTGAGGCCCAGTTCGGTTGCCATAAGGGCGCAGAGGTTGGCCACCTCGCGTGAGTGTTGGAGCAGGTTCTGGCCGTAGGACGAGCGGAAGCGCATCCGGCCGATCATCTTCACCAGCTCGGGGTGCAGGCCGTGGATACCCAGGTCGATGACCGTTCGTTCGCCGATCTCGACAATTTCATCTTCGATGTTCTTGGTCGTCTTTGCCACGATTTCTTCGATGCGTGCCGGGTGGATGCGGCCGTCCTGCACCAGTCGGTGAAGAGAGAGGCGGGCAATTTCACGACGCACCGGATCAAATCCTGAAATGATGATCGCTTCAGGCGTGTCATCCACAATGAACTCGACGCCCGTGGCAGCTTCCAGTGCGCGGATGTTGCGGCCTTCCCGGCCGATGATCTTTCCTTTGATGTCGTCGCTTTCGATGTTGAAAACTGACACGCAGTTTTCCACAGCGTGCTCGGTAGCGGTACGCTGGATGGTCTCAATGACAATTTTCTTGGCTTCCTTGGTCGCCGAGAGCTTTGCCTGTTCCATGATGTCCTTGATGTAGGAACTCGCCCGGGTCTGGGCCTCCTCTTTGAGCGATTCGATCAGCTGATCGCGTGCCTGGTCGGCAGTGAGTTTTGAAATGCTCTCCAGCACCTGGATCTTCTGCTGGTTGAACCGGTCGAGCTCTTCTTTGCGCTTCTTGACGTGCTCGAGTTGCACACTGAGGTCTTTGCGTTCTTCGTCGATCTCCCCTTCCTTGCGCTTGATCTGCTCGAGTTCTTTGGAGAGTTGGGACTCGCGCTGCTTGATCTTCTGCTCGTTGCCGATGATCTGGTTCTTTTTGCGGTTGGTTTCCTCTTCAAACTCCTGTTTCATCTTCAGGAACTTCTCCTTGGCTTCGAGGATGCGGTCCTTCTTGAGGTTTTCCGCCTGAATCTCGGCTTCCTTGAGGATCAGGCGTGCCTGCTCCTCAGCGATCTTCCGGTTCTTGCGCAACTTGCGCTTGTACAGGAAGGTACCGAGCCCGAAGCTGCCGATGAGGGCAATCGCTGTGGCTATGCTGTAAATTACGATGGGCTGCATGACAGTACTCTTTAAGGTTGAACATGACCCGGAATTGGTCAGTCTGAGTACGTCGGAAAAGGGAAATCAGAGGATGGCCTGAGAAACAATCTGATTGATGTGGCCGATCTTGTCAACCACTGCCTGGTCAATTACGCTGTGTTTTTCGTCACTGGCCAACTTGGCAACGGCGACATCAAACGCAACCATTGCCAGCAAATCTTGTTTATCTTCCAGGCCGAATTGCTCCCGGTAGGATCTGATCTTGTCATTAATCCACTTCCCTGCTGCACGAACACGTTCTTCCTCCTCCCGCTTCACCTTCATGGGATATTCGCGGTCGGCGATTTTGATCTTTATTGACAGTTCATCCACAATCCTTCCGATTACTACTTAACGGCCCAAGTGAGCGATGCATTTATCAATCTCACGTATGTAATCATCCACTTTTTTCTTCAATTCCGAAACACTTTCGTCTTCCGGGCTTATATAATCTACAATCTTAGTGATTTTAATCTGATTTTTAAAATTGTCCAACTGCTCGTCACGCGTGTGCAGACTCTGGCGAAGCTGAGAATTCTCGCCTTCAAGCGCAGTGATTTGGTCTTTCAGTTTCTTATGCTCATTGATCAGCACCACTAACTTTCGTTCCAGTCCGGTGAGATTTGCTTTCAAAACATCCTGATCCATGCAATTTCTTTATTAGCAACTGGCCCAAGGGCCTGTTAATGTCTTTATTTTCTGATCACCGCCCCGAGTTTCTGCTCAAACGCAGTCATCAGCCGGCTCATCACGTTCTCAATCTGTTCGTCGGTCAGTGTCTTCTGCTCATCCTGAAGGGTGAAGGCCAGTGCATAGGCCTTTTTGTCTTGCGGGATATTCTTCCCCTCGTACACATCAAATGCGGTTACATCCCTGATCAGCGTCTTCTCTGTGTTCTTCACCATTTCCTGAATCTGCGCGAAGGTGATGCTCTTGTCGAGCACCAGTGACAAATCGCGTCGCACTTCAGGGAACTTTGGAACTTCCCGCATGACGAACTTAGGACTTGCTGCATTGAAAAGCAAGTCAGCCGACAATTCAGCAAAAAAAACTTCCTGTTTGAGTCCCACACTGCGCACGAGTTCATTTTTCACCTTGCCCAATGCACCGATCAATCGCTTTCCCTGCAACAATTGCACTCCATACTCCAGCAATGGATGTGGCACAGTCTCTTGCGTCACCTGTTGAAGTCCACTTCGGGCGAGCACATGACTCACCTGCTGTGCCAGATCAGCAAAACGAACGTTCTGTGCGGGCCGCTGCCAGTTTTCCGCCTCCGTAAGTCCGGTCATGTACAGGGCCAACCGCTCCTCTTCATGATATCCGCGATCATCCTTCCAGTAAATCTTGCCGAATTCAAACAACTTCAGATCCTTCTGCTTGCGGTTGACGTTGTGCGCCACCACTTCCAGCCCGGTGAACAACATGGTCTGACGCAAAACACCCTGCTCCTCACTTAATTTGTTCAGGATCTCCACCGGCTCACCTTGAAAAGTCAATCCTGCCTTTTGCTGGTAGGCAACGTTTGTAAGTGAATTGGTAAGAATCTCATAAAAGCCATTGCCCGCCAGCATCTCGCCAATCGCTTTGCGGTACTTGTTGATATCCTTGGCCGGGAACTCTGCCAGATAATCGGTGCGAACAGACATCGACAGTGGAATGTTGTTAAACCCGTAGATGCGGAGGATTTCCTCCACCACATCCGCCTCCTGAAGCACCTCGACCCGGTAGCCAGGCACCTTCACCACATAGGAATCCGCAGTTTCTTCCAGGATCTCAAAGTCCAGGCGCCGAAGAATGGCATGGCACTCTTGCCTTGACAGCGCCTTGCCGATCAGTCGGTTGACATTCCGGTCCTTTACCGTGATCGTCCGGGCGGCGATGGCTTTGGCACATACGTCAACCAGTTCAGACGCAATGCTGCCGCCAGCCAATTCCAGAATCAGCAATGCGGCCCGTTTCAACGCGTACACGGTCCCGTTCGGGTCAGTGCCCCTCTCAAAACGAAATGAGGCATCAGTCTTCAATTGATGGGCCATGCCCGTACGGCGCACAAAATCAGCAGAAAAACAGGCACTCTCCAGAAACACGTTGGTGGTCTGTGCAGTAATGCCCGAGCGCGTACCGCCGAATACTCCTGCGATACACATGCCGTCCTGTTCGTTACAGATCATCAGATCCGTGGGGAGCAGCGTCCGCTCCTTGCCATCCAGCGTGGTGAACTTGCTGCCCGCCGGAAGTGTCTTGACCACCACCTTGCCTCCTGTGATCTGGTCGGCATCAAAAGCGTGCATGGGCTGACCCAACTCGTGGCAGATGAAATTGGTGAT
>JAIBBB010000109.1 GCA_019694905.1 Cyclobacteriaceae bacterium
TCTTCAAGTTCCTGCGTCCTGAGCCTGACTTGTTGTTCGAGATCCTGTGCATACCGGGACAAGAGCTCTTGTTCTTTCTTGTGCTCTGTGATGTCATGGCCGGTTATCAATACCTGTTTGAAATTCCCCTTGATGCGCATTGGACGCATTGTACGCAGATGCCACTTTCTTTCGCCGTTAACGTTGTCGACTATCTCATCGCTGTAAGGTTGGCCCGATGCCAGTACTTCTCTGATTTTCAGAATACGGGTATGCACGCGCTCCTCAGGAATATTGGGAAAATAGACCCCTCCGATCATCTGTTCCGGGGTCATTCCATTGAGGGATGCGAAAGTATTGTTTACGTATAAAAAGACGCCGTTCTCATCGCAGGTTGCAACCGGCGAACCGATATTCTCGGCTAGAATTCTGTAGTTGTACTCGCTTTGAATCAGTTCATCCTCTATTTTTTTTCTTGCCTCTTCTGCCTTTTTCCGATGGGTGATTTCCATCATGATCCCGTACCAGAGAATTTCATCCTGTTGTTGCTGACTGGGCTCTGCCCATCCCTCCATCCACACCACTTCGCCATTGGCCTGGACTATTCTGAATTCCTGGTGCCAAGGAACTTGTCTTTGAAAGGCCTCCAGAACGGATTTCTTAATATTATTAATGTCCTCCGGGTGCGCCAGTTGGAAGCACTGCCAAAAATCGACTTTTAATTGTTCAAGCAGTGGACCGGCAAGCTCCTCAAAGCGCGGGCTCGCAAAGCGCAACTGTGCCCTGCCATTTGATTGATGGCTGAAGGAATAGTAGGCACCTGGCGCAATCTGGACAAATCGACTCATCTGATGCTCAAGAGCCCGGTTGTCCAGCAGGGCCGATTCCGCCAATTTGTGGTCGGTAATGTCTGTGAGAGATCCCATGAATACCGTGCTACCATCGGGATCACGTCGAGGGGCAGCATAGACCTCTACCCAACGTGTTCCCCGGGAGGGGGTCCTCAGGCGGTATTCCACTTTGATCACACTATGGTTTTTGCGAGCCTTTTCAAGTTGTTCTACCAGCATTGGCAAATCATCCGGATGAGCCCTGCTTATGAACGGCGTCGCATCTGTCGCCACATCTTCTGCCCGCAACTCCACCAGTTCTTCCCAGCGTTTGCTCACAAATGGCATACTGATCCGCCCGTCCGGGTGTTCCCGATAGGTAGCAAAGCCGCTTGGATTTGTCTCGACCAGTTGCTGCATTTCAATGCGGGAGGTTTCTAACAGCTTTTGGGCTGAGATATTCTCGTGAGCCACCAACACCCTTCGGGTTTTGCCTTTCAGTATGGTCACAGTCATTTTGAACCAGTCAGTTTGTCCGGGCACTGAACATGGATATTCGATACTGACCGATCGCTTGCGTCCTTTCAGAACTGATAGAATGGCAGCCATCGCGGCCGCTGCGTCGGCCTCATCAACACCGGAAGTATTCTTGAGAACTTCCAGGTAGTTAGTGCCGACAGAGATTTTGGCTGGGAGTTTTCCTGGTGTTTTTGAATTGTTTCGTCCGTATTGCAGCCACGCCTCATTGACTGCGAGGATTTCACCTTTGGCATTGAGAAGCGCAACATTGGAAGTACTGGCGTTGAGTAGCGCCTGCTCCAGTTCACTAATTCGCAGGGCATTGGTGCGCTTTCCTGATTTGGATGAGCGAAAGCGAGCAGGTCGTGAATGCCCTGAAGTCATATTGAAATTCTAATCGTTAGAACTCACAAATTATTCAAAAGCATATTGCCTCAGAACCTTTTCAAATAAATTCTAACGTCGTGTGGTGCCGGTATTTGACCCCCAAAATAGGGCCATAACATCTGATAGACCCCCACGTTGCAGTCGCTCTTGCGCTCAATCTCCAGCCTCTTGCCTTTGAAGGTGAATACATAGGCATGCGGGTTAATCTCCAGGAGGTAGGTGGCCGTCTCGCCGATGGCCACCGTACCCAGAAACGCCTCGTTACGAACCCCCTGAACGTAGCAATAGGCGTATATCTCTAACTGATTATTATTCCACTGCCATGCGTACCGGGCGCTATTGACATGGTGGAGAGAGTTGCAGTCTGAAAATCCCAATAGTTTATTTTTGGAGTCCTGCCAGTAGGCACTCTCAAAGTCATAGATCGCTGTGCTGTCAAAGCGCGCTTTAAAAAACAGGATGTTGGATTGGAGCGATTCCATTTGCCGCTGATCGGCATAGTGATTACCTGCACGTATCACAAATACTTCCATCAGTTCGCTGGGAGCCTGCTCACAACTCCAGGACACCAGAGCCAGCAGGATCAAATGAAGAATAGCGCGGGTTTTCATATAGGTGGTACTAGACGATCTCACAGTTTGACAATAATTCTCATTCCAAGGGCTGCATGGGCGTAGCGCCAACTTGGCCCCAACCCTATCTGGAGGTGATGCCTGACAGCGATCAACGTTTCCACGGCTGGTACCACTACGACAAATTGCTCATTGACAAGGCCGCCCTTCAGATTAAATGACAGGGTCATTTTTTCCGAGCGAACCAGGGGGACTGATGTCTGTATTCCGTAGAAGTGATCCTTCTGATTCGTTAGCCCAATTTCACTTGTGCGAATCCCCTCCTGATAGAAAAGTCCCCACATCCATTGTTTGCTTCCGGCAAAGCCGATTGCGCCCCCGTATTGGAGCCCCTGAATGGTACTTTCTCCTGTGCCTGCAAAAAACAAATGTTGGCCCTTCGCAGGAACCACAAACAGCGGCCCCATCAATATCAGCAGCGTCAGCAGAGTGAAAACTGAGGGGTGATTGGGGCGTGTCATATCTGTGCGTTTTGATATGACAAAAGTCCGGTGGCGGATGTTTTCGTCCGTCAGGCGTCGCCCGAATTTGAAAAAATCGGGCTTTCACAGGCCCCATCAGTGAAATACTGATGGGGTTTTTATCAGGGTTTTACTGATACGAGCCTGGGCTACTTAAAAACACGGACATAGTCCACAATCAGGTACTGAGGGAAAGTAGTGGAAGAATCGGGGTTACCTGGCCAATTGCCTCCAACGGCAAGATTAATGATGAAAAAGAAACTCTTGTTGAAAGCACTGAGACTGGATGTGACGTTGACAGAAGCGTACTCTACATCATCAATCAACCAGGTAATCTTGGTGTCGGTCCATTCCAGTGAGTAGACGTGAAATTCGTCTGCAAAGGTGCCCGTCGCAAGTGTTTTGCTCTTGCCATAGCTTGCGTGGCCGCCCTGATTCCAATGGACGGTACCGTACACGGTATTCTCCCGACCGCCTCCGCCAATCATTTCCATAATATCAATTTCACCACAGGCAGGCCAACCAACCGTTCCGATGTTGTCTCCGAGCATCCAAAGTGCTGGCCAGATACCTTGTCCACGAGGGAGCACGGCCCTTATATCAATTCTTCCGTACTGAATTGACACTTTGTCTTTGGTGATCATTCTTGTGGAGGTATAGGCCTTCCCACCGACGTTTTCTTTCTTAGCCTTAATAATCAGGTTGCCATCCTGAATAATCGCATTTTGATCGGTATAATATTCCAGCTCGTTATTGCCCCACCCGCAGTTGGGACAGCCGTCACCCTTTTCGAATGTCCAATTACTGGCATTGATCGTGGCGGATGAGAATTCGTCTGACCATACCAGTGATTTTCCAGGGTAGTTGTCGGCACTTACGTATCCCGTAGTAGGCACCGTGATTCCAAGCGACACAGTTACGTCTTTGGTAGTGCTGATGAAGGCGGTTGCCGAAGTATTGGCGGTCACCTTCACAACATAGGTACCTCCTGCAGTGTAGCCATGAGCAACTGCCCCACTTTCTGATTGAAGGGGTGTACTGCTAAGGCCGTCACCGAAATCGAATGTATAGTAGGTCGCGTTGTCTGCTGTGGCCTTAAAGGTTACAACGCCAGTTCCATCGGTAGCAACGTTGGCTGTGAGTACCAGATTGGTAGGAACAATGACTGGGTCAGAACCGCTCTTACAGGACAACATGAGTGCCCATAGGGTGTAGAGTGGGAGAAGTCTGAGTGCTTTTGACATAGTTCATGCATTACAGCCCCAATCTATCAATTTTGGGGGGTATTTCCCGGATAACTGCCGGGGAGAATGATGGTAAATTCGGTTCCGTCGCCAATGTTGCTCGTTAGTTCAACCTGCCCCCCTAAAAGTTCAACAGCTTTCTTAACAATTGACAAACCAAGGCCGGTGCCCTGAATGGATGTTACGTTTCCACCCCGGGTGAAGGGTTGAAACAGTTTACCGACATCTTCAGCTGGTATACCTATACCAAAGTCACGTACCTTAATTATTACATGCCGGCTCGTGTTGGAGATACTCAGGTCTACGCGATCAGCTTCAGGAGAGAATTTCACGGCATTGCTGAGCAGGTTCAGCACGATGTTGCGCAGCAGTTTTTCATCCGAGGTATAGGAGTTGAACTGGCAGTTCCAGCGCACGTTCACTGTGTGTGAGTCACTGGCCATCTGCTGAACTTCATCTGCAAGATTCTGCATGAAAGTCCGAAGTTCGATGGTGGTAAGATTGACTTTGATCTTCCCGGCTTCACTTTTTCCGATCAGCAGCACGTCGTCCAGCAGATAAGTCATGTGTCTGACTTGCTTTTCGATGATGTCGATCTTTCTGTCCAGGTCTTCGTCAGTTAATTTGTGTTTGTACTTACGAATGAAGCCCGAATTAAGGGAAATAGTCGAAAGGGGTGTTCTGAATTCATGAGAAGCAATTGAGACAAATTTGCTTTTCATTTCCACCAGTTCTTTTTCTTTTTTCATTGCTTCGTTCAAATCGTGCGTACGTTCTTCTACGATTTTCTCGAGTCCCTGGCGGTAGGCATTGAGTTCGGTGATATTCTGTGCTACCAGCATTATGCCTTTCTTCTTGCCATCGGTGCCCCGGCGAAGTGATGCACTGACCAGCAGGATGAGTGTCAATCCGGACTGTGTCACGACAGGCAATTCAAAGTTGCTTACCGCGGTAGTATTGACATTGTCAATCATCTCCTGGAATCTTTCGCGCTGACTTTCGTCGAGTAGTTCTTCGGCAAATTTTTTCCCCAGAATTTCGTTCTTCCTGTAGCCAGTGATGTCTGCAGACACGCGATTCCATTCATCGATGTAGCCTCGGTTATCCAATCCAAAAATAGGTACGTTGGCGCTTTCGATCAGGCTGGACAATTCGCGTGCAATATTGGTAATCCTGAATTCGTATTGTTTCTGTTCAGTGATGTCAGCCCATACACAAACAGTCTGCGTGAGGCGGTCATTTTCATCATACACGGGTGCGATGGACAGACGGACCCAGTATTCCTGCCATTCTTTGGAATGAACCTGCATTTCCTGAATAAAGGATTTGCGCTCCTTCAGTTTTTCGTTCAGAAACTTGAAGTAGTATTGTGTGGCTTCCTTGGGAAGGAAGATACTGGTAGATTTTCCAAGCACCTCTTCGAAGGAGTAGCCCATCACTCTGGTGAACGCCGGATTGACCCATTCGATCATTCCATTGGGATCTGTTATTACAACGCAATTCTCTGTGCTGCTGGCAACCGTGGAGAGTTTGCGTACCTCTTCTGTCGCCAGCATTTGAGCACTGATATCCTGCATAGCGCCAATCACCCTCATCGGAGTGTTGCTGAGGTCATAGATGACTGACGCACGGTCATGGATAAACCGATACTGACCGTCGGCGCTTTCGAACCGGTAGATTGAATCCCAGCTGTCGCCCTTTCTGTTGAAGACATCGTCTATTTCTTTCCATGTGCGCGAATGGTCGTCCGGGTGGATGTGCTGTTTCCACCATTTGGCCGGATCCATTACCTGAGTTACGGAATGACCCAGCACTTTCTGCAGGTTCTGGTTGTATTCGACGGTGTCTTTGCGAATATCCCAGTCCCAGATGATGTCATTGGTGGCGCGGGTAACTATTTCGTAGCGATCATTGTATTCGCGTAGGATATCCTCGATCAGTTTTCGTTCGGTAATGTCCTGTACCACACCGAGCATGAGGGCCGGATTTCCATTTTCATCAAGCATCACCTGACCAGAGGAATTGAGCCAACGCACGTGCCCCGACCGAAGCAGAATCCGATGGTCAAAATTGAAACTGGATTTTTGGCGCAGTGCTTCCATGATGTGATCATCCACCATTGACCGGTCGTCGGGATGGGCGAAGGAAAATGCTTCTTGCGGGGTAGGAATGATGTCTTCGTCGGTTACACCGTGGATTTTGAACACTTCTCTTGACCACTGAACTTTATGAGGTTCGGTATTGAGCGTCAGAGTCCAGTACCCTATTTGAGCAGCCTCAGATGCCTTCTGCATGAGGAACTGGTCGCGCATCAGCGATTCCTCTGCCTCTTTTCTGCGGGTAATTTCGTGTCGGATAGACAAAAACTCATTGATTTTTCCCTGGTCATCGGTGAGTGGAATGATGTGGGACTCTACCCAATAGAAACTGCCGTCTTTCGCTTTGTTCTTGACTTCGCCATGCCAGGGCTTACCGGCAAGAATGGTCTCCCAAAGATCCTTCCAGAATGAAGCCGGATGATAGCTGGCGTTGACGATGTTGTGCGGTTTGCCCAGCAGTTCGTCGCTGCTATACCCACTTACGCGTAAGAAATTGTCATTCGCATAGGTGATCCGCCCATTCAGATCCGAGCGGGAGACGATGGAGGTACTGTCGATTGCGTTCTTGAAGAGCTGGAGTGAATGGGTCAGTCGCTCGACTTCGAGTTCTCTTTCGCGCCGGTATGTAATGTCGCGATAGACAAAAGCCCAGCCGCGTATGCCTTCTTCGTGAAGCAGGTTGATGATGGTTCCCTCCATCCAGCGGAGATCACCATTCTTGTGTTTGATTTGCCTGATTGTCTGGGTAGCCTTCTGGCCGGCAGCCTGGACTGATTCGACAGTATTTATAGAAAGGGCTTCATCCTCTTCATTCACGACGGTGAACGATAACTTACCTAATAAATCTTCCGGAGAATAGCCCAGGATGCGCGTTACATTGGGACTGACAAAATTGATCACGTTGTTGGCGTCGGCGATGGCAAGCACTTCTTCACCTTGTTCGGCGACGGTCCGGAAGCGAAGTTCGCTCATCCGGATCTGTGATTCGTATTGCTTGATTGCAGAGATGTCGTGAGAAGTAATGCAATAGCCGGAAAGACCGTCCAGGTTGTCTCCGATCCGGTTGATCATAATGGAATACCAGGTAGGATCTTCAGCTGTGCCATACATCAATTCGTACTGAACTGTTTCGCCACGACGCGCCTGCTCCAGTTTTTCCATGAAGGGTTGCCTTCTTGATTCGGAGTTGATTTCAACAATATGAGCCCCTTCATAGATGGTTTCTGCCCAGAACCGGGATGTGATGTGAACGGCAGCCTGATTAAATGCCTTTACGCAGAAATTGGCATCCACCAGCATAAACGAGTCGAGTGTGCTGTTGAAAATTGCCTTTAGATTTGCTTCAGACGCTTTCAGACGCAATTCGTTGGTAGTGCGTTCAGTCACGTCTGTGGTCACGCTTGTCACATACCTCACTTTTCCGTCAATGAAGACCGGGTCATTCCGGATTTCATAGTAAAAGTCTCCTTCGGGTGCGCTGAGTGAAGTTGTATAGGTTGCTGATTCGCCATTGCGAGCCAACTGGAAGAGCTTCTTGGCAATTTCAGGCTCAGGAACAATTTGCCAGATCAGATCTCCAACCATGGGTTTGCGGCCACTGGGGAACCGGACAGCCAGATTTTCAAATGCCTGATTGAAGAAGGCGAGCCTTCCATCAAGATCCAGCAAGACAATTTGCTCCTTGGTGTGAGTCAGAATCAAGTCGAGGTTTTCACGATATAGGTTGAGCGCCTCTTCGTGCTTCTTCAATTCTGTTACGTCACGGTCGATACCGACCAATCCAATGATGTTGCCCAGGTTGTCGTAGATGGGAACCTTGGAAGAAAGTAGTATCCTTTCCTGACCAGTTGGATCAACCCAGAAATCGTTCTTGTTAACGAGCCCCTGGCCCGAGTATATCACCCTGCGGTCGTCTTCCAGGAATCGGATGCCCCTTTCACCGAGTATGTCCTGGGTAGTTTTGCCCAGGATTTCCCGTTCCTCCTTGAGACCGAGCAATTCAATCAATGGCTTGTTGGCGGCCAGGTAGCGCCCCTGGAAATCTTTGATAAAGATGTAATCGGGGATGTTGTCAATCAAAGAACGAAGCCTGCTTCGTTCCACATACATCGACTCTTCGAATTCCTTAAGATGGGTAATGTCTGACGCAATTCCTTCGTGGGCAATTTGTTTCCCGTCGCTATCCAGTTTCATCCACATGCGCTCATTGATCCAGTGGAAGGTTCCGTCCGGATATAACAACCTGTATACAACTTCTGAATAGTTATTGCGATTCAATTCTTCCAGTGACCTAATCTTGGCCTCCCGGTCTTCAGGATGGGTTCGCTTGATGAAATAGTCCTTGTCATGCAGCATGACCTCCGGCGATGTTGTTCCCATCATCTTCGAGATCGTCCGGCTGAAGTAATGTTTGCCATTTCCAGTGAGATCAATAGAGAATACGGCGTCATTACTCAGATCCAGCACCCTGTTAAGTTGCTCGTCTTTCTGTTGGATAATGGTCTGGTTGGCCTGCTCGAGCTGTTCGTTGAGGACTTTGAGTTCTTCGTAGTATTTGGTGAGCGGAACTACCACTCGTTGTAAGTCCTCGTTTGCATCCTTCAGAACCTTTTGGTCTCGCCTGATGAGTCCGAACAAAAGCATTCCACTCAGGGCGACAAAGACGAGGTCGAGCGCTTCACGAATCCAGCCGAGTTCGTTGATGTTGGGGCCAAACAGTTTCAGCGTGAGGTAGTCGCCACCAAGAATCCAGAGGCTGCCGACTCCAAAGTAGATAATGACAATCCGCAATGCGGGATTTTTTAAGCCCCTGGGTTTCTGCGAATCGTTGATTTTTGATTCAACGTCCATTTCGTCAGCCAACTTTACATTTTCCACACCGTGTGGGTGTGCACAGGTTCCGGTTTGCGAGCGGTGGGGGGTGTACCCGTCAAGGAATCCGGAACGAAGATTAAAAATACCAATTTTAGTGGGACAGACACACATGATGTGCAACAAGAGCATACATGACCTGCGCACAGATTCGCACGATATCGTTTGAACTCTAACAAAAAAATACCCGGATCGGGAGGAGTAGTGAACTAAACGCCCCCTTCTTTTCGTTTTGGCGTCTAAACACCTGAATTCATGAGGCCCACGTTAGTAATGATGTTCCTGTTTCTCAGTGGATGCACGTATGAACGTTTTGACCCTGCCACACTTTGCGCTGTTTCGGGGCTGGAACTGACCATTGGTTCCGTCACCGATGTGACTGTTTGTGGTGCATCTGACGGAGCCATCGTGGTTGTTGGCGCGGGAGGCACGGCCCCCTATGAATTTGAACTGGATGGAGCAGGCTTTGCATCGGCCAGCAGTTTTGGTGGTATTGCCGCAGGAGCTCATACCGTAAGTATAAGGGATGCGAAGGGTTGTGTTCGTACCACCCCGGCTTCAGTCAGCGTGACGACAACTACGCTTCAACTGTCTGTTTCAAGTAGCATCAATAGCGGTTGTCCTACTCCCAACGGGGGCATCTCAGTTACGGCCGCAGGGGGTCAGGAACCCTACCGCTACAAACTCAACAGCACTGCTTATCAGTCACAGCCTGTATTCAGCGGGTTGGCAGCAGGAACCTATTCTGTTGCCGTGGAAGATGCTTCAGGTTGTGTAGCCACAACAAATACAACCGTGGAGCGAAATGGTCCCACCTTCTCGGTGGATATACAGGCCATCATTGCAAACAATTGTGCCACGAGCCGTTGCCACGATGGCGGACGTAGCCCGAAACTCACTACCTACGCCGAGATCAGTGCGAACGGAAACAGCATTGTATCGGCAATCAACCGCAACATGCCTCCTGGCGGAAAACTGACAGCCACAGAGATCAACCTCATCACCTGCTGGGTAAACGACGGTACACCCCAATAATCAGTAAATCTGCTTACTTGATCAGGATGATCTTCTGATTGACCGGATAGACCCATTCAACGCCGCGTTCTGTAACGATTGCATCATCTTCCAGCGGAATGCGTAGCTTTTTTCCTCCCCATTCCGGTATGGGGGTATAAGCAAATAGCTCGATAGAAAGCAAGTTGGTGGGCTTGACTACATAGGTAAGCTGGACCGGATTGAAAAATGCGATGGAGGGGCCGGTACCATGTCCCCAATCACCCACAGAATGGCAGCCGATGATCACGTCAGTTTTATTGTCCTCCCCTGGCTTGTTGAATTCAATGCGGTTATAGCCTGCAGCCTGGAGTGCACTGTAGACATTGGTCTCATTTTGTTTTGCAGTGATCCCGGGCTTGATTGTACTGGTAACGACAGACCGGACTTTCAAAGCCATATCAAATGCATGCTGAATGCTGGCAGGCACTTCCTTTTCGCCTTCTTTCAGAACATATGCCATTCGCTTCATGTCGGTATAGTAGCCCATGTACCCTACGCCCCAGTCCAGCATCAGGATATCTCCACGTTGAATGATGCGATCAGTGGATGTCGCTTCAATTCCTTTCGGGCCTGTCACATAGATCGAGGGCATTCCAAAGGATGATTGCAGGTTGAGTTTGAACAATTGTTCCTTGAGCCACCACGCCGCATCTGCAAGCGTCGTTTTTCCAGGAGTGATGACTTCGTTGCTGAGTGCGCGCTCAGCCAGCTGGTAGCTGTGGTCGCCCGCCTCACCGAATGCAGCGATTTCACTGGCTACGTGCCTTGACCGGAAATCGGATACCAGTTTTTCAGCTGATACGAAGCGGGACTCATATTTGGTACCAAGCAACTGGGCAAGCTCCAGCCGGCCAGTGTATGACAAACCGTCTGCACCGCCAATATCTTTGCTCATGTTCAGTCCAATTCGCTTTGGATCTCTTTTGGAGACAAACTCTTTGAGTTCAGACTCCTCGCCGAAATAATCATAGGCTCCGGTTTGTTCCAGCAAATAGCCTTCGATTCCAAGAACGGCGCGTTCAATGCGCGGTGCGCCCGTGTCTGTAAAAATGTAGTAGCCATTGTGCCCAACATATCCTTCTCCCATGTCGGGATACAATGGATCGAAGTTTCCTTCCCGGCACATGATGATCCACATGTCAATGTTGTTTTCACGCATCACCTGAGGGAGCACCAGGTCGTATTTATCCAGGCGAATCTGGTTAGCCTTTCTCCAGCGGCGAAAGGACTCCTGGGCGTTGACGCACTGAAGCGTCAGCGAAAGAACAAAGAGAAGCGAAAGTTTTTTCATGGTAGAGCAATGATACTGGTACACGATAACAATTGCAACGGGTATCTTTTGATCAGCCTGGAAGAAGTTTACCGCAAAGGTCCCTGAGTTCCTGAAACGACATGACCTGATGGGTTGGATTGGCAACGGAGCCAAAGCCATAGGCTGCGAATACAAAGGGGATGCTGTTCACAGCAGCGGCCTCCTGGTCCCAATGTGTATCCCCCACGTAGCAGGTCTTGGACACACTGTGCTGTGTCATCAGTCGCCGGATGTTCTCGTGTTTGGGTAGCCCCGTATTTCCGGAACATTCGTGACCTGCAAAGAATGGATCCAGCTGATGAAAAGAGAGGAAAATGGGAATGTACCCCTTCAGGCAGTTGCTGACGATAAGGAGTTTGTAATCACGCGCCAGATCAGTCAGCGTTTCCTTCACACCGGGGTAAAGTGTGCCGCCCTGTATCTTTAGTTCTTCGGGCTCATGGAGTCGGTAGGATTCCAGCAGATCGCTGTGAAGTTCGGTGGGTACGAAGCTGAAGAACTGTTCGAGCACATGCTGTATG
>JAIBBB010000110.1 GCA_019694905.1 Cyclobacteriaceae bacterium
ATCATTCTTGATGAGCCGGCCTTTGAAGCCTGTGGTCTGGCCATAAAATCCGCGTATCGTGCGTGTGTGATTCTGAGTGAGCATGGAGGGTATAGGATCCCATTTTGCCGAGAACTCGAAAATCGTGAAGTAGTCGTTGTCTTGTGATAGTCCGCCGCGGTCCTGCACGTTGTTATCGATATCTGAGAACTCGTATTGGTAGGCGTCCTGGACCAGATGAAAGCCGGTGAATGCCAGCGTATTGTCAAAATTGAGCTTTTCCTGCGCCATCCTGTCTGCAGGGTCTCCGTCATACATCCGTTCGCAGATATCAACACCTTCAGCTGCCAGTGCAATGTCAAATGAATCTGTAGCAGAACACATGGCGAAGAGGAAACCGCCTCCGGCAACAAATTCCTTGATTCGCTTGACTACCGCGAGTTTGAGTTGCGAAACCTTGCCAAAGCCATGCTTTCGAGCCATGTCTTCAGCCTCCTTCTGCTGCTCGATATACCAGGGCATGTTGGCGTAGGTTGCGTAAAATTTGCCGTACTGCCCCGTAAAGTCCTCGTGGTGCAGATGCAACCAGTCGTATCGGGGGAGCACACCCTCCATGACCTCGTCATCAAAAATGACATCATAGGGTATTTCGGCATATGTTAAGACCAGCGTTACGGCATCATCCCATGGCTGTTTGGTCTTGGGTGAGTAGACAGCAATCTTCGGGAACTTCTCCAACTTCATGATGTCATAGTTCACAGCCGGGCTTGCGATTTCCGCAATGATAGCGTTAGCCTGTGCATCCGAGATTACATCATAGGAGACACCCCTGACCACCAGTTCATTCTGAATGGCCGGGTGATACCGGGTCATGAAGCTACCGCCCTGGTAGTTCAACAGCCAGTCCACCTCCATCTCCTTCCTCAGGATCCAGTAGGCTATGCCATAGGCTTTCAAATGGTTCGCCTGCTTCTCGTCCATGGGTATGAAGATATAGTTGGCCATGGCCAGCCGGGACACCATCAGAAAACACAACAAAATGACCGTTCTCATCGTACAATGCTGGGGGAATTCCTGGGTTGATGTAACTTACCAACGCAACCCGAAGATAAAACGTTTTGTCGGTATTGGGAATCCATAAAACCCATTAAAGAGAATAGTCAATGAATCTGGTCGAAAACATCAAGGAAGGACTCAGAAGTGTACAAGCCAACATGCTGCGGTCAGTGCTGACCGCCCTGATTGTGGCAATTGGAATTGCCTCCCTTGTGGGAATCCTGACCGCTATCGATGGGATCGAAAGCAGTGTGAATGAAAGCCTTTCCTCGCTGGGGGTGAATACTTTTGACATACACTCCAAACGCAACAAGGGCACAAGCCGGGCAGGCATCAAGGAAAAGACGTACCCGCCCCTGAGGTTCAATGAGATCAATATGTTTATGGACCGGTACACATACCCGGCCATTGTGAGTGTTTATGCAGACCTTACCGGTGTGGCCGAGGTCAAGCACGGTTCGCTCAAGACCAATCCCAATATTCAGATTGAAGGGGTCAATACGGCCTATTTTGGCATCAAAGCGCTGGACATTGAACTGGGTCGAAATTTCTCCAATATGGAGATTGACCGGGGAAGCAGGGCATGCATCATTGGCTACAAGGTTTACAAGTCAGTGTTCGAGGAAGATGAGCAGGTAATAGGCTCCACAGTGACTGCGTCAGGGGTGAGATTCAAGGTGATTGGCGTGCTTAAAGAAAAGGGTGGATTCGCTGATGACAATTTTGATAACACCATTTATGTCCCACTGATTGTTTCAAACCAGATGGCCAAAGGCCGGGGACTCGATTACAACATTACCATTGGAGTAGCTGATGTGGCGCTGATGGACGTGGCGATGGGAGAGGCCACCGGGGTCATGCGCAGTATCCGTAGGGATGAGATCGGCAGGGATAGTTCATTCGAGATCGAAAAAAGCGAGACACTGATGCAGCAAATGCAGACTATCATCGGCTATTTGCAATGGGGGGGAGGCGGCATTGGTTTCATCACGCTTCTCGGTGCCACCATTGCCCTCATGAACATTATGCTGGTATCCGTGACCGAACGTACCCGGGAAGTTGGAATCCGGAAGGCACTCGGCGCAACTCCTGCCCGCATTCGCCAACAGTTTCTGATTGAAGCTATAGTGATCTGTGTGCTGGGGGGAATAGTTGGTATTATCCTTGGGATCACCATTGGCAATCTGCTGGCAGTTGTCATGAGTATTAAGATATTTGTATTCCCGTGGCTCTGGATTTCAGTTGGATTCACCATCTGTGTCGTTGTTGGACTTATTTCCGGCTACTACCCGGCCTTCAAGGCATCCAAGCTGGATCCGATTGAGTCATTGCGCTTCGAATAGCGAGAGTCCTTTCTGCAGGGAATTTGTATTTTTACCCGATGGCCAATTCGGGTGAATTTTCAATTGCGGGCGAACCCGTTGCCCCGGGCGAATTCAAGGAGATTCATATCAACATTGCGAGGCTGCCTTCCCGAACGCAGATTGATACCCCTATTTACGTCTATCGGAGTGAGCGACCAGGCCCGGTACTGGCCCTGACGGCAGGCATGCATGGTGATGAGATCAATGGCATGGAGATCGTTCGACGTGTCATGGATCAGGGGATTCATCGTGTCGATGCCGGAACGGTGGTATGTATGCCGATCATCAACATGTATGGGTTTCTCAACTATTCCCGCGACGTCCCTGACGGGAAGGATATCAATCGCTCTTTTCCTGGCAGCAAGAACGGTTCACTGGCGGCTCGTGTGGCTCACCATCTGATGACCGATGTGATTCCATTCATCGATGTCGGTATTGACTTTCATACCGGAGGGGCCCGACGAACCAATCATCCGCAGATCCGTTGTGTATTGAAGGACGAAGAGAACGCAGCACTTGCCGCCGCTTTCAATGCCCCCTTTATCATTGACTCACCCTACCGCCCCAATAGCCTGCGTCAGGCAGCTGCTAGAATTGGCAAACGCATTATTGTTTACGAAGGAGGGGAGTCCCTCAGGTTTGACAAAGATGCAATTGAGATTGGACTCGCTGGTGTTCAACGCATGATGAAGCATCTTGGCATGATCGCAGCCGCCCCGCCCTCAACCACCACCTCGCATGTAATTTGGCATTCCTCCTGGGTCAGGGCCCGTCAGGCTGGATTATTTCATTCCAGTATTCAAACAGGCCAAATAGTGGAGAAGGGTGAAATTGTGGGCACACTCACCGATCCGTTTGGTGAGTTTAAAGAGGTAATCAAAGTGCCTGCCACCGGCTACGTTGTCGGACTTAACAACAATCCGGTCGTCCACGCAGGTGACGCACTCCTCCACATCGGTGTTGATAACCTCTGTAAGCTTGATGAGCCCGGGGGCGACGACCAGTAGTAATTACTTCTTTCCCTGAACCTTGAACTCGCCCATGCCACTACCGGCCAATCCGGTGGAGTTTATTCCCTGAACAACAATCAGAAATGTTCCATCCAAATCGGAAGTGAATAATTCAATCTCAGCAGTTCCATCAGCTGCAAACTTGAGATCGGGGTTCCAGTACAACAAATGCCGGAAATCAGGGATCCGCTCGCGATTGGCCGGCACCGGATACCTGGGCACATAGTACGACTCCGGCGTTTGAACCCCGTCCCAGGCAATAGCGCTCACGGAGGGTTGGTACCCAGCCATGTCTCCTTTGTATGAAGACATGCTTACCAGTCCCTTAAACAGGAAATCGTTCAAATAGTAGTTCTGGGTAAAAACATCAATACGTTTCAACTGCAGTGGATCAATCTTCATGACCTGATCAGCATCGAATAGCGGCAGCCCGTCCAGCAATATGATAAAATCATCCTTGTACACTTCACGGTTTTGGGTATTGGGTATAATGAATCTGAACTTTCCGTCCCTCTTTCGAACCCAGACCCCCTTGACATATTCCCGCATCACGTCTTCCATATTATTGAAACGCGTGTAGTCATCCAGATTGTAGGATTCGTCTGGCTTGCCAAAGAAAGTCCCGGAGTCTGGAAGTGACTTAACCCGGGAAGACTCAGCGTACGCACTGGATACCTGCATGCTCACATTTCTTTCTTCAAGTGAACGTCGCCAGCTGAAAGGCAACTTGAGTTGGCCAGGCGTTTCGGATGAATATTTGAAGTACGGCTTTTCCAACTGGATCCTTAAATTCGCTCCTGCTGAAGGATCCGGTTGAACAAAAACCTGGCGTGACCCGGTGAACTTCCGTAGTTCAAAGAGCAATTGACCTTTGCTGTCGCTCCTGGAAGGATACACCCGCTGATACAAACCAGGTGATGACAGGTACACGGGTATGTTGACGGCCGGCGTCTCGGAATCTGCCTGCGTCACTTTTCCTGCAATGATGGGGCCATTAGGTTCCGGAAGGATGGCAGGGAGGGATTCTTTACCAGACCATTGATAGCGGGTCCAGCCCTGCGTGAGGAGTAAACTCTCTACATCGTAGGAGGGTGCGGTTTCCTTCAAATAATATGCAGGCGACTCAACATGACCTTTCAATTCGCTCACCAGCCAGAGATAGCTGTAAGGGTCCTGATGTGGTCCATTGTCAAGTGAATCCAGTTTGTAGACTGTAACGGCGTGGTTGGGCCGTTGGTCGTTGTTGCCGGATGCCTGAATCCGGATTGATGTCTTTTGTCGTGTGCCCAGCACCTCCTTCGGGGTTGCAATAGAAACATCAAATGATCTGTCAACCGGCTTGAATACAAGTCGTTCAGCCAATGCCTTTCCCTGGTAGTCAACCAGTGTTATGTGTGAGATACCCTGGCCCAACCCGGCTTTGGCTATGCTAAATGTCGCCTTTCCATCATCCATGTTCGAACCCTGGGTCACAACGTTGCCCAGACGACTGTGTACCACCAGCGCTACCGGCAAAGGCCTTCCAAAGGAAGACTTAGCAGACACCAGAAACTGGTCCCCTTTGTCTTCCACTCTCATGACAATGCCCTCTTCTTCCGCAGCGGGAAAAGCAATCGTCCTGATACCTTTACCGGATTTGATGACAGCATGATACGCCTGTCCTTTGCGGGGAGTGAAGGCAAAATTTCCCATGCCAAATTGGTTGGTTCGGAACTTCGCCACGGTGTCATTTGACTGTGTAAGCACGGCACCTGTGAAAGAGAATCCATAGCCGTCAGGCAAGAGCCCTTTAACACCAACCTTTCCCGGAATCTCATACACCATGTGACCGCCTTCGGGGAAGAACTGGACATCCTCCTGCACTTCCTGGTTGACCAGTTTGTCGGATTCAGGCGCCCTGAATGTATTGACAACTGTCACTGCCTTGCGGAAAAGAGAAGTTTCACCATAGTTGGTCATCCAGCGGGTATAAGCGCGGAGCATGTATTTTCCATTGTTGGCCAATGGGGTAATATTGACAGATCCGCTTCCCTGAGCATCGTTCAGGGCAACCGTTGTTTGTCCGATTGACTTCCCACTTCCATCGATCAATTCTACATAGGCTACTGTGCTCAAACGCGATGGCTTGTGCATGAAGGCATCCAGCACCCAGAGTTTAAACCACAGGGTTTCTCCGGCAAGATAGGACTCTCTGTCCGTCATGACGTAGATCTTCTCCTGGTAATGGGTGCTACGGTACTTTTCCAGTGCCTTGCGTTGACGCAAGGCAACGTCGTTCTGTCCCACAACGTGTGTAAGTGAGAAGCAAATGAGGGTTGATATAATGACGATACTTCTCATATCCGTTACCAGAATGCGGGCCTGGTTGTTGTACCACCGGTCAATCGGCAGTCCACGCACTTTTTGGTTGAGTAAGAAAAACCGATAGTAAAAAATGTCTGCGTGACCGGGCCGATGAAAAGGTAAACGTCCCCAATACCTCTGATTCTGTTGGGGATATCGGCGATGAGCAGTGTGTCATATGTACACTTTTGATACCCGGTATCAGAAGTCAGATCCGTAGGCAATTTGTTTCCATCAATAAACAGTCTCTTTTCCGTGGCAGATAGTACACTGAAATAGCCGATCACGAGTTTGTTGGGATTGCTGGTGCAGAGGATGTTACCTGTTAGTTGAGAGGGCAGAGGATCAAAAAGTGTCCCCAGGTTTTCGGTGTTTTTCCGAAGGTTCTCCCAATAGTTGTACTCGTCTTCCGAGATCGCGAATTGCCTGATCAGTACACTGTACTTCAGCAGCAACTTGGGGGATGACCTGGGAATGAAGACAACTGACTGACCCGGTACCTTATTCTCTGTCAGTTGACTTGTACTTGCTGTGATAATCTTGAAGCCTGGAACAGTGTGCCAGCAGTTGTAAATGTCGTCTTCCCGTCGAAAAAGCCCTGAGGTTGCCGGATCATAGTAAAGCACGGACTGGTAAGCTGAATGATATTGCCAGGTCTCCTCATAGTCCCATCGATAAAATTTGGTCTGTCCTGACTCGTCGTGTGTGAATAGTTTGATATCCACGCCATTCTTGAAGTCGTCGAGTGACCATGTCACGCTGTCAATGGCAGGCGAATTTCTTCCCTGACTGTAGGCAGACTCATAGCGCTCCCCGTCGGAGGTGAGGATGGTGAGCCGGTATTTCTTGTTTGGATCGACCGGTTGGCCGGAGAGTTCATAGCTGCCAGGCGAAGTTTCAGTGAGGTGGGCAACTCCCCCGGCATCGGATTCAATAGTTACCTGGGCACCTGTAATATTCGTCGGCAAATCGCTGTTGTAGATATCCTGGCTGTTGCTCAACTGGATTTTGGCGGATCCATCCTGGCTGTTCAAATAGCCCGTTACGACCAGTTGCGATGCAGCTCCGGTTTTTACTGCCGGCTTGTAGGGATCAATGCACCCGCAGAGCAGGACAGAGCATACAAGTAGTTTCAGTATCGTCTGCGAAAATGACATTAGAAACGGAAGTTATACGTGAGGGTCGGAATAGGATTTCCAAAAATGCTCAGCTTGTAACCATTGATCTTACCATCCTGTGACACAAAGTAGACGGAGTATGCATTTCTTCTTCCCGTGATATTATACAAGGCCAAAGTCCATGAACTGTGTGCGAGCTTCCTGATCTTGTGATTTCCTTCAATGTTGAGTGAGACATCGGCGCGCCAATAGTCTGGAATTCGGTACTCGTTGCGGTCGGAGTAGAAAAGGCGGGGAGCACCGTTGAGGTCATAGCGCGACAACGGCAAGGTGATCGGTCGACCCGTGCTGTATGTATAGTTGACGGAAATACTGAAGCGCCGGTTGAATTTGTAATTTCCAATGAGGTTGAGCGAATGAGGTTTGTCGAAATTGCTGGGGTAGACCCGGCCATTGTTGATCCGATCAGCAGTATAAGAACTTGTGGTTTGAAGCAGAGACCTGGAATAAGTGTAGGTTACCCATCCATTTAATTTACCCGTCAGCTTCCTGAGCATGAACTCAATACCGTAGGAATGACCTTTGGTACTGACCAGGTCCGTTTCAATGTGTGTATTCAATAGCAAGGTGGCTCCTCCCTTATAGTCAATGAAGTTCTTCGTCAATTTGTAATACGCTTCAGCCGACACTTCGATGGTATTGCTTCTGAAGTTCCTGTAGTAGCCTGCGGAGATCTGATCGCCAATCTGAGGTTTGACATACTGGTCGCTGAGCTTCCAGATGTCGGTAGGGGAGATAGCTGTAGTATTCGAAAGCATCTGTATGTACTGCCTCATTCGGTTGTAGGAGAACTTGACCGAGGCTGCTCCGGGCAACGCATACCTCGCCGCAAGTCTGAGCTCCGGTCCATGGTACGTAGAGATGGGCTTGTGGCCGGTATAACTTACCGTATCAATAATGGTATTCTCATTGAAACTCACACCCGACAGGTACCGGTACACATTCTTGGGTCCAAGGAAGGAGTAAATTGAATAGCGCAATCCGTAAGTCAATGACAACTTCGGTGTAACTTCAAAACGATCACTCACATAAAGTGCACTTTCAACCGCCTGTTCATTCTGAACTTTAACAGGTGTCACAATTGATTGCGCGTCAGAGGCCGTTCGCGTTCCCGGCTGCAGATGGTAGTAAATGCTGCTGGCACCAAATGTGATTGTGTGTTTGGAGTCCAGAAAGTAGTTAAAATCTGCCTTGAGCTGATTTTGTGAAATACCATAGGAGAGTTCAAATGCCTTCAGTGGGTTTTTCTTGCTGTCAATGGCATAGTCATATCCACTGTGGCTGCCCGTGATGATGCCAAAAAAGCGATTGGAGAAGATATGCTTCCACTTGGCTGAGGCCGCACGATTGGTGTAATGATAGCTTGTGTCATTCCCCAATTTGAATTTGTCATCGCTGAAATATCCGGATAGCTGAAGTGAGTTTTTGTCGTTGATCTGGTGTGTAATCAGTGCATTGATATCATAGAATGACGCTGCACTTTTCCTAAGGGTTTCATTGGGAAGCTGGCTCAGAATCCAATTGGAGTAGGTAGACCGGCCCGAAAGAATAAAGGAAGTCTTCTCACTGACGATCGGGCCTTCAATCATGAAACGCCCGGTAATGGGACTGATCCCTCCTGAGCCTGAAAACTTCTTCTTGTTGCCTTCCCGGGTTGTAACTTCAAGGATCGATGCGAGTCTGCCACCGTACTCGGCAGGAATACCGCTTTTGTATAATTCAACGTTCTTCAGGATATCCGGGTTGAAGGTTGAAAAGAAGCCAAAAAGGTGTGAGGGATTGTAGATGGTGGCGTCATTATAGAGAATCAGGTTTTGACTGGTGGAGCCGCCACGCACATTGATGCCCACAGTGCCTTCACCAACCGACTGCACGCCGGGGAGCGTGAGAACCGTCCTCAGGACGTCGGTTTCACCCAGTGCGGAAGGAATCTGCTTAAGGAGTTTGATGTCAAGTTTCTCCTTTCCCATTTGAAGGCTTGTGACGTTCGCATCCTTCTCTGATTCAATGACAATCTCCTTTAAAGAGACAATATCTTCCTTCATTTCAATGTCCAGCTTGCCATCGGAGTACAGCATTATCTGGCGCCTGGTGGTCTTCATTCCGAGACTCTTGATCTTGAGTTCGTACCGTCCTTTTGGGAGCGAAAGGGAGAAGTAGCCAAAAGCGTCTGTGGCGGTCCCCATGAACGGATTCTCAATCATGACAACAGCCCCTACGATAGGCTCACCATTGTCGATATTGCGAACGTATCCGGCAACAGATGGATTGCCCTTCTGTTCTGCACTCCTTGATCCGATAATGAACAACTTGTCCTCGAGGCTCGCCTGCTGCTGGTCTCGTTGTTTGCCTGCCAGAAAACTCTGAAGTGCTGCATCGTCCTGATTTTTTGCAAGACTGGAATACCCAAAATAGCCTGGGGGCAGTTCCGGTTGAATCTCTATGCCGCGGGTAATAAATACCCTGTTTAGGGGGTCAATGGCAAACTTGAATTCAGTGTCTTTAAAGATATCGAGCAATACAGTCGACAGTGGCTTCTCGTGAAAACTGGTATTGACCTTAAGAGTGTCAGCAGCAGGAGGGTAGTAGAACCGATAGGGTGTTGCAGATTCCACTGAAGTGACAAAAGCACGAAACGTGATGTCCTTGAACTGTCCGTTGAGAAGTGTCTGTTGTGCCTGAGAGACAACCGGGATGAGCAAAGCCACGCAGCAAATTACACGGAGCAAAAAGCGAGAACTCATTGGGTAGTCTGTTTGAGTTGGTCGTAGATCCTGGCAATCGCTGCAATGCCCAAAGCGACATTCTCTCTGAAATGAATGCCCTCAGCGGCCAGCCGCTGCTTGATTTCTTTGCTCTTTTCCGGGAACAGCTTCAAAACAGAACTGCGGTTGCGGACAGGGTACAGGGCGCCGTTGCGCACCACAAAGTACTTTGTTGACTCCATTACTTTGAGGTTGGCCCGGGCATCAATCTCCTTCTTGTGAAGGGCGTAGGCCGTTGTGGGGCCGTCATAGAGCACTTCGTAAAAGCTGGTCTTGGGTGCCCGGTTAGCCGAGGTTGCCTCCAACCTGACGAAATGCCGGCCCGCAAAATGAAAAAATGAGATATGCTCCTGTGCCAGTCGGATGATCGTACCGTTCTTCTCGGTGAGAACTGCATCCTGAAGCAGGTCGTACTTAAGGCTTACACTTCCGTAGGTTACGCCTTCAAATTCAATCGCACCCTCTCTGAAGTCATCTTCGCCCAGAAAGACGTGACCCTCTGTGATCCGACCATAGGGCTGATACAGTGTCCCATTGAATAGGGCACTCTGTTTAATAAAGGTAGCGTGATAAAAATCAATGGCCGACTTCCGGGACACGTCCACAAAGGTGGTATCCCCGGCCTGGGCTACAGCAGTAATTGGTAGTAGTAGGAGAAAAACTCCCCGCACAAATCCCATCATGGACATCCAAATCATCGTAATTAACAAACATCGCAGCTACTCTGAAAACGTTTTCTGCGAATTTGATCAGATTTTATATAGTCGGGGGCACTTTATCGACGCTCTATGAATCTGCCTATATGTCTTTTTTGCATTTTTGAGAGATGAAGGTGTGTGGATTTACGATTGCCCGGAACGTTGTGAAGTTTGACTACCCCATAAAGGAAGCCATTCAATCTATCCTGCCGCTTTGTGATCACTTTGTGGTGGCAGTGGGGAAATCAGATGACAATACGCTCGAATATGTGCAATCCATTTTGCCTGCAGATTCAACGATTGTACATACCGTTTGGGATGACTCCTTACGGGAGGGAGGCCGGGTGCTGGCACTGGAAACCGACAAAGCCCTGGCAGCCATTCCACCAGGCTTTGACTGGGCCTTTTATATTCAGGGAGATGAAGTTATCCACGAAAAGTACCTCCCCGTGATTCTGGAAGCCATGAAGAGGTACCGGGATGATCCTGGTGTGGATGGCCTGCTCTTTCGGTACAGGCATTTCTATGGATCGTACGATTATGTGGGGGAATCCCTGAAGTGGTACCGCCGTGAGATCAGGGTTATCAAGTCCCGACCAGACATCTTCTCCTATAAGGATGCGCAGGGGTTCCGCAAGAAGCCAAATGACAAGCTGAGGGTTAAACTGCTGGATGCTGAAGTTTACCACTACGGCTGGGTGAGAGAACCCAAAGCATTAAAGGAAAAGTTGCAGTCGTTCCACAGAATGTACTTTGACGATCAATGGATGGAACGGAACAGCATCAAGTCGGCTGAGTTCGATTATGGCGACGCAGAAGCGGTCAGTCAGTTTGAAGGCACGCATCCTGCTGCAATGAAAGAGAGAATTCAATTGCGTTCTTGGAAATATGACCGGGATGTTTCCTTTAACCGGTTCAGTATGAAAGACCGGTTGAAGATGGCCATTGAAAGATGGACAGGCTGGCGGGTAGGGGAGTACAGAAATTACAAGATTGTCTAGAACGGACCAGGACTAGTCGTCCTTCATGTCCTTTTCTATTTCATGCATGAAGACGGCGTCAACACCTTCTTCAACGGACGGCAGTATAGTCAGTACACTGTCCAACTGGGAGATCTTGATCAGCTTCAGTGTGTGATCGGAGAGGCAGGTCAGGACAAAAATACCACCATCTTCCTGAAGAATGCGGTTGCCCACGAGCAGTGCGCTAAGGCCGGATGAATCTGTGTACTTTACATCCGTCAGGTCAAGGATGATATTGCGAACACCCTCAGCATGAAAGGTAATCAATTCAGATTTGAGTGCCGGTGCTACACTGGAGTCCAGTTTCTCTTCATGTAAACGGAGCAAACTGTACTTCTCCTGCTTGTCGATCGTGTATTTCATTCGCTGGAATTTCAGCCAAAAATAGTCATTTTAGTGAACTAACGATGTTTTGCTCAATTCGTTGAGCTAAATGATCATAATCGATGGCAGCCAACTTCTCTCCGGTCACCATTTCATAAAGTTC